>NZ_KV811362.1:11926-50224 GCF_001813025.1 Pseudomonas sp. HMSC066A08
CCGACTTCAGACTGCGGAACAGGCGCTCCATCGGTGAGTTGTCCCAACAATTCCCCCGGCGCCTCCTGCCTCATGCCGATGCAAGTGGCGGTATCGGCCGAGAATCCCTCGACACCGAGAATCGGCTTTTCCGCGTTCAGGCATGGGACGATAGGAACGCTCGGGTAGCCCTGGATCGATACTCGCTTTGCTGTACAGTCAGGAACACCGGCGGGCCTCTTCCGGGGCACCTCCAGTGTCCTGCTGCACACCTCTGAGGCTCCGGTATCCTCGGAACCTCGTCTTTGCCCGGTTCCTCTTTCAGTCAATCGCCGCCCGCGTCTCAACCCCGTCCACCAACCGCGCAATCCCCAATGGGTTGCCATCCTTCAGCGCTTCCGGCAGCCACGCGTCCGGGTAGTTCTGGTAGCACACCGGGCGCAGGAAACGGTCGATGGCCAGGGTGCCCACCGAGGTGCCGCGGGCGTCCGAAGTGGCCGGGTACGGGCCGCCGTGGACCATCGCGTCGCAGACTTCCACGCCGGTCGGGTAGCCGTTGAGCAGCAGGCGCCCTGCCTTCTGTTCCAGTAGCGGTACCAGGTCGGCGAAGGACGCCAGGTCTTCCGCTTCGGCGATCAGGGTCGCGGTGAGCTGCCCGTGTAGCCCATGCAGCGCGCGCTTCAGTTCGGCGTGGTCGGCGACCTCGACGACCACGCTGGCCGGGCCGAAGACTTCTTCCTGCAGCAACTCGTCGCCCTCCAGCAGCAGGCTGACATCCGCCTGGAACAGTTGCGGCCGGGCCTGGCGGCCTTCCTGCGGCTGCCCGGCGAGGTGGCGGACGCGCGGGTGGGCGTGCAGCGCCGCCAGGCCTTTTTCATAGCTGGCCAGCGTGCCGGCATTGAGCATGGTCTGCGCCGGCTGGTCGTCCATGCGGGCGGCGAAGCGTTCGAGGAACGCCGAGAATTGCGCAGAGCGGATGCCGATGACCAGGCCCGGATTGGTACAGAACTGGCCGCAACCGAGCACCACCGAGGCACTCAGTTCGTCGGCCACGGCCTCGCCTCGGCCTTGCAGCGCGGCGGGCAGCAGGACCACCGGGTTGATGCTGCTCATCTCGGCGAACACCGGGATCGGCTGCGCCCGGGCGGCGGCGATGTCGCAGAGGGCGCGGCCGCCCTTCAGCGAGCCGGTGAAGCCGACCGCCTGGATCGCGGGGTGGCGGACCAGGCGCTCCCCTACTCCGCCGCCGTAGATCATGTTGAACACGCCCGCCGGCATGCCGGTGCGCTCGGCCGCGCGTAGGATCGCCGCGGCGACCCGTTCGGCGGTGGCCATGTGTCCGCTGTGCGCCTTGAATACCACCGGGCAGCCGGCGGCCAGGGCCGCGGCGGTATCGCCGCCGGCGGTGGAGAACGCCAGGGGGAAGTTGCTCGCGCCGAACACCGCCACCGGGCCGAGGCCGATCCGGCACTGGCGCAGGTCGACGCGTGGCAGCGGCTTGCGTTCGGGCCGGGCGCGGTCGATGCGCGCGCCATGGAAGTCGCCGCGCCGCAGAACTTCGGCGAACAGGCGCAACTGGCCGCTGGTGCGGCTGCGTTCGCCCTGGATGCGCGTGGCCGGTAGCGCGGTTTCACGGCAGACGATGGCGACGAAATCATCGTCCAGCGCGTCGAGTTCGGCGGCGATGGTATCGAGGAATTCCGCGCGGCGGCTGGCCGGCAGTTGCCGGTAGTGCGGGTAGGCGCTGGCGGCGGCTTCGGCGGCGGCGTCCACTTCTTCCGGAGTGGCTTGCACGAAGCGGTACGGCAGCGCCTCACCGCTGGCGGCGTCGAGGCTTTGCAGGAAGATCGTGCCGGCCGCGCTGCGGGCGCCGCCGATGTAGTTGTGTCCGAGGATGGCTGTCATGTCGACCTCATGCAGGGGAAGCCCCGCCGGGGATGGCCGGCGGGGTTGGAGCCAAGGCTCCGCAGGAATGAAGGAATCCGTGCCGCGGGTCTCTCGTGGAGCTCCGGCCTATGCACGGCGGTGAGGCTTCAGAGCGCTACCACCCGCCCCGGCGTCAGTGCGGTCTCGACGGCGGCGATGCCATTGCGCAGCGGCGCGCCGAACTCGGCCATGGCGATCTCGAAGACATCCCCCGGCATCGCCTTGATCCCGTCGGCGAAGGACAGCGTGGCGGTACCGAAGTAATGCACGTGGACGTCGCCCGGACGGAGGAACTGCGCGTACTTGAAATGGTGGTACTCGAGGTTCTCCAGGCTGTGGCACATGTTGTCCTCGCCGGAAAGGAACGCCTGCTGCCAGAGCACTTCGCCGTCGCGCAGGATCCGGCTCTCGCCCTGCAGGTGGCGCGGCAGTTCGCCGACCCGCAGCTCCGGCCCGTAGCAGCAGGCGCGCAGCTTGGAATGCGCCAGGTACAGGTAGTTGCGGCGCTCCATCAGGTGGTCGGAGAACTCGTTGCCCAGGGCGTAGCCGAGCCGATAAGGCCGGCGATCATCGCCGATCAGGTAGAGCCCGACCAGCTCCGGCTCCTCGCCGGCATCCTCGGCGAAGGCCGGCAGCGGGAAGTCCGCGCCGGGGCGCACGACGATGCCGCCGTCGCCCTTGTAGAACCATTCGGGCTGCGCGCCGACCTGGCCCGCCGGTGGCTTGCCGCCCTCCAGGCCCCACCTGAAGATGCGCATGGTGTCGGTCAGCACGGTCTCGTCGCCCTGGTTCTGCTGGTGCATGCGGTCGCGCGTCGCGGCGCTGCCCAGGTGGGTCAGGCCGGTGCCGCTGACCAGGCAATGGGCCGGGTCGTCATGATCCAGCGGCGGCAGCACCCTTCCCTCCTCCAGCAACCCGGCATAGTCCGGGCCTGGCTCGCTGCCTCGGCGCAGCACCTCGTCGTGCAGGCCGCTGCCCGCGCGAATCGCCGCCAGTCCCAGTTCGCGCGTGCTACGCACGCCGCGCACCACCTGTATCCCGGCGCCTTCGACGACGCCGACCCGGCGCTGCCCTGCCCGGTCCTCGAATTGAATCAGCCGCATCTCGGCTCCTCCTGTGGGCTCCGACTATCACTCGATGATGATGAAATCCTTGAGGTGCTCTTCGGATATCTCCAGGCCCAGGCCGGGCTTGTGATCGTCCAGCTGGATATAGCCGTCGACCGGCTGCGGCTCGCCCTTGAACACGTAGTAGAACAGCTCGTTGCCGACCTCGACGTCGAACACCGGGAAGAACTCGGCCATCGGCGAAGCGGTGCTGGCCATGGTCAGGTGATAGTTGTGCAACTGTCCGGCGTGCGGGATCACCGGCACCGACCAGGCCTCGGCCATGGCGTTGATCTTGCGCGCGGCGGTGATCCCGCCGACGCGGTTGGTGTCGTACTGGATGACGTCCACCGCGCGGCGCTCCAGCAGGTCCTTGAAGCCGTGGCCGGTGAATTCGTGCTCGCCGCCGGAGATCGGCATGATCCCCATCTTCTTCAGCTCGACGTAGCCCTCGAGGTCATCGGCGATCACCGGCTCCTCCAGCCAGCGCGGTTCGAACTCGGCGAGCTTCGGCAGCATCCGCCGGGCGTATTCCAGGGTCCAGCCCATGTAGCATTCGAGCATGATGTCGATGTCCGGCCCGGCCAGTTCGCGTAGCGCACGGACCTGCTCGATGTTCCTGCGCATGCCCGCCGGGCCGTCCTTGGGGCCATAGCCGAAGCGCATCTTCAGCGCGCTGAAGCCCTGGTTAAGGTAGCCCTGGGCCTCTTCGAGGAAGGCGTCGAGGTTGTCGTTGGCGTAGAGCTTCGAGGCGTAGGTCCAGATCTTCTCCTTGGTGCGGCCGCCGAGCAGCTTGAACACCGGCTTGTTCACCGCCTTGCCCATGATGTCCCAGATCGCCAGGTCCACCGCCGAGATGGCTGCCATGCCGATGCCCTTGCGGCCCCAGGCGTGGGTGCGGCGATACATCTTCTGCCAGATGTACTCGTTGTCGAACGGGTCTTCGCCGATGCAGATCGGCGCCAGGTAGAGGTCGACGATTTCCTTCGCCACGCGCGGCGCCAGGGCGCAGTTGCCGATGCCGACGAGGCCGTCGTCGGTCTCGATCTCCACCACCAGCCAGCCGTGGAAGCGGAACGAACCCATGGCGTCCCCCTTCTCGAACAGGATGTCGCTGGCATTGGTGCAGAAGTGCGCCTGCGGCGGGACGACCTTGCCCTTCCATTCGAAGACGCGGGTACGGACGGATTTGATTTTCATGTCGCAGCTCCTATCGGTGCGTAGTGGGGTCAGCCGGCCTGCCGCGCTCGCAGCGGGACGGACGACGATCCGGAAGTCTTCAGCCGGGCCAGCAGACAGGCGCCGAGCAGGCCGACGGCGGCCAGGGCGAACATGCCGGCACGCGGGTCGGCGAACTGGCTTTCCATGAGGGTCTTGAGGTTCGGCGCGACGAAGCCGCCGAGGTTGCCCAGGGAGTTGATCAGGGCGATGCCGCTGGCCGCGGCCGCACCGCTCAGGTAACCGGTGGGAAGGGTCCAGAACAGCGGCTGCACCGAGACGAAGCCGGACGCGGCGAAGCAGAAGGCGATCACCGCCAGGCCCAGGTTGCCGGCCAGCGCCGAGGCGGCGATGCCGGCTGCGGCCATGCCCAGCATGGCCACCGCGAGCTGGCGATGCTGGCCGCTGCGGTCGGCCTGGCGGGTCACCAGGCGCGTTACCACCAGGGCACAAGCCCAGGGAATCGCGGTGATCAGGCCTACGTTCAGGCCGACCTGGCCGTCGAGGAAGCTGGCGATGCGGGTCGGCAGGTAGAACACCACGCCGTACACGCTCATCTGGATGGTGAAGTAGACCAGGCAGAACTTCAGCACCTGGCCGCTGCGCAGAGCGCTGAGGAAGCCGTGCGGGCCGCGTGCCTGTTTGCGGGTGTCTTCTTCGGCCAGCTCGCCTTCCAGCGCCCGCTTCTGCTCGTCGCTCAGCCAGCCGGCATCGCGCGGGCGGTCGACCAGGTAGAAGTAGGCGGCAATGCCGACCAGCGAGGCCAGCAGGCCCTCGGTGACGAACAGCCACTGCCAGTTGGCCAGGCCGAAGATGCCGTGGAACTCCAGCAGCCAGCCGGACAGCGGACCGCCCAGCACCAGCGCCAGCGGCAGGCCGAAATAGAACAGGCCGAGCGCCTGGGCACGGCTGCGCTGCGGGAACCAGTAGGTGAGATAGAGGATGATGCCGGGGAAGAAGCCCGCCTCGGCGACGCCCAGCAGGAAGCGCAGGACATAGAAGGTCATGGCGTCGTCGGCGAACATCATCGCCGCCGAGACCAGGCCCCAGGTGACCATGATCCTGCACAGCCAGACCCTGGCGCCGAGGCGGTGCAGCATCAGGTTGCTGGGTACCTCGAAGCAGGCATAGCCGATGAAGAAGATGCTCGCGCCGAACGCGAAGGCGGCATCGCCGAGCCCGGTGTCGGCTTGCAGGAAGGCCCGCGCGTAGCCGACGTTGGCCCGGTCGATGAAGGCCAGCACATACATCAGGACCAGGAAAGGCAGGAGCCGCAGGCGGCTGTTGGCGATCGCCGAGGACAGCAGCCTGGCGTGGTCGTTCATGGCGCTCATGGAAGACTTCCTTCTTGTTGTTGTTCGACGCGGAGGCGGCATGGCCGCTTGCGTTGGGCCGACTGTAGCCAGGCCGCTCCCGCGCGGATAATCACTTCTGCGCATTCATCGATAACCCCAGACAATACCTTTTCACCAATCAGCCAATCGCCGGTTATCGGGCAGCAGCGAGAGCGGCCCTGCGCTCAGAGCAGCGGCAGGGAATACGAGAGGATCAGGCGGTTCTCGTCGACATCGGCGGCATGGTTGGACCGCAGCATGGCGTTGCGCCAACGCAGGCCGAGGTTCTTCAACGGGCCGCTCTGGATCACGTAGGCGACGTCCACGTCGCGTTCCCAGGCGCGGCCGCCGCCCATCGCCTTCGTCCGGGCATGGGCGCCGCTGGCGTAGCGGGCCATGGCGGTCAGCCCGGGAATGCCCAGGGCGACGAAGTCGTAGTCGTAGCGCAGTTGCCAGGAGCGCTCGCCGGCGCTGGTGAAGTTGCGCACCTGGATGTCGTTGACCAACGGTGTACTGGTGCCGGCGATGTAGAGCATCCCGTCGTCGCCGTACATGCGCTGGTAGCCGGCGCCGAGGCTGTGGCCGCCGCGGGTCGCGCTGAAGAAACCGGTCAGCGCGCGATTCTCCAGTTCGCCGAGCTTCGCGGCACCTTCGTCGCGCGTGTCGAAGAGCCCGACACTGGCGCCCAGGCGCCAGCCGCCGAAGCTCTGCTTGTGGCTCAGGCTGTAGTAGTCCTGCCGGTAGATGTCTTGCAGCCGCGCCTGCCACAGCCCGACCTGGCTGCGCTCGGCATTGAAGCGGTATTCCGCGCCCAGGTAGTCGAAACGGTCGGAGAACGCCCCGCCGCGCCCATCCACCGAGAGGTCCTGGTGGTCGCTGGAGTTGCGCTGGCTGAGCGAACGCATCTGTCCGCCGTGAAGGGTCAGGCCGGCGATTTCCCTGGAGGTCAGCATGCCGCCCTGGAAGGTCTGTGGCAGCAGGCGGCCATCGTTGCGCAGGAGGATTGGCAGTTCCGGCAGCAGTTCGCCGAGCTTCAGCTCGGTATTCGACAGCTTCAGCTTCGGCGCCACGCCCAGTCGCGCGTAGTCGTCCGCTGCGCGTCCGTCGGCGTGGCGTGGCAACAGTCCGGAGCCGGCACGATCAGGGCCGCTGTCGAGCTTCAGGCCGAGCTGGCCGACCAGCTCGACGCCCAGGCCCAGGGTGCCCTGGGTATAGCCGGATTTCGCCTGTAGGAGAAAGCCTTGGGCCCACTCCTCCTGTTTCGACTGCGCCGCGCCGGGCTGGCGGAAGTCGCGATTGAAATAGAGATTGCGCAGGCCGAGGCTGACGCTGGCGTCTTCGATAAAGCCCTCGGCGCCGGCGAGCGACGGCAGGCCGGCCAGCAGGACCGGGGCGAGCGAGGCGGATTTCAGCAGGTTCGGAGCGGAACGGGTCATTGTTGTTTTTCCTTTTCCCAGGCCGAAGCGAGCCGTGGAGCGCTGCGGCTCCAGGCGACGTGTCTTGTCGAAGGTGCGACGCCCCTGCCCCGCCACGACGGTACAGGGAGGCGCCAGGAGCGCGTTACGAAGGGGCGGCGCCCTGGTTGTCGCGTCGCATGCAGGCGATCAGGCTTTGCGCCTGCCCATCCGGCAGGCGATCTCGAACGCCTGGCGGGTGGCGCCGACGTCGGCCCTTCCCTGCCCTGCGATATCGAAGGCGGTACCGTGGGCCGGCGTAGCGATGGGGATCGGCAGGCCGCCCTGGACGGTCACGCCGCGGGAAAATCCCATCAGCTTGATCGCGATCTGCCCCTGGTCGTGGTACATGGTCACCACCGCGTCGAAGGCACGGGCGTCGCCCTGCACCTTGAGGAAAATGGTGTCGGCGGGATACGGGCCGTCGGCGGCGATTCCCTGTTCGCGCGCCTTCTGCACCGCCGGAGCGATGATGTCCAGTTCCTCGCGGCCGAAGCTGCCGTTGTCGCCGTTGTGCGGGTTCAGTCCGCAGACGCCGATGCGCGGCCGCGCCAGGCCGCTGCGGCGGAGCGCGTCGTCGATCAGGCGGATCGCCTCCCCTACCCGCTCCTGACTGAGCAGGCCCGGCACCTCGGCCAGGGCTACGTGGGAGGTCACCCGCGAGGTCCAGAGGTCGTCGAGGACGTTGAACTCGCAGAACGGGCCGCCGAACCCCAGGCGCTCGGCGAACCAGTGCAACTCGTCGCTGTGGCCCATGCCGGCCATGTGCAGCGAGGTCTTGTTCAGCGGGCCGAAGAGGATCGCGTCGGTCCTGCCGCTGCGGGTCAGTTCGAGGGCCAGCGCGAGGGTCTCCAGGCTGTAGCGGCCACCGACGGCGCTCGCTTCGCTGCGTGGGAACTCGTCCCCGCCCTGGCTGTGCCAGGGATGCAGCAGTGGCGTGGCGTCGGCGAAATCCAGGGTTTCCAGCGCGTCGATGCGCCGGTAGGGGAATTCGCAGCCGGCGATGCGCATGCCGCGGCGCATTTCCGCTTCGTCGGCGATCAGCACGATGTGCGCCTTTTCGCGCACCTCGGTGTCGGCCAGCAGGCGGGCGATCAGTTCCGGGCCGATGCCGGCCGGATCGCCCAGGACCATGGCCAGTCGCGGTAGGGATGGAGCGTTCATGGGGAAGTCCTCGGGTCGGGCGACGCCTGCTGCAGGCGTACGGTGTCGGGCACGGTGCGGTAGATGCGCCGCGCGTTGCCATGGAAGAGCCGTTCCTGGTCGGCGTACGGCAGGTCGGCGACGATGCGTTTGAAACCGCCATAGATGTCGTCGAACGAGCCGCACAGGCTGTCCACCGGGAAGTTGCTGGCGAACATCGCCCGCTCGACGCCGAACAGGGCGATGCTTTCGCGGACGATCCAGGCGTTGTCCTCGACGCTCCAGCGCCGGCCGGCCTGGCCGATGCCGGAGATCTTCAACGCCACGTTGGGGCATTCGGCGAAGCGCGCCATGGCCCGTTGCCAGGCGGCCAGCCCCTCCGCGCTGCGATCGGACGGCAGGCCGGCGTGGTTGAGCACGATCAGCGTATCGGGGAAGTCGCGCGCCAGGCATGCGGCCTCGGCGAGGTTCCACCAGGGCGTCTGCAGGTCGAAGTGCAGGCCGTGCCGGGCCAGCTCGGCATAGCCGCGACGCCAGCGCTCGTCGCTCATCAGGCTGCGCAGCTCGCCGACCTGTTGCGGGCGCTGCGGACCGCCGGGCTTGTGGCGGACGCTGCGGACCCGTGCGAAGCCCGCCTGCGCCGCCAGCACCTCGGCGGCGTCCGGCGCGTCCAGCCAGGCCTGCGCCACCACCGCGTGGGGCGCGCCATGGCGTTCGGCGAGGCGATGCACGAAGCGGGTTTCGCCGAGCGGATCGCGCGGGTCCCACTCGGTTTCCACGTAGACCGTCTCGACCACCCGGTGTGCGCCGACGTCGCCGAAGTAGTCCGCCGGCAGGTAGCGGCGCTTGATCGCGCTGTAGTCGCCGTAGCGGAACGGAATATTGGCGTCCTCCGCGAGCCAGGGGTGGTAGTTCGCCTGCGGGTCCCAGAAATGATGATGGGCGTCGACGATCGGCCCGTCGTACAGCTCAGCCATGCGTTGCCTCGGTCTTGTCCAGGGAAATCAGCAGGGTGCCGGCGATGAAGGCTGCCGAGCAGAGGGCGAAGAAGCCCAGCACCGCGGCATATCCACCCAGGTGTTGCAGCAGCAGCCCGACCAGGATCGGCACGGCGATGCCGCCGAGGCTGCCGGCCATGTTCATCACCCCGCCGACCAGGCCGACCCGGGCCGGAGCGGCGAGCAAGGCCGGAAAGCTCCAGTACAGGCTGCCCCACATCAGGAAGAAGGCGGTCAGCGCCAGCAGGATCACGGCGACATAGGCATCTTCCAGGCTCGGCAACAGCAGGAAGGCGAGCAGCGCCGCGAAGCCCGAGACCGTCAGCAGGCCCTTGGCCGCCAGGCCGCGGCGCACACCCTTGCGGATCAGCAGGTCGCAGAGGAAGCCGCCGACCAGGGAACCGACGGCGCCGCAGAGGAAGATGACGAAGGTCGCGGCGCCGATACCCTTGATATCGAAGCCGCGCGCCTGCGCCAGGTAGCTGGGCCCCCAGGTAAGCAGGCCGAAGAACACCATGGCCCAGCTGGCGCGGCCGAGGACGATACCGACCAGGGAGCGGCCGACGATGCCCAGTCCTCCGCCCGCCTGGCGGTCCGCTTCGGCGAGCGGGGTGGTACGGTCGGCGTTGATCCGGTCCAGCTCGGCGGCGTTGACCCCGGGATGCTCGGCCGGGTCGTCGCGCAGGTAGTGCCAGGCCAGCCAGGCCATGGCCAGGGTGGCGATGCCGGCGATGAAGAAGGCGCTGCGCCAGGAGCCGAGCACGGCGATCAGGTAGGCGATGACCAGTCCGCCGAGAGCGACGCCCAGCGGCCCTCCGCAGTCCATCAGCACGGCGCCGCGGCTGCGTTCGCTGGAGCCCAGCCACAGCGAGTTGAGCTTGCCGCCGGAGGGGAACAGCGGCGCTTCCGCCGCGCCCAGGGCGACCCGCGCGAACATCAGCGACAGGCCGCCGCTGGCGAAGGCCGCGAGGGTCTGGAAGGCTCCCCAGAGGCCGGTGGACCAGCCGATCACCCGGCGCGGGCCGTAGCGGTCGATCAGCCAGCCGCCGGGAATCTGCAACAGCGCGTAGGCCCAGAAGAAGCTGCTGAGGATCAGCCCCTGCATGCTCGGCGTTAGCTGGAATTCACCGGCGATGGTGGGCATGGCGATGGACAGCGAGACCCGGTCGACCAGGTTGATCACCGTCAGGGCGAAGACGATGGCGAAGATGCGCCAGCGGACGTTGCTGGGTTTTGCGGCAGTGGCCTTGTCCTGGGCAGGATCAGCCTGGAGCACGGCGGTCTGTGCCTGAGCCATGGGTCGTACCTCTTTTATTGTTGTTCTTGTGCTGCGGAACTGGGGTGGCAGGTCCGGCAGGCCCACTATCCGGCTTTCCATCGATAACCGTCTAATCAAAGCTGCTCATACGGCCATTTCCTACGGTTATCGCTCCAGGTATCCGACATCCGCTTCCACTCATAACCCCAGGCTATCGGTGTATGCCTTATTTTGAGTGGACGCTTATCGGTGCGCTTCGCACACTCCGCCCTACCCATAACAACAATGACAACCAGAGGTCCTCCATGCGTACCGCATATGCGCGCTCCGTCCCCTCCTTCCTGGCCGCTTGCGCCCTGCTCTGCTGCACCGCCCTGCCCGCCCTGGCAGCTGCCTGGAAACCCGAAGAGAACCTGGAGATCGTCGTCGCCGGCGGTCCCGGTGGCGGCACCGACCAGCTCGCCCGCCTGGTCCAGGCGGCGATCAGCCAGAACAAGCTGCTCGACGTCAACACCGTGGTGCTGAACAAGGGCGGCGGCAACGGCGCCGAAGCCTTCCTCGACCTGAAACTGGCCAAGGGCAACGCGCACAAGCTGGTGATCGGCACCAACAATGTCTACCTGCTGCCGCTGGTGGCCCGGCTGGGCTACCAATGGACCGACCTGACGCCGGTGGCGGCGGTGGCCGAGGACGACTTCATCCTCTGGACCTACCAGGCGGCGCCGTGGGCGGACGCCGCGGCGTTCCTCGCCGATCTGAAGAAGGACGCGGCAGGCATGCGCTTCGGCGGCAGCCAGTCGAAGGACGTCGACCAGACCCTCAGCCTGCTGCTCGGCAAGCAGGTCGGCGGCAAGTTGACCTACATCCCCTTCAAGAGCGGCAGCGAGGCGTCCATCCAACTGGCCGGCAGGCACATCGCCGCCAACCTCAACAACCCGGCGGAAAGCCTCAGCCAGTGGCGCGGCGGCCAGGTCCGGCCGCTCTGCGTGTTCAGCCACGAGCGCATGATCTACACCGCCAAGGTCGCTGCCGAGCAGTCCTGGGCGGACATCCCCACCTGCCACGAGCAGGGCCTGGGCATCGACCAGTACCGCTTCCCGCGCACCGTGTTCCTGCCCGGCGGAGTCAGCGACGAGCAGCGCGCCTTCTACGTCGAGTTGATGCGCAAGGTCAGCCAGACCGCCGAGTTCAGGGACTATGTCGAACGTTCCGCTCTGGCGCCGACTTTCCTCGCTGGCGAGGACCTGGTGAGCTACATCGAGAAGGACCGCCAGCGCGTCATCCCGTTGTTCCGGGAAGCCGGCTGGCTTCGCCAGTAACCCGCGTAGCGCGACCAGGAGACGAACATGTCCAGCTCATCCGATGCGCCGCTGGTCGCCACCCGCTGGGTGGAGATCGGCCTGGCGCTGTTCACCGCCGCGCTCGGCGCGATCGTCATGTACGGCAGCCAGGATATCGGCGTCGGCTGGGGCGACAGCGGCCCCGAGGCCGGCTATTTCCCCTTCTACATCGGCCTGCTGCTGAGCGCCGCCAGCCTCGGCAACCTGCTCATGGCCCTGTGCCGCTGGCGGGCGCTGGGTACCTCGTTCGTCGCCCGCGCGGCCTTTCGCCGGGTGCTTGCGGTGTTCCTGCCGATCGCCGCCTACGTGGCGGCCATGCCGTTCGCCGGGATCTACCTCGCTTCCGCGTTGTTCATCGCCTGGTTCATGTGGCGCGACCGCAGTCGTGACAAACCCTACGGCGTACCGCTGATCGTCGCGCTGTCCTGCGGCGCGGCGCTGGCCAGCTACCTGATCTTCGCCGTCTGGTTCAAGGTGCCGCTGGATGCCGGAGTACTGGCCGACCTCGCGGCCTTCGTCGGGAGCGCCAGGCCATGAGCGAATTCGATTCCCTGATGCAGGGCATGAGCCTGGTCCTCAGCGCCCATCACCTCGGCCTGATGGTGATCGGCGTGCTGCTCGGCATCCTGGTCGGCGTGCTGCCGGGCCTCGGTGCGCCGAACGGGGTGGCGCTGCTGCTGCCGTTGACCTTCAGCATGTCGCCGGTGTCGGCGATCATCCTGCTTTCCTGCATGTACTGGGGCGCGTTGTTCGGCGGCTCGATCACCTCGATCCTGTTCAACATCCCCGGCGAGCCGTCGTCGGTGGCCACCACCTTCGACGGCTACCCGATGGCGCGCAACGGCCAGGCCGGCGAAGCGCTGACCGCCGCCTTCACCTCGGCGCTCCTCGGGGCGCTGGTCGGCGTGCTGCTGCTGACCTTCCTGTCCACCCATATCGCCCGCTTCGCCCTGGCGTTCAGCTCGCCCGAGTTCTTCGCCGTCTACCTGCTGGCGTTCTGCACCTTCATCGGCATGAGCCGCAACCCGCCACTGAAGACCCTGGTGGCGATGACCATCGGCTTCGCCATGGCCGCCGTGGGCATGGATACCGTGTCCGGCGACCTGCGCCTGACCTTCGACCAGCCCTGGCTGCTCTCCGGGCTGAGTTTCGAGGTGGCGGTGATCGGCCTGTTCGGCATCGGCGAGATCCTCTGCACGGTGGAGGAAGGCCTGGTGTTCCGCGGCGAGCGCGCACGCATCACGCCGATGGTGATCCTGCGTACCTGGGCCAGGCTGCCGCGCTACTGGCTGACCTGGCTGCGCAGCGCGCTGGTCGGCTGCTGGATGGGCGTCACTCCGGGCGGCCCCACCGCCGCCTCGTTCATGAGCTACAGCCTGGCGCGGCGCTTCTCGAAGAACCGCGAGAACTTCGGCAAGGGCGAGGTGGAAGGCGTGATCGCTCCGGAGACCGCCGACCACAGCGCCGGCACCAGCGCCCTGCTGCCGATGCTGACGCTCGGCATCCCCGGCTCGGCGACCGCCGCGGTGATGCTCGGTGGCCTGATGATCTGGGGGCTGCATCCCGGGCCGACGCTGTTCGTCGAACAGCACGACTTCGTCTGGGGCCTGATCGCCAGCATGTACCTGGGCAACGTGGTCAGCCTGATCGTGGTACTGGCGACCGTGCCGCTGTTCGCCTCGATCCTGCGGATTCCGTTCGCCATCGTCGCGCCGATCATCGTCATGGTCTGCGCCATCGGCGCCTACTCGGTGCACAACGCCATGCTCGACGTGGTCCTGATGCTGCTGTTCGGCGCGCTCGGCTACCTGTTCAAGAAGCTCGGCTACCCCATCGCCCCGCTGGTGCTCGCCGCGGTGCTCGGCGACAAGGCCGAGGACGCGTTCCGCCAGTCGATGCTGTTCTCCGACGGGCAACTCTCGGTGTTCTGGTCCAACCCGCTGGTGGCCAGCCTGACCGGCGCGGCGCTGGCGATGCTGTTCTGGCCGTTGCTGGCGCGGTGCGCCGGGGCGTTGTTCCGGCGTGGCCGGAGGGGGCTCCGGCATGCCGCCTGAGCCTGCGTCTGGCGGCGGGGTGGATTTCTTGTCACCCTGGGTCTCCCCGCCGCCAGCGAGATACGCCATGTCCCGGATTCCCGACGCCAGCATCATCCACAGCCGCCTGCGCCTGCGCCAGTTGCGCCTGATGCTGGCCCTGGAGGAACTCGGCTCGCTGCGCCGCGCCGCCGACGAGATCGGCATGACCCAGCCGGCGGCGACCAAGATGCTCCACGAGGCCGAAGACCTGCTCGGCGTCGAGTTGTTCGAGCGTTTGCCGCGCGGCATGCGCGCGACGCCTTTCGGCGAGACGTTGATCTATTACTCGCGGATGATCTTCGCCGAGCTGTCCGGGATGCGCGAGGAACTGGTCGCGCTGGAGTCCGGCAACCTCGGCCGGGTCACCGTCGGAGCGATCCCGGCGCTGGCCTCGAGCCTGCTCACCCGCACCATCGCCACCCTGAAGCAGAGTCATCCACGGCTGTCGATGAGCATCCAGGTGGACACCAGCGACGTGCTGGTCCAGGCCCTGCAACAGGACCAGCTGGACGTGGTGCTCGGACGCATCCCCAGCGGCGCGCGCACCGACGACCTGGTGTTCGACAGCCTCGGCGAGGAAGAACTCTGCGTGGTGGTCGGCGCGCAGAACCCGTTGTCGCAGGCACGCAAGCTGGACTGGGGAGAGTTGCAGGAGTTGACCTGGGTGTTGCAGCAGCACCCCAGTCCGATGCGCGGGATCGTCAACCAGGCCTTCCACAACGCGCGCATCGACCTGCCGAGCAGTATCGTCGAGACCACCTCGATCATGACCCTGCTCTCCCTGCTGCAACAGACCGACATGATCGGCATCACTCCGCGCTCGGTGATCGAGGACTACCCGGGCAAGCACCTGCTGGCGATCCTGCCGATCCAGCTGGAGCCGCGCCTTCCGCCCTACGGCCTGATCACCCGACGCAACCGGGTCCACTCCTCGGCCATGCAGACCTTCATGGCCAGCGTGCATGCCGAACAGGCGCGGCACCTGGCGAAGTGAGCGGCACTAGCACAAATGAGCTAATAGCGGCGAGCCGGCTGGACCTCTAACATCCTGCGGCATTTCAACGGAGTGAATGCCATGCCCTCGATCAAGCCCTTCGGTCTCGCCCTGCTCGTCCTCGGCCTCAGCGCCTGCGCCTCCCTCGGTCAGTCGGGGAATCGCGACAACGAGGTCAAGGTCGCCGCGCAGAAGCTCATCGGCCAGCCCGCCGGCAAGGCCTTCGAACTGTTCGGCAAGCCCGACCAGGGCCTCGGCCCTTCGTCCTACGGTAGCGGCGGCTTCTACGCCTGGAACCGCGTGCGGACCCACATGGGGCCGGACAAGGTCTTCATACAGACCGGCACCGAGTACGTCGGCCAGCGCGAGACCTGGGTCGGCGTCGGTGGCCAGGGGGTCGCCGGCATGGCGCCGGTGGGTAGCGAGGCGGTCTATCGCAAGACCGGCTACTACGAGAACGAGACCATCCTCGACTATTTCTGCAGCATCACCCTGTACACCGACAGCCGGGACATCATCACCAACGCCAGCGTGATCGACTGCCGGGACAGCCGCTGACGGGGCCGCCGGGCCCCGGCCTTCCTTCTCGACGACGAAACCCCGACGCGGAAGCCCCGCGGACCATGGCGTTACGCTATCGTTTTTTATTTCCTTGAATCCTTGTTTTAATATCTCTTATTTCGTTTGGAAATAAGATAGATCGATTCATTCTTTTCTCCCGACCCTTGGCCCCTGCCAAACTCCCTTCGCCACGGGATACCCCCGCGCCGACATGGCGGCATTCCCATCCGGAATGCCCGCCCCACATTGCAAGGCCCTGATCGTCGATCGCGGCCGACAAGGAGCTGGAACTTTCATGAAGAAACTCCCCGCCATCACCGCCCTCGCCCTGATCTCCGGCCTGGCCCAGGCCGACCGCCTGGAGGACATCCGCAAGGCCGGCGTATTGCGCGTCGCGTCCTTCGACAGCAACCCGCCGTTCGGTTTCGTCGACGCCAAGAGCAAGCAGATCGAAGGCCTCGACGTCGACTATGCCAAGGCCCTGGCCGACAAGCTGGGCGTACGGCTGCAAGTGCTGCCGACCAACCCGGCCAACCGCATCCCGCTGCTGACGGCGAACAAGGTCGACCTGGTCCTGGCCAACTTCACCATCACCCCGGAGCGTGCGCAGCAGGTGGACTTCAGCATCCCCTACTTCTCCTCCGGCCAGCAGTTCATCGTCAAGAAAGGCACCCTGACCTCGCCGGAAGTCCTCAACAAGTGGCGCGTCGGCGTGGACAAGGGCACGGTCAACGAAGGCGTGCTGCGCGAGAAGTTCCCCGGCGCCAAGGTCATTGCCTACGACGACACGCCCTTCGCCTTCACCGCCCTGCGCAACGGCCAGGTCCAGGCCATCACCCAGGACGGTCCGAAGCTGATCGGCCTGCTGGCCAACGTGCCCGACCGCGACAAGTACGAAGTGCCGCCCTTCACCATTTCCAACGACCTGATCGGCGTCGGTATTCCCAAGGGCGAGAAGGCCCTGACCGAATTCGTCGACAAGAGCCTGCGCGAGCTGGAGCAGGACGGCCAGGCGCAGAAGATCTACGACACCTGGTTCGGGCCGCAAACCAAGACCCCGCTGGCGCGCCTGTACAAGATCGGCGACAAGAGCTGAACGGCCCGCTTCGCCCGCACGACCCGCGCGCCTCACTTCGCTGAGGCGCGTTTTTCGTTCTACCCGACGGAATCCCGCACATGTTCGGCGAACTTCTCGCCCCGCAGTACCTGCGCTGGTTGCTCGACGGCTTCCTGCTGACCCTCGGCCTCGCCCTGCTCAGTTGCCTGCTCGCCACCCTGATCGGCGCCCCCCTGGCCATCGCCCGGCTGTCGCGCCGGCGCCTGCTGTCCTGGCCGGCGCGCGCCTACCTGGCGCTGTTCCGCAATACCCCGCTGCTGGTGCAGCTGTTCTTCTGGTACTTCGGCGTTCCCGCGCTGCTGCCGGAGGCGCTGGTGAGCTGGCTGAACACGCCGCACGAGACGCCCTTGCTCGACTGGCCGTCCTTCGAGTTCCTCGCCGGTGCCTGGGGGCTGACCCTCTATACCTCGGCTTTCGTCGCCGAGGAGTTCCGCGCCGGCATCGCCTCGGTACGCCCCGAGCAGCGCGCCGCCGGCCTCGCCCTGGGGCTGACCCAGCGCCAGGTATGGCGCGCGGTGGTGCTGCCGCAGGCCCTGCGCACGGCTCTGCCGCCGCTGCTCGGGCAGTACATGAATGCGCTGAAGAACTCCTCGCTGGCGATGGCCATCGGCCTGGCCGAGCTGTCCTACGCGTCGCGCCAGGTGGAAACCGAGACCTTCAAGACCTTCCAGGCCTTCGGCATCGCCACCCTCCTCTACATCGGCGCCATCGCCCTGATCGAAGCTTTCGGCCAGGCGTTGCAGCAGACCCGCCGCTACCGCCAGGGAGGTGCCTGAGATGGATTTCTCGGTCATCTCGGACAACCTGTCCTACCTGCTGCTCGGCGCCTACCCGGACGGCCCGCTCGGCGGAGCGGCGCTGACCCTGCTGCTGGCGTCGCTCTCCGGACTGGCTTCGGCGGTCCTCGGCCTGGTCCTCGGCGTGGCCCTCGCGGTGCTGCCCGGCAAGCCGCGCCTGCTGCTGGTGGCGCTGCTCGGCTTCTTCCGCGCGATCCCGGTACTGATGCTGATCTTCTGGACCTACTTCCTGCTGCCGATCGTCTTCCATGTCGACGTACCGGCGCTGGCCACCGTGGTCTGCGCGCTGTCGCTGATCGGCGGCGCCTACCTCGCCCACTCGGTGTACGCCGGCATCCACAGCCTCCCCGCCGGGCAGTGGGCGGCCGCCCGCGCGCTCGGACTGCGGCCGTGGCAGGTGTTGCGCCTGGTGATCCTGCCGCAGGCGCTGCCGGTGATGCTGCCGTCCTTCCTCAACCAGTGGGTGTCGCTGATCAAGGACACTTCCCTGGCCTACGTGATCGGTGTCGGCGAGCTGTCCTTCGTCGCCACCCAGGTGAGCAACCGGGTGATGGTCCACCCGACGGAGATCTTCCTGTTCGTCGCCCTGCTCTACTTCCTGCTCTGCACCAGCCTCGACCTGGCCGCCGCTTTCCTCGCCCGCCGCCGGCGGGCCTGAGCGGCGGCGGGCGGCTCAGGCGTCGCCGCGCGCTCGCGCGTAGTCGACCAGGTCGCCGAGGTAATGCGGCGAGGCGCGCAGGAGACCATCGTCCCAGCCGTAGAGCACGCCCAGCGCCGACACCTCCATGGCCCACCAGCCCCAGGCGTAGGGGCCGGTCAGGCGGCGGGTCTTCTTCTGCGCCTTGGGGGAAAGCTGGAAGAACTCCCGGTACTGGCTTTGCAGGTAAGGCGCCAGCGCCTGGGCGTCGCTGCCGTCCGCCTCTTCGAAGAACGCCCGCAACTGCCCGAACGGCCGCGGATGGAAGGTTTCCTCGCTGGCGGAAGTCAGGCCGAGGGCGGGCGCGCCGAGATAGTCGAGCAGGCGGTCGGTATCGAACTGCAGGACCTCCTCGACCAGCGCCGGGATGAGCTCCTGGGCGTCGAGCAGTACGCCCATGGCGAGCAGTTGCAGCGCGAACGGGTACTGGCCGGTGCGCGGCGCCAGGGCCGGCGCCGTCTCGAAGTCGACCTCGCCCTGCTCGCGCAGGCTGTCGCGGGCGGCGCCGAGCAGCCGGCTGTAGTCCAGCCACAGCGCGGCGGTCTCCAGGTAGATGGAGCGCAGTTCGGCGCCGGCCAGGCCCCGGTCGATGGCCTTGAGCAGCAGCGTGCTGGCGTTTTCCGCGGCCTGGCCCCAGGCCCAGGCGTTTTCCAGGGCTGCGTGCCCTTGCGCGGCGAACGGCTGGCGATAGCCGTGGCTCCGGGAAAACCTGTCGAGCGCGGCGATCAGTTCGCGCCAGTCGGCTTTCCAGTCGGCGAGGTCGATGTTTCTTCGCGGCGCCCGGTCGGTGCGGGCCAGGTTGCGCCATAGCGGCAGGGCGTCGGCGAGTCGGTTGTCCAGGGCGGGGGGGAATGCGTGCATGGCGGCCTGTGGTCATCGCGGCCGTTTCCGACCGATCCGTGCGATCCGGGCGGCGGCCGTCCAGGCCGCGTCCGGTATGGACGGCCGATGCTAGCGCAGCGTGGTGCCCCGCGGAAGGTCCGCTCTAGCGGCCCGCCGGCTGGTTCCGGTAGTAGTCGAGGAAGGCCTCCAGCGGCAGCGCCTTGCCGAAATGCCAGCCCTGGCCGAGGGCCTCGGGCGAGCGGCGCAGCACGTGGTCGGCCTGGGCCTGTGTCTCGATCCCTTCGACGACCACGCCGATCTCCAGGTGCTCGGCCATCGAGCAGAGCTTGTCGAAGATCAGTTCGACGGCGCTGCTGTCGCCGATGGACTGGGTGAAGACCTTGTCGATCTTGATCGCGTCGACCGGCAGGTTGGCCAGGTAGACCAGGTTCGAATGGCCGGTGCCGAAATCGTCCACGTAGATCTTCAGGCCGAGTTCGCGCAGGCGGTTCATCCCGGCCAGCAGGCAGCCCTGGGCCTCGGTGGTGCGCTCGGTCAGTTCCAGCGCGACCTGTTCCGGGCGCACCCGTTCCCTGGCCATCTGGCGCATGGCGAAATCGATGAAACCGGGGTCGGCGATGTCCTTGCCGGTGACATTGATGCTGACGTAGAAGCTGCGCTGCTCCCTCAGCAACGGCCCGAGCTGCTTCAGGGCGCGGCGGAAGACGAAACGGGTCAGCAGCTCGATGTCGCCGCTCTCCTCCAGGGCGCCGATGAAGACATCCGGGGAAACCCGCCCCAGGCTGCTATCGGTCCAGCGCGCCAGGGCCTCGACCCCGGCGCAGCGGCCGCTGGCCAGGCGCACGATGGGCTGGTAGTGCACCTCCAGGGCCTCGCGCTTCAACGCGCGCAGCAGCCTGGCCGGCAGTTTTTCGTCGTTGAGGAAGCCGAACAGGTAGCTGAGCAGCAGCATGACGCCGAACAACAGCCCGCCGCCGATCGCCGCGGCCATGGCCGCGCGCCCGGGCTCGGTGCCAAGCAGGCCGCGCTCGCGGAGAAGGGAGACCACGCAGATGTCCTGCGTCGGGTCGCACAGGCTCATCTGCCGGGCGCCGATGAAGCGCGGCCAGCCGGGCCGGCCGAGCGCCTCGAGGAGCCGATCGTCGTCCCGGGCGAAACGGTGGTAGATGTAGTCGCCGCCACTGCTGACGGCCGCCGCCGAGATGCCCGGGTCCGGATGGTCGACATCGAAATAGGCGTGCGGGGCAATGAATACGATGGCGTTGCCGCGACTGACCAGCCCGGTGGGCAGCGCCTGCAACGGCAGGGGCATGCCCTCCGACCAGAAGCGGGTGCCGGCGGCATCTACCCGGTCGGGCGCGGACAATCCCCAGGGCGCGCGCAGCCGGCCCCGGACACCCGTGCACATGACCCGGTCGCCGCTGATCCTGCCGACGTCGCTCATGAAGCGCGACTCGAGCACGATGGAACGCAGCATTTCCAGGTCCCGGTCGCTGCAGGCCGGCGCGCTGCCGGCGTTCATCTCGCGGAGCATCTGGTCCGCCGCGGAGGAAATCTCCAGTGCCCGCTCCAGCGCCCTCTCGGTGTACGAGCGCAGGTGCGCGCCGTCGTGCTGGCGATCCAGTTCGTCGATGACGAAGACCCCACAGACACTGCCCACCAGGGTGGTGGTGAGCAGTATCGGCAGGATGCGTCGCCAGTTGATCCGGCCTTCTGCAGCCGTTCCACGCTCGGACATACCTTCTTCCGCCTAATGAATCCATGGAAAGCACGCCAGATTGCCGAACAGCTTCACGGGCCCTGCCGGGCCGTGCGCAGAACCTTTTCAGATTTGTCCCGATCGTGACAACGCTACCTTCGCCAGCGCCGTCCAGTCCGACTCCCCGTCGCCATGGGCGATGGCTTCGAGCAACACGTCGTGCAACAGGCTGGCCAGCGGCAGCGGCACGTTGTGGCGCTTGCCGGCGGACAGCGCCAGGTCGACATCCTTCAACCCAAGGACCAGGCGGAACCTGGCCGGGGTGAAACGCTGCTCGACGATCTGCGGGCCGTAGTTGCGATAGACAGGCGCATCGAAAAGCGTCGAGGACATGAGTTCCATGAAACGGCCGGGCTCGACGCCCAGGCGCTTCACCAGGGCGACGCTTTCGCCCATGCTTTCGATGGCGCTGGCGATCATGAAGTTACCAGAGATCTTCACCGCCATTGCCCCGCGCGGGTCTTTTCCGAAAAACCATGTCTTCTGTCCCATAATTTCCAGCAGCGCCTTGACTTGCTCGATGGCTTGCTCCGGGCCGCCGACGACGATGTTCAGCTTGCCGGCCTCGGCCACGTCGGTACGGCCGAACACCGGCGCGGCGACGAACACGAGGCCCCGGCGCTGGTGCGCCTGGTCCAGCGCCTCGACGCAATCGAGCGACAGGGTCGACATGCTCAGGTGGATGAGACCCGGCCTCGCCCGTTCGAGCGCACCGCTGTCGAGCAGCACGCCGCGAATCGCCTGGTCGTCCGCCAGCATGCTGATGACCACGTCGAGGCCGAACAGCTCGCCGACCTCCTCCGCCCTGGCAGCGCCCAGCGCCACCAGGGGCTCGCAGGCCGCCGCGGAACGGTTCCACACCGTCACTTCGATCCCCGCCTGCACCAGGCGGGTGGCCATGGCGGCGCCCATGCCGCCCAGGCCCAGAAATCCGACTTTCATCCGTTTCACTCCTCGTGGGGTCTTGTAGGTTCCGGATCTACCGGAGACAGGCCGGCCGCTGGCAGTTCCTCGAGGAGGAACACCTGGCGGTCCGCCAGGAGATCGGCGACGGCATCGGCCATCGCCCTGTAGTGCGGCATCCGTCGGTGCCGCTCGATGGCGTCGCGGTCGGCCCAGCGCTCGACGAAGACGAAGCGCCCGGCCTCGTCGAGGCTCCGGTGCAGGACATAGGACAGGCAGCCGTCCTCGGCCCGCGACGGCGGCACGCAGGCCAGCAGCAGCCGCTCGACCTCCGCCGCCCTGCCCTCGCGCGCCTGCAACAGCGCTACCACGCGGATCGCCCGGTTCATGCGTCGGCTCCGACGCGCACCACCAGCTTGCCGAAATTGCGTCCCTGGAGCAGGCCGAAGAAGGCCTCGGGGGCATTTTCCAGGCCGTCGACCCGCTCCTCGCGGTACTGGATGAGGCCGTCGGCGAACCACTTCGACATGTCGCGCTGGAATTCATCGTAGCGATGGCCGTAGTCGTCGAAGATGATGAAGCCCTGCACCTTGATGCGCTTGCGCAGGATCGTGCCCATCAGCGCCGGCAAGCGGTCCGGCCCGGGTGGCAGCTCGGTGTCGTTGTAGTGGGCGACGATGCCGCAGACCGGGATCCGGGCCTTGGCGTTGAGCAGCGGGAAGACGGCGTCGAAGACCTTGCCGCCGACGTTCTCGTAATAGATGTCGATGCCGTCCGGGCAGGCCTCGGCCAGTCGTTCGGCGAAGTCCGCGGCATGGTGGTCGAGGCAGGCATCGAAGCCGAGCACCTGCACGGCGTGGCGACATTTTTCCGCACCGCCGGCGACGCCGACCACCCGGCAGCCCTTGAGCTTGCCGATCTGTCCGACGGTGGCGCCGACCGGCCCGGTGGCGGCGGCCACCACCAGGGTCTCGCCGGCCCGGGGCTTGCCGATGTCGAGCAGGCCCATATAGGCGGTGAAACCGGGCATGCCGAGCAGGCCCAGGGCGTAGGACGGATGCTCCGGCGACTCGCCCAGGCGCGCCAGGCCGCTGCCGTCGGATAGCGCGTAGTCCTGCCAGCCGTTGGCCGAGAGTACCCAGTCGCCGACCTTGAACCCGGGATGGTTCGAGGCTTCCACCCGGCTGACCGTGCCGCCGACCATGACCGCGCCGAGTTCCACCGGTGGCGCGTAGGACGGCGCGTCGCTCATCCGTCCGCGCATGTAGGGATCGAGCGACAGGTAGACGGTGCGCAGCAGCACCTGGCCCGCGCCGGGCTCAGGAAGCGGAACCTGCTCGATGCGGAAGTTATCCCGGGTCGGGGCGCCGTGGGGGCGCGAGGCGAGGACGATGCGGCGGTTGACCTGCGTGGATTGGGACATTTCCAGACTCCTCTGTCTGACGAATGTGGCGAACGGCTCATGCCGTGCGCCGGGCAAATTAGACCAGTCAACTATTGACGGGTCGAAAAAATACCCGCCTCTTGCGGGGCGGGTATTTCCTGGCGGTACCTCAGATTTCCAGCAGGCTCCGGGTGGCCTGCATGGCTGTCTCCAGCGGTCCCGGGCTGCGGTGCAGCTTGCTCAGCAGGCTCGCGCCGAGCCACAACTGGTACAGCGCGCTGGCCATGTGGCGGGCGTCGCAGGGCGCGAGGGAGCCGTCGTCGCGGCCCTGCCCGAGGCAGCCGACCAGGCGTTCGATGATCCCGTCCGAGCCGTCGCGCAGGGTGATGCGCATGCTTTCCGAAAGGTCCGCGACCTCGGCGCTGAGCTTGACCACCAGGCAGCGCTGCTCGTCGCAGGGTGGGCAGGCGTTGTCCAGCCACTTCTGCCAGTAGCTCATCAGTCGTTCGCGGGCATTCAGCCCTGGCGCGGCGAAGCGCTGGTCCATGTCCGCCAGGTAGACGCGGAAGTAGTCCTCCAGCAGGGCCTGGCCGAACTGTTCCTTGGATTTGAAGTAGTGGTAGAACGAGCCCTTGGGAACGCCCGCGGTCTGCAGGATTTCGTTGAGGCCGACTCCGGAGAAGCCTTTGACCGCCATGATCCGGTATCCGGTATCGAGCAGATGCTGGCGGGTGTCGTCGTAGCTGGGTTTCATGGGCGCACGGTAGCGTGAATTAGACCAGTCGTCTAGAAGTGATTCGAAGCCATGAGTATAGCGCCGACGGCAACTGCGCCGCAGTCCCTCCGCTCTCGGGAGCCGGGCGGAACGGACGCCGGTCCGGCGCCCGCCCCGCTCCGCGGATTTGCGCCTCGCGGGCCTAGCAGGCCGCGACCGCCACGGCGGCAGGCTCCGGCTGGAAGCGCGCGGCGAGGAACGGCGCGATGTCCAGCGGCAGCGTCTCTTCGTGGACCAGCCGGTCGAGCAGCACCCCGGTGATCGCCGACGTGAGGATGCCGGTGCGGAAATGCCCGCAGGCATTCAGGTAGCCCTCCACCTCCGCCACCGGACCGAGAATCGGCAGTTCGTCCGGCGAGCCCGGGCGCAGGCCGGCCCAGGTGCGCTTGAGGTTGACCTGTTGCAGCTCCGGCACGCAACGCACCGCGCCCTGCACCAGGCCGGCGATTTCCGGGAAGGTGTTGCTGACGTCGAAACCCTTGTCCTCGGTGGTGCTGCCGATCAGTATCTCGCCATTGTCCTTCTGCGCCATGTAGCAGTCGCTGGTGGTCAGGCAACCGTTCAGCAGTCGTGGCATGCGCTCGGTGAGGACGATCTGGCCCTTCACCGGCTTCACCGGGATGCGCCGGCCGGTGGCCAGTTCGCTGAGCTCCGCGGCCCAGGCGCCGGCGGCGTTGATCAGGGTCCGGCAATGCAGCACCCCGGCATTGTCCGTGCGCACCCCGCTGATCCGCCGGCCCTGGCGCAGCACGCCGGTGACGTTGGTTCCCGGCAACAGCTCGACGCCGTTCTGGCGCGCCGCCTCCAGGTAGGCGTCGGCCAGGCGGAACGGGCTGACCTGGTGGTCGCAGAGGAATTCCAGCGCGCCGTGGGCCGCGTGGCTGACCGCCGGCTCGGCACGACGCAGTTCCTCGCGGTCCAGCCAGCGCACCTGCTCGGCCAGATGCGGGATCTGCGCCACGATGTGCTCGGCGTACTGGCGATCCTCGTCGTCCTGGATCACGTATTTCAGGCCGGTGCGCTCGAACTTGAAGTCCATCCCGTGGCGTTCGATCAGTTCCCGATGCAGTTCCGGGTACAGCGCGTTGGACTGCAGGGCGAGGTCGAAGAACGCCGGCGGCAGGATGTGCGGCGTGCTCGCGTCCACCGCCACCGCCGCGCCCTGGGCCTCGCGCCGGTGGCGGGAGGACATCATGCGGAAGAAGATCACCCCGCAGCCCAGTCCCACCGATTCGCCGATGGCCCAGAGGCCACCGGCCGAGGCGCGGGTGGCGTTGCCCGGTCGCTTGTCGTCGACCACGGCGATGCGCAGGTTGCCGCGCCTGGACAGTTGGTAGGCGCAGGACGCGCCGATCACGCCGCCGCCGGCAATCACGATGTCATAGGTTCTGTTCATGTTCAGGCTTCCGTACCGAGGTTCTGGAATGCGGAAAACGGGATCGGATCGATCGGGAAACGCGGCCGCAGCCAGCCGACGTCGTGGCGTCCGGTGGCGCGGCGCAGGCGGTCGCTGCAGTAGCCGATGCACATCCGCCCCTGGCAGTCGCCCATGCCGGCGCGGGTGCGCATCTTCAGCCCGGCGATGTCCTGCACGCCCTGTTCGAGCGCGCGCTCGATGTCGCCGCGGGTGACCTGTTCGCAGCGGCAGATCACCGTATCGGCCCGCGCCAGTTCGACCTGGCGGGCGCCGCGCTGGGTGTAGCGCTCGACTCCGGCGCGGAAGCGCTTGATCGCCTCCAGGCGGGCGAGATGGGATTCGCGACGTTCGATGGCCTCGGCGGGCGCGATGGCCTCGCGCTGCAGGAGGATCGACAAGGCCGCGATGCGCCCGCCGATCATCGCCGCCTCGCCGCCGCGGATACCCGCCATGTCGCCGGCCAGGTGGATGTGCGGTTGGCTGCTCTGCTGCCAGACGTTGCACTCCGCGCGCAGGTATCCGTCGTCGCTGAAGCCGTGCTCCAGGCCCAACTGCTGGCTGAGCTGGGTGCGCGGGATGAAGCCATAGCCGACCGCCAGGGTGCTGGCCTTCACCGGCCGCGCGTTTTCCAGGTCGGGCCGCCACTCTTCGTCGTAGGGCGCCACCGTTACCTCCGCCAGCTCCCCCTCGCCGCTGGCCTCCACCACGCCCCAGCCATAGTGCAGCGGGATGCCGTTGAGCTTGAGATAGCCGAGCATGCTCAGGCCGTCGAGGAACAGTTGTGGCTTGTTCAGCAGCGCCAGGCTTTCCCTGGCCATGCGGCCGAACGCGCAGGCCTCGTAGACCCCGGCGACGCGAACCCCGGCCGCATGCAGTTGGCAGGCCACCAGTGGCAGCAGCGGACCGCTGCCGGCGATCAGGGTATCGCCCAGGGGCTTCACCACGCCGCTCTTGATCTGCAATTGCAGGCCGCCGAGGAGCATCACCCCGGGCAGGGTCCAGCCGGGGAACGGCACGCTGCGCTCATGGCAGCCGGTGGCCAGGAGCAGGTGCGAATACTCCACCTGGTGCAGCCGTTCCGCCTCGTCGAGGACCATCAGGCGCTGGCCGTCGCCACCGACCACGCGGCTGTTCAGGCGTAGGTCGATGTGCCCGGCGCAGGCGGAGAAATCGCGCCGCAGTTTCTCCAGCATCCGGGTGTAGCGCGCGCCGAGGTAGGCCGGATCGACGCCGGCCCGCAAGGGGCCGCGGTAGACCACCCCGCCGGGACGCGAGGCCTCGTCGAAGAGGACGCAGGGGACCCCGCGCCTGGACAGCTCGATGGCCGCGGCCATGCCGGCCGAGCCGCCGCCGACGATCACCGGGCGCAGGTTCATGGCCGTTCCTCCCGGTCGAAGCGGTTGCTTTCGGTTTCCACCCGCATGCCCGGCCGGACGACGGTCTGGCAGGCGCGGCGCTTGGGCCGGCCGTCGATGGCGACCAGGCAGCAGTGGCATACGCCCATGCCGCAGAAGGCGCCGCTGGCCTGGCCATGGTCGTTGCGCGCGAGCCGGCGCAGGCCCACGGCATTGAGCACGTTGAGCACGGTCTCACCGGCCGCCGCCGCGACGGGCTGGCCATTGAGGTGGATGGTCATGTCTGCCCGCGAGAGGGGCTGGATATCGTGTTGACGTTCAAGAAGGTGCATTGCCCTTTCATCCGTGAGAGAGAGTCGGGAGCCGGCGACACTAGGAGTCGGGCCGGGCGCGGACATTGATCCATGACAGGTGGGTATCTTCCCCTGCCAATTCTGGTAGGTGGGGTGCAGGCGCTCGCGCGGAAAAGTCGAACCCGCGCCGGCCCCAGGGTTCCAAGCAGGAAACCCGGCTCACCCGTGGAGGCCCCATGCTGCAATCCTTCCAGCCGCCCTGGTGGAAACGCGCGGTGATCTACCAGGTCTACCCGCGTTCGTTCGCCGACAGCGACGGCGACGGGATCGGCGACCTGCCCGGCCTGGTCGCGCGCCTGGACCACCTGCACCGCCTTGGCGTCGACGCCCTCTGGCTGTCGCCGGTGTATCGCTCGCCGATGCGCGATGCCGGCTACGACATTTGCGACCACTGCGACATCGACCCGCTGTTCGGTACCCTCGCCGACCTCGACCGCCTGCTCGACGAAGCCCACGCCCGTGGCTTGCGGGTGCTGCTGGACTTCGTCCCGAACCACACCTCCGACCAGCACCCCTGGTTCCTCGCCGCCCGCCGCGGGCGCGACGATCCGCGTCGCGACTGGTACATCTGGCGCGACCAGCCGAACAACTGGCGCGCCTCCATCGATGGCGGCAGCGCCTGGACCTGGGACGAGGCCAGCCAGCAGTACTACCTGCATTTCTTCCTGCCACAGCAGCCGGACCTGAACTGGCGCAACCCCCAGGTGGTAGCGGCGATGCACGAGGTCCTGCGCTTCTGGCTGGAGCGCGGCGTCGATGGCTTCCGCATCGACGTAGCCCACTGTATCGGCAAGGACCCCGTGTTCGCCGACGACCCACGCTGCGCCGCCGGCGAAAGCATGGCCCGGATCAACGACCAGCCCTATAGCCACGAGGTGCTGCGCGGCCTGCGCCGGCTGGTCGACCGCTATCCCGGCGAGCGCGTCCTGGTGGGCGAGGTGAACATCCGCTCCACCGCGCGGATCGCCGCCTACTACGGCGCCAGCGACGAGCTGCACATGTCCTTCAACTTCCCGCCGCTGGACGCACCGTGGGATCCGGTAACGCTGCGCCTGTGCATCCGCGAAGTGGAGGCGACGCTCAACCAGGCGGCGGCCTGGCCGACCTGGGTGCTTTCCAACCACGACAACACTCGTCATCGCACACGCTACGGCGGCTCCCTGGCCCGAGCGCGGGCCGCCGCCGTGCTGTTGCTGACCCTGCGCGGCACGCCGTTCATCTACCAGGGCGAGGAACTGGGCCTGGAGGACGTGGCGCTCGCCCCGGCGCAGCGTGCCGACCCCGGCGGCCGCGATGGCAGCCGCGCGCCCTTGCCATGGAACGCCGCATCTCCCCACGGCTGGACGGGCGCCCCCACCTGGCTGCCGTTCCCGCCGCAGGCGGAAGAACTGGCGGCGGAAGTCCAGGAGCGCGACCCCGGCTCGGTACTCGCCCTGTATCGCCGCCTGCTCGCCTGCCGGCGTGGCAGCCCTGCCCTGCAACTGGGCGACTGGGAAGAGTTGCCGTCGCACCCCGAGGTCCTCGCCTATCGCCGTCGCCACGGCGAGGACCAGCGGTTGGTCTGCATCAACTTCGCCGAAGCCGGGCATGTCTTCCCGCTGTCCGGCGCCTGGGAGATCGAGGTAGCCAGCGACGCTCGCGGCGACGGCGAGGCCTATGCCGGCCGCCTGGGAGGTGGCCAGGCACTGCTGCTGCGGCCCAGGGGGAATGGCGATGGACGCTGAATGGTTCCGCCATTGCCTGATCTACCAGATCGATCCGTCGCTGTTCCGCGACAGCGACGCGGACGGCTGCGGCGACCTCGGCGGCATCGTCGAGCGTCTCGACTACCTGCGCGACCTGGGCGTCGGCGCGCTATGGCTGATGCCGTTGTATCGCTCGCCGTTCCGCGATGCCGGCTACGACGTCAGCGATCACCTGACGCTCGACCCGCGTTTCGGCAGTGAGGAAGATCTCCGACGGCTGGTGAGCGAGGCCGGCGCGCGGGGCATGCGGGTGATCCTCGAACTGGTGGTGCAGCACACCTCGGACCAGCATCCCTGGTTCGTCTCCGCGCGGCATGATCGCGAGGCGCCCTGCCGCGACTATTACCTGTGGGCGGACCGCCCGCACGAGGATGGCAACCGGCCGATCTTTCCTAGCGTGGAGGACAGTATCTGGAGCTGGGACGCCCAGGCCGGACAGTACTACCGCCATCTTTTCTACAGCCATGAGCCGGATCTCGACCTGAAGAACCTGCGGGTCATCGAGGAGATCGAGCGGATCATGAGCCACTGGCTGGACCTGGGCGTCGCCGGCTTCCGCCTGGACGCCGCCTCGCACCTGGTCGAGCAGGCCGGCGGCGGCGACGAGCGACATGGCGCCTGGTTGCTCGAACGACTCGCCCGGCATGCACCGCAGGCGCTGCTGATGGGCGAGGTGGATGTCGAGCCGGAGCGCTATCGGCATTATTTCGGCGGCGGCGGCGGCGATGGCGATGGCCGGCGCCTGGGGCTGGTGTTGGACTTCTGGATCAACAACCACCTGTTCCTCGCCCTCGCCCGCCAGGACGCCGCCCCCCTGCGCCATGCGCTGGTTCGCCAGCCGGTGCCCGCGCCGGGCTGCGGCTACGCCCTGTGGCTGCGCAACCATGACGAGCTGGACCTGGAGCGCCTGAGCGATGCCGAGCGCGAGGAAGTCATGCGGGCCTTCGCTCCGGAAGAGGACATGCGCCTCTACGGTCGCGGCATCCGCCGGCGCCTCGCGCCCATGCTGGGCGGCGATCCGCGACGCCAGGCGATGGCCTATGCCCTGCTGCTGTCCCTGCCGGGTACGCCGATCCTGCGCTACGGCGAAGAGATCGGCATGGGTGACGACCTGCGGCGGCCGGAGCGCCTGGCGGTGCGCACGCCGATGCAGTGGAGCGCCGAGCCCAACGGCGGTTTTTCCGATGCTCCTGTGGAGCGGCTGGTGGTGGCACCGATCGACGACGGTCCGTTCGCCTGCTCGCGGGTCAACGTGGCTGCCCAGGAGAAGGCGCCGGACTCCCTTCTCACGCGCGTCCGCCGCTTGTCCCGGCTGCGCGCCGAGCTACCGGAGACCGGCCTCGGCCAAGCCAGCCTGGTGCCCTCGGACCAGCCGGCGCTGTTCGCCATTCGCCATGACCTTGGCCAGGCACCCGGCAGCCTGATGCTGGTCAACCTGGCCGAGCGTCCCGTACTCGCCAACCTCGCCGAACCGGACCTCGGTGCCTACCGGGAGATCCTCGCCGATGGCGACTACCCTGCGCCCCAAGGCACCCGGGTGGCGCTCTCCGGCTATGGCTACCGCTGGTTCCGCCGCGCCGGCTCAGATCCATAGCAACACGGCGGACAGCAGCAGGGCCGCGCCAAGCAAGCCCCAGGAAACCGTAGAGGCGCTGAGCAGCAATGCCGAGCAGCGCGAGCGGCTGGCGAAGCGACCACAGGTGGCGTGGCCCTGCTCCAGGGGCTGGAACAGATTGTCCGGACGTCCGCCCGGCTCGACCTGCTCGCTCATCTGGCCGAGGTAGGCACGCCGCGCCAGCAGGCGGTCGAGCAGGCCCGGCGCCACGCTGGTGCCGAGGATCGCCTGCAGGGTCGAGGCGCCCAGCCAGAGTTCCCGCGGGGTCTTGTCGACCGCATCGAGGATCGCATGGGCCGCCACATTGGGGTGATGGATCGGCGGCACCGGTTGCGGTTTTCGCGGCAGGCGGTTGCGCGCCCAGTCGAACTGCGGGGTGTCGACCGCCGGCAACTGCACCATGCACAGGCGGATCCCACTGCCCTCCTCCAGCAGTTCGCAGCGCAGTGCGTCGGTGAAGCCGCGCACGGCGAACTTCGCCGCGCAGTACGCCGATTGCAGCGGGATCGCCCGGTAGGCCAGCGCCGAGCCGACCTGGACGATCACTCCGCGATCGCGCGCTCGCATGCGCTGAAGGGCGGCCAGGGTGCCATGCACGGTGCCCAGGTAGGTGACCTCGGTGACCCGGCGGATCTCCTCTGCGGTGAGCTGGCGTACGGGCGAGAACAGCGTGACCATCGCCGCGTTGACCCAGACGTCCGGGGTTCCCAGCTCACGCTCCAGGCGCTCGCTCGCCGCGCGCAGCGCATCGGCATCGGCCACGTCGACGCTGAGCGTCGACAGCGGGACGCCGTAGCCGCGCAATTCCGCCGCGGTATCGGCGAGGCCGCGCTCGCCGCGGGCCAGGATCGCCACGGCGTATCCGGCTCGGGCGAAGACATGCGCCGTGGCTCGCCCGACCCCGGCGCTGCCGCCGCAGATCGCCACCACCCGTCGTTCCGTCATGGCCGCCTCAGTGCGCGCGAGCCACGCCGCGCAAGAGGTTGGCGCTGAGCTTGTCGGTGTTGCAGGTCGCGATGTTGGCCAGCGAGACGATGCCTACCAGGCGCTTGTTGCGATCCATTACCGGCAAGCGGCGCTTCTCCAGTTGCGCCATGTTCTTCGCCACATGGTCCACTTCCTCGTCCTCGAAGCAGTAGCGCAGATCCCCGCTCATCACCTCGCGCACCGGGCGCTCGGCTCCGAGTCCGTCGGCGAGGCCGCGCACCGCCAGGTCGCGGTCGGTGACCACGCCGGTCAGGCGCTCGCCCTCGTTGACCAGCAAGGCGCCGATATCGGCCTGGCGCATCAGCAGCGCCGCCTCGCCGAGGGTGGTCTGTGGGGTGACGGTACGTACTTCGCGACTCATGATTTCCCGGACTTTCATCGTTCTGTCTCCTTCTTCCGGCGCGCCGTTTTCGGCGCGGCTCTCCCTGCTTGTGAATCGCCCGGGTGCGGGGAGTTCGAAGTTTCTTCCCGGCGTCGCAGCCGTCTACCTCGCTAGCGCTCGCGCGGGCAGCGTGCGGAAAACAAAAAATTTGCCCGCGTTTTCTGATATCTCGCCGCTGCCCGGATTCTTATTCTCGAGCCCTTCTTCGGCATATGCGGGAAAACGAACCATGCGTATCGACGGTCCTCTGCGCCCTGCGGATATGCAGGCACGGGATCAGCCGCCTGGGGCGGTCGGAAGCGGTACAGGTACTGGCCAGCACGGCTTGCGGGCTGGCGATGACCGCCGATTATGACCTCTTCCTGGTAGCGCCCTCGATCGAGGCGCATGGCAGTGGTGGTCTCGAGGCGAGAAGGAAGGAATACCGCGGTCAGGTACCCCCTCGGTGCAAAGGATCCCCTGAGCGAAGACGGATTCCATGGCGCGAAGGTCGCCGCTTTCCCCGGCGGCCTGGGCATCCTGCCGGCTGTTCGCAGGGGACTTTCCGAAGCCCGGGACCGGCTCTCTTCGGCCGCTGTGAAAACGGCGCATCCCGTTGGGGATGCGCCGTCCGCTTCAGCGGTTCGGTACGGTCAGGACGAGCGTCCGCCGCCGTGACTGTGCTGGCCGCCCTTGCGTCCTGCCTCGGAGGCCTTTTCCCGATCGTTGGCGAAGTTCCCGCCGCTCTGCTGGCCGCCCTTGCGGCCCGCCTCGGCGGCTCTTTCCGGGTCATTGGCGAAATTGCCTCCGCTCTGCTGGCCACCCTTGCGCCCGGCCTCGGCGGCGCGCTGCGGGTCATTGGCGAAGTTGCCGCCGCTGGCCTGGCCACCCTTGTGGCCGATCTCCTGGTAGAACTCCTTGCCGTGGCTCCTGGAGGTAGCTTCGCCGCCTTTCTGCCCGGCTTCGCTGGTGCTCATGCCTTGTCGTTTGTCGGTCATGCTCGTGTCCTCCTCTCGAGGGTTGAAAGGGATGCGGCGTTTTTCGCCGCGTGCACTTACTCCGAAGGCTTGCGCGATGGATCGTTCAAACTCTTTGCGGGCGCCCTGGGACGAAAAATTCATTAGCCGATCCAAGGCCTTCCGCTTGCCGGAATATGCGGGCGCGGGGAAGCTAGGAATGGATACTCCACTGGCAGGCGGAAGCGGGTATAGGCGAATCGTCCACCGTATGGATCAGTCCGCAAGCCAGGGCGTCTTCCGGACCGAGGATGCGCGGATAGGCCATCAGGTAGCGCGGGATGTCCAGGCGTTCCGGCGCATCATGGGTGTTCTCGGCGACGATCCGGGCATAAAGCTCCAGGTCGTAGTCGAGGCTCATCGCGTATTCCGCCATCCGCGCATGGTCCACCGCGCCATGCAGGGTCCAGTGGAAAGGATGGAACAGGAACTTGCTGTGGGCACTGGCGCTGCGTCGCTCGCCGGCGAGGAACAGGATGTTGCCCATCGACTCGACGGTACCCAGGTTGTGGGTGTGTACCGGCACCGGCAGCGCGCGCAGGAAGTTGTACAGGGTAAAGCCGTAGCTGCATTCCCCGCCCATGGTGGCGATGTTGATCCGCAACTCCTCGGCCTCCTGTTGCAGGACCTTGGCGCACGTGTTGATCAGATTGCCGCAGGTGGACGAATTGATCGGTCCGGTGAAATGGATGATGTGCTGCTTGGACATGCTCGCCTCTCTTTCCGTATCGGTTCCTCGACGGTCTGCAATGCTTTCCCTACAGAGGATTGCCGTACGGCCGCCGTGAGCCATCGTCGCGACGAATGGCACCCAGGGAGCGAGGGCCTGCGTTCCTCGCCGGCCTCCACGACTCAAGCGCGCGGGCAGCGGCCCCCGGGGGGGCCGGTATCGAGCGCCACCCATCCCGCCGAATGAACTCCGGTGCTGCTGCGCACGCCCCACCTGCACCAGCCACAGCCAGGAGCAATGCCATGCGCGCCCTCACCTTCCACGGCAGCCACGATGTCCGTATCGACCGGGTTGCCGAACCGCGCCTGCAGGAGCCCGACGACCTGCTGCTTCGCGTGACCGCCACCGCCATCTGCGGCTCCGACCTGCATCTCTACCGGGGCAAGATCCCCATGGTCGAGCAGGGCGACATCCTCGGCCACGAGTTCATGGGCATCGTCGAGGAAGTCGGTCCGGCCGTGACCGCGGTGCGTCCGGGCGACCGGGTGGTGGTGCCCTTCGTCATCGCCTGCGGCGAGTGCTTCTTCTGCCGCCTGAACCTGCACGCCGCCTGCGAGACCACCAACCCGGGGCGCGGCGCGATCCTCAACAAGAAGCAGATTCCGCCGGGCGCGGCGCTCTACGGCTACAGCCACCTGTACGGCGGCGTGCCGGGTGGCCAGGCCGAATACGTCCGGGTGCCCAAGGCCAACAGCGGGCCTTTCGTGATCCCCGACGTAATGGACGACGAACGCGTGCTGTTCCTCAGCGACATCCTCCCCACCGGCTACCAGGCGGTGCGCAATGCCGACGTCCGCCAGGGCAGTAGCGTGGCGATCTACGGCGCCGGCCCGGTCGGCCTGATGGCCGCCGCCTGCGCGCGGATGCTGGGTGCCGAGCGGATATTCATCGTCGACCACCATCCCTACCGGCTGGACTTCGCCGCGCGCACCTACGGCGCGATTCCCATCGACTTCGACCAGGAGGACGATCCCGCCGCGGCGATCATCGAGCGCACCGACGGGCACCGCGGCGTCGACGCGGTGATCGACGCGGTGGGCTTCGAGGCCAAGGGCAGCGTCACCGAAACCGTGCTCACCGCGCTCAAGCTCGAAGCCAGCAGCGGCAAGGCACTGCGCCAGTGCATCGCGGCTGTCCGGCGGGGCGGCACGGTGAGCGTGCCGGGCGTGTATGCCGGCTTCATCCATGGCTTCCTGTTCGGCGATGCCTTCGACAAGGGCTTGACCTTCAAGATGGGCCAGACCCATGTACAGGTACTGCTGCCGGCCTTGCTCGAACACATCGGCAACGGCGACCTGCATCCCGAGGCGATCATCAGCCACCGCCTGCGTCTGGACGACGCACCGGAAGGCTACGCCCTGTTCGACGAAAAACGCGAGGATTGCCGCAAGGTCGTCCTGCGCCCATGAGCCGTCGCGGCGCGGCGGTTCAGTCGTCGCGCCGTCGCTCCTCGCCGCATCCGCACTGGCGCTCTTCCTCGGCGGCGACGCTTTCCGGCGTCTCGCCGTCCTGCTCGCCCATGTGCTGGTAGCGCTGACGCAGTTCGCGAAGGGTATCGGCGTCCAGGTCGTCCAGACCGAGCAGCGCATTGTGGGCACGCCGGGTGCTGCGCAACAGTTCGTCGATCTTGATGTGCAGCGCGTCGGTATCGCGGTTCTGGGTGTTCTGGATGAGGAAGACCATGAGGAAGGTGACAATGGTGGTCGAGGTATTGATCACCAGTTGCCAGGTATCGTTGAAGTCGAAGAACGGCCCGCTGATCGCCCATAACAGGATCAATCCGAGGGCAACGACGAAGGTCGGCGGGCGGCCGGCCCAGTTGGACAGGCGTTGGGCGAAACGGGAAAAACTCATGGCGGCGGACTCCCTGCTGCATTCTCCCTACTGATGACCGCCCGCCTCGCCGGGCTTTCCAACGACCGGACGAAATGACCGGCGCCCTGCGGGCGCCGGCGACTTCAGGCGGGACGACGGGCTTCGCCGGGGCCCGCTACGTCGGGATCGTCCGGGGCGAATTCCGGTTGCGCCTCGCTCGCCTGGTCGCGCTTGCCCCGCTCGGGACGTAGCGCCGGCGAGTCGGGGCTCAGCGGGGTGTTTTCTGTCTCGGGTGTTTCGCGCCTGGCGGTCATCTCGAGGCTCCTCTGCCATGCCTCCACGCTAAGGTGCCGGGCGTGGAGGCCGGGACTCGCCCGCCGGCGTCGGGCATCCGCGCTCAAGGCGCTTTGTCGGCAGCTGCGCCGGCGCCCAGGTCCGCACCTGTCAGCGGATCGGCCATGGGGTCGGAGCGGGTGCGGTCTGCCATTCGCTGCAACACCTCCTGCTCGGTCTCGGACAGGTTCACGCTGGCCGTGCCGTCGCCTCCATCCAGGGCCGGCAGTGGCGCTTCCACGTATTCCCAGCCATCTCCCTCGTTCCAGGAACCGCGCGTGTCGCCCTCGCCGCGCGACATGTTCAGGTAACGCCGGGCGAACTCCGGCATCCCTTGCAGCTTGCCTTGCGGGAAGTTCGGCTGGATCGAGTGCAGGGCCTTTTCGAAGGAAAGCTGGTGCGCCAGCTCGCGGGTCATGAGGAAGGTCAGCGCATCCTTGATGCCGGGGTCGTCGGTGAGGTTGATCAGTCGTTCGTAGACGATCTTCGCGCGCGCCTCGGCGGCGATGTTGGAACGCAGGTCCGCGGTCGGCTCGCCGATGGTATCGATGTAGGCCGCGCTCCAGGGCACGCCACCGGAGTTCACCAGGGCGGGCCCGCCGCCGTAAAGCAGCGAGGTGATATGCGAGTCGTTGCCGCCTCCGGTCAACGAACGGTACAGCTCGGCCTCCTCCTCCACCGCTTCGGCCAGGCGACCCTTGGCGCCCTTGTTGAGCATGCCGACGATCGAACCGATGATTTCCAGGTGGCTGAGTTCCTCGGTGGCGATGTCCATCAGCAGGTCCTTGCGACCGGGATCGCACTCGCCGAGGCCCTGGGTGAAGTAGCGCATGGCGGCGGCCAGCTCGCCCTGTGGCCCGCCGAACTGCTCCAGCAGCAGGTTGGCCAGGCCAGGATCGGGCGCGGCGACCCTGACGGTGTACTGCAATCGCTTGTCATGTACGAACATGGTTCGTTCCTCTATGGGTTCGTGGACCTTCCCTCCGACGGACATTCGAACAACGGCTATTCGAAGCGGCGCTTTCATCCTGCGCACGGAAGCTCGGAATCCCGCGGCGGGCGATGGTTCAGAACTTTTCCCCAACGCGTCTCGCCTGGCGCAACGGCGCCGCTGCGCTGACTGCTACCGGTCGGGAAAGAAACTGAACGCTGCGCCCGGTGCCCGCCTCTGAGCAGACACATACACACCGAGGAGAACCGCGATGACGAGCAAACAGGAAAACCTTCTGGACTGGCTGCGCGATGCCCACGCCATGGAGCAGCAGGCCGAGCAGATGCTGAAGGCGCAAGCCGCACGGCTGGAACACTACCCGCAACTGAAGACGCGGATCGAACAGCACATCGAGGAAACCCATGGCCAGCAGCGTCTGCTCGAGGAGTGCCTGAAGCGCCTGGACAGCAGTCCGTCGACGCTGAAGGACATCGGCGCCAAGCTAATGGCCTTCGGCCAGGCGGTGGCTGGCATGACAGTCAGCGACGAAGTGGTCAAGGGCGCCATGAGCGGCTATGTGTTCGAAAACATGGAGATCGCCGCCTACACCGTGCTGATCGCCGCCGCCCGCGAGGTCGGCGACGCCGAAACCCTTGCCGCGCTGGAACGCATCCTGCCTCAGGAACAAGCCATGGCGGACTGGTTGCGCGACCACCTGCCGGAACTCACCCAGGCCTTCCTTGCCCGCGACTCTCAGCCGGATACCGAGGCCAAGCGATGAACCCAAGGGGGATCGGGGCGTGCTGCGGGCGATCGGACCCGCAGGCGCCCCTGCTCAAGACCCTGACCTTCGCCGTACTGCACTTCAGCATCGCCTTCGGCGTGGCCTACACGCTGACCGGCTCGGTGCTGACCGGCGGCCTGATCGCGCTGATCGAACCCAGTTGCAACACCGTGGCGTTCTATTTCCACGAGCGTGTCTGGCAGCGCTTCGGCGCCCGGCCGCGCCGGGAGAGCGGACATGGCCACGGCAACCTGGTGCCGTCGGAACGCCGCGACTGAGCCGGCGCGCTTCCAGGGCGACGAAAGCCGCCACCGGGCGCAGCAAGCCGGCGGCTCGAGGAGCGGCGAGGGTCTCGCGTGCCCGTAGGCACGTCTCCTTGGGAAAGAAGATTTCCTGGCCTCACCCGCGATACGGCAATTTCGCCGAAATCGTCGGTTCGCGAGGGAGAAAGCGCGGCCTTTGCCGTTTCGTTTCGCCTGCCTGGAAGAGGCGCCCTTCCATCGTTGCATGTTTCGCTCGCGGGTATCGTCGCGGCTAAGGTCAGAGTAACGATCCACCCTGGAGTATCAGCCATGACTACGCCCCGCATGATTGCCAACAGTTTCCGAAATTACCTGCCCGGCTACGACTGCCTGGTTTCCATCAGCGATACCCACGAAGTCACCCTGCAATTCAGCAGCCATGTCAATCCGCAAGAGAACATCACCATTCCAGGAGTCGCCCTCGATCTCCTGGCCAGTGACGAGGCGGTACGCCGGATGAGCGAGGTCCTTCACGACGAGTTCGCCCTGCTCCTCGCCGGTGCCCGCCGTACGCCGCGGATCGGGCGCGCCTGTTCCTGACCGGCCCGGCTCAGTGATAGCCGGCATCGGCGCTCTTGCCGCGGAATACGTAGTAGCTCCAGGCGGTGTAGCCGAGGATGAAGGGAATGATCAACAGCGCGCCGACCAACATGAAGCCCTGGCTCTGCGGCGGCGAAGCGGCGGCGCGGAAGTCCAGCGACGGCGGCACGATGTTCGGCCACAGGCTGATGCCAAGGCCGCTGTAGCCGAGGAATATCAGCACCAGCGTGAGGATGAAGGGCTGGGCCTGGGCATCCGTCGCCACCGCCCGCAGCAACTGGCGGAACGTCACCAGCACGAGGAGCGGCACCGGTAACAGCCAGAACAGGTTCGGCAGGCTGAACCAGCGTGCG
>NZ_KV811362.1:50324-51806 GCF_001813025.1 Pseudomonas sp. HMSC066A08
TTCGGCAGGCTGAACCAGCGTGCGGCGATCTCGGGATGGGTCAGCGGTGTCCACAGGCTGACGATGCCGATCACCGCCAGCAGCGCCAGCGCCAGCGGCCGCGCCAGATCGTACATGCGCTCCTGCAGGCGGCCTTCGGTCTTCAAGATCAGCCAGGTGCAGCCGAGCAGGCTGTACGCCGCTACCAGCCCCGCGCCGCAGAACAGCGGGAACGGCGCGATCCAGTCCAGCGAACCGCCGGCGAAGCGGCGGTTCTCCACCGGGATGCCGTCGATGAAAGTTCCCAGGACCACGCCCTGGCAGAAGGTCGCCAGCAGCGAACCGCCGATGAACGCCTTGTCCCAGACATGCCGCCTGGCCGGCGTGGCCTTGAAGCGGAACTCGAAGGCTACGCCTCGGAACACCAGGCCGATCAGCATGAACACCAGCGGCAGGTAGAGTGCCGGCAACACCACGGAGTAGGCCAGCGGAAAGGCACCGAAGAGGCCGGCACCACCCAGCACCAGCCAGGTCTCGTTGCCGTCCCAGACCGGCGCCACGCTGTTCATCATCACGTCGCGCTCGCGCGCCTCGCGAAAGAACGGATAGAGCATGCCGATGCCCAGGTCGAAGCCGTCCATCACCACATACATCATGACGCTGAACAAAATGATGATCACCCATATCAGGGGTAGGTCGATGCCCATGCTCAGTTCCTCCCGGTATCGTCCTGGTTGTCTTCCAGCCTCTCGTCGGCCGCCGACAGCGGTCGTGCCGGGGTACTCCGGCGCCCGGCGCCGCCCTCCCCGGCCTGGCGTCCTTCCGCCGTGCGCGGCCCCTTGCGGATCAGTCGCAGCAGATAGACGAAACCGATCCCGAAGACGGCGAAGTAGACCAGTACGAACAGCGCCAGGCTAAGCCCCAACTGGCCGGCGCCGTGAGCCGAGACGGCATCGCGGGTGCGCAGCAGGCCATACACCACCCAAGGCTGGCGGCCCATCTCGGTGGTGATCCAGCCGGCGAGGATGGCGACCAGGCCGGACGGCCCCATCGCCAGCACCAGGCGCAGGAACGACCGCGAGCGGTACAGCCGCTCTCCCCCGCGCCAACGTAGCCAAAGGCTGCAGACACCGGTGGCGATCATCAGCAGGCCAAGCCCGACCATCAGGCGGAAGGTCCAGAAGATCACCGTGGAGTTGGGGCGGTCTTGCGCGGCGAATTCCTTCAGCGCCGGGATCGGTTCGCTCAGGCTGTGCTTGAGGATCAGGCTGCCGAGCAGCGGGATCTCCACCTTGAAGCGGGTTTCCTCGCGCTGCATGTCCGGCCAGCCGACCAGGACCAGCGGGGTCGGCCCGCCTTCGGCGTTGTCCCAATGCCCCTCGATCGCGGCGATCTTCGCCGGCTGGTGCTCCAGGGTGTTGAGGCCGTGGGCATCGCCGATCAGCGCCTGCACCGGGGCGACGACCAGAGCCATCCACATGGCCATCGAGAGCATCTTGCGGA
>NZ_KV811362.1:51906-52179 GCF_001813025.1 Pseudomonas sp. HMSC066A08
CGAGGAACGCGGCGACCGACATGTGCAGCAGGCGATAGGGAAACGACGGGTTGAAGATCACTGCCAGCCAGTCCACCGGGATCACCCGGCCGTCGACGATCTCGAAGCCCTGCGGAGTCTGCATCCAGCTGTTGGAAGCGAGGATCCAGAAGGTCGAGACCAGGGTGCCGATCGCCACCATCAGCGTGGCGAAGAAGTGCAGGCCCGGCCCCACGCGGTTCCAGCCGAACAGCATGACGCCGAGGAAACCGGCCTCGAGGAAGAACGCGGTGA
>NZ_KV811363.1:0-208 GCF_001813025.1 Pseudomonas sp. HMSC066A08
GACCCAGTGGGTGTTCCTGGCGGCGCTGCCGCTGACGCCCAACGGCAAGCTGGACCGCAAGGCGCTACCGGCGCCGGACGCCAGTGACAGCCAACAACAGTATGTGGCGCCGGCGACGGAGCTGGAGCGCACATTGGCAGCGATCTGGGCGGATGTGCTGAAGCTGGAGCGGGTCGGGATGGCCGACAACTTCTTCGAGCTCGGCGGG
>NZ_KV811364.1:0-911 GCF_001813025.1 Pseudomonas sp. HMSC066A08
TAGACGAACTGCGGCTGGTCGGTGCAGTCGCCGGCCGCGTAGATGTTCGGGTTGCTCGTGCGCATGCCTTGGTCGATGACGATGGCACCTTGCGCATTGACAGTGACCCCCGCTGCGTCCAGCGCGAGGCTGCGCGTGTTCGGTGTCCGACCGGTGGCAACCAGCAGTTTGTCGGCGCGCAATTCACCGTGCGTGGTGGTCAGCACGAATTCACCGTCCATATGGGCGACCTGGCTGGCTTGCGTGTGCTCCAGCACCTCGATGCCCTCGGCACGGAAAGCGGCTGTCACCGCCTCGCCGATGGCCGGGTCTTCACGGAAGAACAAGGTATTGCGCGCCAGGACCGTGACCTTGCTGCCCAGCCGGGCAAAGGCTTGCGCCAGCTCCAGCGCCACCACCGACGAGCCGATTACGGCAAGGCGTTCGGGAATGGTGTCGCTCGCCAGGGCCTCGGTGGAAGTCCAGTAGGGTGACTCTTTCAACCCCGGAATCGGCGGGACCGCCGGGCTGGCACCCGTGGCGACCAGGCAGCGGTCGAACATCACGACGCGCTCGCCACCCTCGTTCAAACGGACGGTAAGGCTCTGGTCGTCCTTGAAGCGCGCCTCACCGTGCACAACGGTGATGGCCGGATTACCGCCCAGGATGCCTTCGTACTTGGCGTGCCGCAGTTCGTCGACGCGGGCCTGCTGCTGGGCCAGCAGCTTACTGCGGTCAATCGTAGGCACAGTTGCCGCAATACCGCCATCGAACGGGCTTTCCCGGCGCAGATGGGCGATGTGGGCGGCGCGGATCATGATCTTGGACGGCACACAGCCGACATTGACGCAGGTGCCGCCGATGGTGCCGCGCTCGATCAGCGTGACCTGCGCGCCTTGCTCGACGGCCTTCAGCGCCGCCGCCATCGCGGC
>NZ_KV811365.1:0-651 GCF_001813025.1 Pseudomonas sp. HMSC066A08
AGCAGGAAGGCATCTACTACTGGTTCCGCCACGAAAAGAAGCGCCACATCCTGGTGCTCTCCGATGCCTACGGCGCGCACCACAGCCCGGCCGGCTACACCAGCGTGCCCTATTACCCGCCGAGCCTCGGCCATCGCGAGCGCGACCACTTCTTCGACTGGCACATGGCGCGCGAGGTCCAGCCCGGCTCGCTGAGCCTCAACGACTACGACTTCCAGCGTCCCGGCACCCGCCTGGAAGTGCGCTCCAATGTCGGGCGCGCCCATGCCGCGGCCGACTATCCGCTATACGACTACCCTGGCGAGTATGTGCAGAGCCAGGACGGCGAACACTATGCACGGACCCGCATCGAGGCGATCCAGACCCAGTACGAGCGAGTTCGCCTGCGGGGATGCGCCAGGGGTATCGGGGCGGGCCATCTGTTCCACCTGAGCAACTACCCGCGCCTGGACCAGAACCGCGAATACCTGGTGGTCGGCGCCGAGTACCGGGTAGTCCAGGAACTCTACGAGACCGGTAATGGCGGAGGCGGCGCGCAGTTCGAGAGCGAGCTGGACTGTATCGACGCCGGCCAGGCTTTCCGCCCCTTGCCGTCGACCCCGGTGCCGGTGGTGCGCGGCCCGCAGACCGCGGTGGTGGTCGGTCCCAAGG
>NZ_KV811366.1:0-296 GCF_001813025.1 Pseudomonas sp. HMSC066A08
GAAATGAGATAGAGCGACACCGGCCGGTCGTGATCCATCAGGTCGGCAATCTTGAAGTCGTTGCGCGAAGTGTTCTCGCCAACGATAGGGTCGCGGTACAACGCAAGGGCGTTGTTCGCCGTCGAAATGATGCTGCCCAGCTCGCGGGCCGGGGTGTTGGCCATGCGGGTGCCGACGCCGGTAATGACAAGCTGCGCTTCCCGGTTCGCCGGGTCGCCGTCATTGATGGACACCTCGCGCATTTCATCGAACAGCCCGGCCAGTGCTTTCGGGTCGCCGTCCGGGTCGTCTACAAG
>NZ_KV811367.1:0-206 GCF_001813025.1 Pseudomonas sp. HMSC066A08
CCGGCGGCGTCCTGGGCCACCACGTTGACCACAGTACCGTTGGCGATCGGCGTGGACGGAGTGTAGGTCCAGTTGCCGCTGCCGTCGGCGGTGACCTCGGCGATCGGATTGCCGTTGCCGTCGGTGAGAATCACCGTGCTGCCCGGTTCCGCAGTGCCGCTGAGGCTGCTGCCGTTGCTCAGGTTGACGGTCGGCGTGGCCGGCGC
>NZ_KV811368.1:0-235 GCF_001813025.1 Pseudomonas sp. HMSC066A08
CTGATCGACTACGACGAGGTCGAGCGCCTGGCCGTGGAGCATAAGCCGAAGATGATCGTCGCCGGCTTCTCCGCCTACTCCAAGACCCTCGACTTCCCGCGCTTCCGCGCCATCGCCGACAAGGTCGGCGCGCTGCTGTTCGTCGACATGGCCCACGTCGCCGGGCTGGTCGCCGCCGGCCTCTACCCGAACCCGATACCCTTCGCCGACGTGGTCACCACCACCACCCACAAGA
>NZ_KV811369.1:0-1410 GCF_001813025.1 Pseudomonas sp. HMSC066A08
CGGCACACTGGCGCAACCTGCTGGAGGCGATCTGCCAGGACGCGAGTCAGCGTGTCGGCGAATTGCCGATGCTGGCTGAAGCGGAGTACGTCGAGCTTGTTCGCGGCTGCGAGTCCGCCCCCTGTGCCGAGCCTGCCTGCCTGCATCCCTTGGTCGAGGCGCAGGCGACGCGGACCCCGGAGGCGACGGCGGTGGTGCATGGCGAGATCGAGCTGAGCTACCGGGAACTGAACCGCCGGGCCAACGTACTGGCGCACAGGCTGCGGGCCGAAGGCGTTGGTCCGGACGTACCGGTGGGTATCGCCATGCAGCGCAGCCCGGAGTTGGTCGTGGCGTTGCTGGCGGTGCTGAAAGCCGGTGGCGCCTACGTGCCGATGGATCCCGGTTATCCCGCCGAGCGCCTGGCCTTCCTGGCAGAGGACAGCGGGATTGGCCTGTTGCTGACACAGACGTTCCTGCAGGATGAACTGCCGTTCAACGCACAGCTGACGAACCTATGCCTGGACGACCCGAGCCTGTTCCAGAACGTCCCGGCGCAGTGGGACGGGAATCCGGAGCAGCGTGCCTGTCCGGAGCATCTGGCCTACATCATCTATACCTCTGGTTCGACCGGGCGCCCGAAGGGCGTTGGCATCACCCATGGCGCGCTGGTCAATCACATGCGCTGGATGCAGGAGCGCTTCCAGTTGGCGGCGCACGAGCGAGTGTTGCAGCGAACCTCGAGTAGCTTCGACGCCTCGGTGTGGGAGTTCTGGCTGCCACTGATGTCCGGCGCTCGCCTGCACTTGGCGCCTGCGGAGCTGGGTACCTCGCTAGAGAGCTTGTGGGGGCTGGTCGAGGCACAACGGATCAATGTGCTGCAAATGCCGCCGTCGCTGTTGCAGGCGCTGCTGCCTTTCGCCGGCGACGACCAGTTGGACTCGCTGCGGCTGCTCTGCTGCGGTGGCGAAGCGCTGAGCGGCGCGCTGCTGGAACAACTGGGGCGCCGCTGGAACGGCGAGCTGGTCAACCTCTACGGGCCGACCGAAGCGACCATCGATGCCTGCTGCTTCTCGGCGCCGGTGAAGGAGGTCGGGGCGGAAATTCCCATTGGTGCACCGATCGCGGGAGTGCGCGCGCGCATCCTCGATGCGGCGGGTGGGGTCTGTCCGGTGGGTTGCCGAGGCGAACTGCTGATCGCCGGTGCCGGCCTGGCGCGCGGCTACCTGGGACGACCCGGGCTGACCGCGGAGCGCTTCGTGCCGGACCCGTACGGCGACGGCGAGCGGATCTACCGTACCGGCGACCTGGCGCGGTTGCGCAGAGACGGGCAGATCGACTATCTCGGTCGCCTGGACCACCAGGTGAAGATCCGGGGTTTCCGTATCGAACTGGGCGAGATCGAGGCGCGCCTGCTGGAGCAGGAGTGCG
>NZ_KV811370.1:0-353 GCF_001813025.1 Pseudomonas sp. HMSC066A08
CCGGCGCGGCTCTCCGGGCAACTCTCCGTCTATTACACACCGGCCGCATTCTCGCCGTTCTCCTGCTCGTCGCCGTCTGCCTCGGGTTCGTCCTTGGCGGCCAGCTCCATCGCGTCGGTGCGGCGCGTGATAAGTAGCAGCGGGCCGCTCTGACCGTCTTCCTCGCGCAAGTCGTACTCGGGCAGGTCGTTGGCGTCGATCATGCGGCGCATCATGCGGCAGAACTCTTTGAATGTGCCGGTGCTACCGCTGCGCTCGTAGATGGTCTTGAATGCCCACTTGGCCGTGCTCTTTCCAGCGGCCCGGCGAGCGAGGCGGTACACGAAACGGCCAAGGCCCGGTTCGATCAGGAA
>NZ_KV811371.1:0-142365 GCF_001813025.1 Pseudomonas sp. HMSC066A08
GCTCCTAGGGTTCAAATCCCTATCTCTCCGCCATTACATATGAGCAAAGCCCCTGGAATGCCTGGCGTTCCGGGGGCTTTGTCTTTTCTGGCGAGCGTCACGGTTTCCAGCTGCACCGTCAGGCTAACCGAGGGGTGAGCGACGCCGCTCAATCACGGTTTGCGTCATGCGCGGGGCGAGTTCGTGATGACTCCCGACCTGGACGGCATTCTCCTGCCTGGAGCGCTCGGCACGCGCGTCGACTACTTGCTTGCGCACCCCGAGGTCGGATGCGTGGGCGGTTTCAATATCTGTATCGACAGCACCGGTAACGAAGTGGCGCGAGACGGTTTCGGCGAGGGGGGCGCTGGGAGGGCGATGCAGCGTTGGCCGAGACCCTGGTGGTCATGCCGCTGACGGCGCTCTACCGCATGGAAGCGATGAGACGGGCGGACTTCTTCGATCCCTCGATTCGCGTGCAGGATTTCCAGATCACCCTCAGGACGCGGCGCAGGGCTATGAAATTCATCGATTGCCGGCCTACATGGGGCGTTATCGTCGGCATGGAAGCGGCCTGTCCGGCAGGTACAAGCTCAATTACGAGGCGGATATGCAAGCCATCGAGCCTTATCGGGCTCAGCCGCATTATCGCCGGGCCCGGCAACTGATCCTGAACAAGGCGCTGAAGAAGGCCGTTGTCCAGGATGGGCGATATGCCTGGCAGTTGTTCCGCTCGGTGCTGCTGCGAGCGTGGGATCGGGTGACGCTGAAGCGATTCTGGCGCTTTCTCCGTTATCTGCCGGTCCTCGGGTGGAAAGGTGGTGCCGGCTAATCTTTCAATGGGTTGAATGTCATTTCAGGATTTCCCCTTCAGTGCCTCGCCTTGGGGAAATAGCGCGCGGCTCACGAAGCGCGCGGTATCCCGCAGGCTGGCGCCGATCCGTTCCAGGTCGTCGGGCTGGTGCTGGGCGCTGATGCCGATCGCGGAGATGGCGAAGCGCGGTTGTCCGTCGCGGTCGGTGATGGCGCTGGCGACCATGCTCACGCCGCGGTAAAGGTGTTCCTGGTCGATAGCCCAGCCGCGCTCGACGGCCTCGGTCGCTTCGGCCTGGTAGCGCTCGAAACTCGGCGGATTTTCCCAGCGCACGCGGGTCAGCCGGCGGCGCAGTTCGTCCTCCGGCAGTTCGCGCAGGCCGGCAATGCAACGCCCGGCGGCGCCGACCAGCTCCGGCAGGCGCGTGCCGACGGCGACGTTGACGTGGGCGACGGGCGGTGCGGCAAGGGCGATGACGCGGATGTGCGCATCGTCGGTGACTTGCCACAGGGCGATGAGGATGTGGTGGGCAAGGCTCAGTCGTTCCAGCTCTGGCTGGATCAGGTCGGCGTAGCTGTGTCCGACGAATCCTACGGCAAGTTCCGACAGGCCCAGGCCCAGTTGGTAGGTCTTGCCCGCATCGTCGAAGGAGGTCAGTCGTTCGTTGCTCAGGGTGCGCAGGATATTGAAGGCGCTGCTCGGGCTGATACCGGTGGCGCGAGCGATGGCGGCCACGCCTTGCGGCCCGTCGGCGTGGGCCAGGTGGCGAAGTATCTGAATGGCGTTCACTACCGCGCCGACATCTTTGCTGCTGGTGCCTTTGGTTGTGGCGTCCTTGGTCATTTTTCCTCTTTTTCATTCAGTATTGTGATTGACATTCATGATAGTGAATATATTCTAGCCTTCCGGAACGTACAACCGGGGACGGAAGCAGTATCCGGTTCGACGTCCAGCGCGATGCACTTTGCAGCAAAGGTCGACAAGAACAAAGGAGAAACCTCGTGGCAGATCTTCCCGATGGCAGTACTCCGGGACCTGAGGCGCAGTACCTTGCGTTTCTCGCCCAGGGCCGTTTCATGTTGCAGCGCAGCCGTTCCAGCGGTCGCCATGTGTTCTACCCGCGCCAGTTGGTGCCGGGTAGCGGCGAGACTGATCTCGAGTGGGTTCCCGCCAGCGGCCTGGGTACGCTCTACGCGATCACCGTCAATCGCTCCCGCGGCGGCAATCACAATGTCGCGCTAGTCGATCTGGACGAGGGCGTGCGCATGATGTCGCGGATCGACGGGCACGAGAGCTTGCCGATCGGCACCCGTGTGCAGGCGCGCATCGTCGAGCAGGACGGTGCCAATGTCGTGGTGTTCGTTCCCCACCAGGAGGGACGACCATGAGCGCGGCCATCCGTGGCAAGACCGCCATCGTCGGCATCGGTAGCGCCGGCGTCGGCGAGGCGCCGGGCTACAGCGCCATCGAGCTGCTCGGCCAGGCGTCGCTCAGGGCCATTGCCGATGCCGGCCTGAAGCTTGCCGACATCGACGCGGTCTTCGCCGCCACCAGCTCCCATGCCTTTCCCACCTTGTCGGTCGCCGAATACCTCGGCATCCGCCCGAAATTCGTGGATGGCACCAATATCGGCGGCTCCAGTTTCGAGCTGCACCTGCTGCAGGCCACTTTGGCACTGGAGGCCGGTCTCTGCGACGCTGCGCTGATCTGCTACGGCTCCAACCAGCGAACCGCCGGCGGCCGCCTGGTATCGATGAGCGAGCCACAATGGCACGAGACGCCCTACAAGCCGCGCCACCCGATCACCGCCTATGCCCTGGCGGCCAGCCGGCACATGCATCAGTACGGCACCACACGCGAGCAGCTCGCCGAGGTGGCGGTCTCTGCCCGGCAATGGGCCAACCTGAATCCCGAGGCATTCGCCCGTGGGCCGTTGAGCGTCGATGACGTCCTTGCCGCGCGGATGGTCAGCGACCCGCTGAGCGCCGCCGACTGCTGCCTGGTCACCGACGGCGGCGGCGCCTGCGTGGTAGTGCGCGCCGAGCGCGCCCGCGACCTGCCCAATGCGCCGGTGTACTTCCTTGGCGCGGCCGGAGCGCAGTGGCATCGCTCGATCGTGTCGATGCCCGACCTCACCGTGACGGCGGCCTCGGAAAGCGGTCCGCGAGCCATGCAGATGGCCGGTGTGCGGCACGCCGACATCGACCTGGTGATGCTCTACGACGCCTTTACCATCAACACCCTGCTGTTCCTCGAGGACCTGGGTTTCTGCGCCAAGGGCGAGGGCGGCCCATTCGTCCAGGGCGGACGCATCGCGCCCGGCGGCGAGCTGGCGGTGAACACCAACGGTGGCGGGCTGTCCTGCGTGCATCCGGGGATGTACGGGATGTTCCTGATCATCGAGGCGGTGACCCAGCTCCGCCGCCAGGCCGGCGAGCGGCAGTTGGCCAAGGCCGACGTGGCGTTGCTGCACGGCAACGGCGGCACGCTGTCCAGCCAGGTAACCGCGTTGCTCGGCACCGGCGACACGCTCTAGACCCCTGGCCGACAGGCCTTCCGGGCGCTGCCGTGGCGGCGTCCCGCGGGTGCGCTCGCCCGCGAGAAGGTTGTCGTGCCGGCCACAGACAAACGGATCAGGTGACCCCATGTCAGCGAACCACTCGCAACAGCTCATCGACGCTCCCCGTTTCGCCAGTCTTACTCCATTGATCGAACCACGCTCGGTCGCGGTGATCGGCGCTTCCAGCGACCCGACCCGCATCGGTGGCCGTCCCATCGCCTACATGCTGCGCCATGGTTATGCCGGGCAAATCCTCCCGGTCAATCCGAACCGTGCTGAAATCCAGGGGCTGCCGGCCTTCGCCAGCGTCGCGGAGCTACCGCAGGCACCGGACGTGGCCATTGTCGCGGTGCCTGCGCCTCAGGTGCTGGAGACCGTCCGGGCGCTGGGCCGCCAGGGGGCGCACAGTGCCATCGTGTTCTCTTCCGGATTCAGCGAGGTCGGCGAGGCTGGCGCGGCGATGCAGGATGCGGTGGTAGCCGCTGCCCGCGAGCACGGTATGCGCCTGCTCGGTCCGAATGCGCTGGGCGCGTTCAACAGTAACCTCGGTTACTACGCGTTCTTCTCCACCAGCCTGGAACGTGGCGTACCGCTGCCCGGCCGGGTAGGCATCGCCACCCAGTCCGGCGCCTACGGCGCGCACCTGCTCGGCATGGCGCGCCAGCGCCGCCTGGGAACCCCTATCTGCGTGGCCACCGGTAACGAGGCCGACGTCACCCTGGGCGACAGCATCGGTTGGCTGGTGGAGTCGCCGGAGATCGACGTGGTGATGGCCTACGCCGAATCCATCCGCAACGTCGACAGCTTCCTCGCCGCCCTGGAGGCCGCGCATCGCGCCGGCAAGCCGGTGATCCTGCACAAGGTCGGGCGCAGCGCCCTGGGTAGCCGCGCGGCGCTGTCCCACACCGCTTCGCTGGCCGGCGACGACAAGGTGCTGGACGCCGTGCTGGGCGACTACGCGGTGGTCCGCGCCAGGACCACCGAGGAACTGATGGACATCGCCTACCTCGCCACCCGGCGTATCTATCCGGTGGGCAACAGTCTCGGCATGATCACCGTCAGCGGCGGCGCCGGGATCATCGTCAGCGATGCCGCCGAGGAGGTCGGCCTGCCGATGCCGCCGATGCCGGACATGGCCCAGGAGCGGCTGAAGGCAAGGCTGTCCTTCGCTTCGCCGATCAACCCGGTGGACTGCACCGCGCAGGCCCTGAACGACCTGACGCTGGTGCGCGACTTTACCGAGTCGATGGTGGTCGACGGTGGCTACCGTTCGCTGCTCGCCTTCTTCACCCAGGCCGGCACCGCCGCCTCCATCGGCGCGCGTCTGGCCGAGCAGTTCCGGCGGATCAAGGAGGCTCATCCCGAGCGGCTGTTCGTGGTCTCGGTGATGGGCGAGGGGGAGGAACTGGCACCCTACGAGGAGGCCGGCTTCGCACTGTTCGAGGACCCCACCCGGGCGGTAGTGGCGATCCAGGCCATGGGGCGGCTCGGCGAAGCCTTCGCCCGGCCGTTGCGCCTGCGCCGGCCTGCCGGCGGGCTGCAGTTGCCCGCCTCCACGCCTGGCGAAGCCGAGGCCAAGCGCCTGCTGGCGCGCGCCGGTATCGAGTCCGCCGCCGAGGCGGTGCTGGGCAGTGCCGAAGAGGCGGTTGCCTTCGCCGAGGGCATCGGATACCCGGTGGTGATGAAGCTCGCCTCGGCGGACATCCAGCACAAGTCGGAAATCGGCGGCGTGCTGCTTGGCGTAGGCGATGCGGACGCGGTACGCGCCGGTTTCCAACTGCTCCTGCGCCGGGCCGCCGAGAAGGCGCCGCAGGCGCGTCTCGATGGCGTCCTGGTGGCGCGCCAACTGCAGGGCGGGGTTGAGTGCTTCATGGGTATCCAGCGCGATCCGCTGTTCGGCCCGGTGGCGCTGTTCGGCCTGGGCGGGATCTTCGTCGAGGTGCTGCAGGACGTGGTGTTCCGCCGCTGCCCGTTCGAGGTCGACGAAGCCGAGGCGATGATCCGTAGCATCAGAGGCGCACCGCTCCTGCTCGGCGCGCGTGGCCGGCCGCGGGCCGACGTCGCGGCGCTGGCACGGCTGCTGTCGAATCTCTCGCGGTTCGCCTGGGAGGCGGGAGAGCGCTTGCGCTCGGTGGACCTCAACCCGGTCATCGCCTTGCCGGAGGGCCAGGGTGCCTGGGCGGTGGATGCGGTGCTGGAAGTCGAGGAGGTGGCCGATGGCGCTCGATCCTGAGGTGCTCCTGAACTACCCGATTCCCGAAGTTCGCCAGCGCTACAGCCGGCGCGACAGCGCCTTCTACGCATTGACCCTCGGTCTGGGTGGCGACCCGCTGGACGAGCGCCAACTGCTCTACGTCGATCCGTGCCGCGATCTCCAGGCATTGCCGTGCATGGCCCTGGTACTCGGTCATCCGGGCTTCTGGCTGGGCAATCCGGCGACTGGCGTGGACGCGCTGCGCCTGGTTCACGGCGAGCAGCGCCTGGAGTGGCGGCGGCCGTTGCCGGCGGAAGGCGAGGTGATCGGTCGGACCCGGGTCACCGGTCTGGTAGACAAGGGCGCCGACAAGGGCGCGCTGCTCTACAGCGAGAAGGTGCTCAGCGACGCGCTCAGCGGCGAGGTGCTGGCTGTCGCCCGCAGCACCACCTTCCTTCGCGGCGACGGCGGCTTCGGTGGTTCCCGGCAGGTGCCGGAAACGCCGCACCGCTTGCCCGAACGGACGCCCGATCTGCGACTCGACCTGCCGACCCGTCCGGAGCAGGCCCTGTACTACCGCCTCAACGGCGACGACAACCCGCTCCACGCGGAGCCCGCGGCAGCGCTGCGGGCCGGCTTCCCGCGGCCGATCCTGCATGGCCTGTGCACCCTCGGCGTGGCATTCCACGCGGTGTTGCGCGGGCTCGCCGACTACCGCGCGGGGCAACTGGGACATCTGCAGGTGCGTTTCTCGGCTCCGGTGTTTCCCGGCGAGACCTTGCGTACCGAGATGTGGAGCGACGGCTCGTTCCGCACTCGCGTCGTCGAGCGCGATGTGGTGGTGCTGGACAACGGCCGGGTAGGTCCGCCGCCAGAGCGGCCGGACTGAAGCGAAGGGTGGCGGCGCGAGGGAACGACCGTCGGGCTGCCTTGAAGATCAACCGAAATCCTGCTTGCGAGAACAAGAATAATGAATGCAACCGCGCTTTCCCCGAACCCGGCGCCGGCCATCTCCCGGCGCACCATGCTGATCGCCTTCGTCTTCTGCTTCCTCGGCCTGCTCGCCGACGGCGTCGACCTGATGTTCCTGGCCTACAGCCTCAACAGCCTGAAGGCCGAATTCGGCCTGAGCAATTTCGAGGCCGGCTCCCTCGGCAGCCTGACTCTCGCCGGCATGGCCGTCGGCGGCATCTATGGCGGCTGGTGCTGCGACCGCTTCGGCCGGGTGCGGGTGGTGACCTGGACCATCGTGCTGTTCTCCATCGGTACCGCGTTGCTGGGGCTGACCCAGAACTACTGGCAGTTCGCGCTGATCCGCTTCGTCGCCTCGCTCGGCCTCGGCTCGCTGTTCGTCGCCTGCAACATCCTGATGTCCGAGTGCGTCGGAACCAGGCATCGCACCACCATCCTCGCCGCCATGCAGGCCGGTTGGACCGTGGGCTACCTGGTGGCGACGCTGCTGGCGGGGCAGATCATCCCCGAGTTCGGCTGGCGCGCCTTGTTCTTCACCGCCGTGGCGCCGGCGCTGGTCTGCCTGGCCCTGCGGCCCTGGGTGCCGGAGTCGCCGTCCTGGCTCGCGGCCCAGGCCGGGCGCCAGCGTCCCGGCGCGGCTCCGCAGAGCCACGCCGAGGCTGGCGGCGCCGGCCCGCTGGGACGGATGCTGGGCGATCCGGAAACGCGCGGCATGTTCCTGCTCTGGAGCCTCACCTCCTGCTTCCTGCTGTTCGGCTACTACGGCACCAACAACTGGATGCCGTCCTACCTGGAGAGCGAGTTGGGGATGAACTTCAAGTCGATGACCGGCTACATGGTCGGCACCTACAGTGCGATGATCCTCGGCAAGGTCGCCGCCGGTGTCTGCGCCGATCTCTTCGGCCGGCGCCTGACCTTCGCCGCCGGGGCCATCGGCAGCGCCGCCTTCATGCCGTTGATCGTGTTCTACCACTCGCCCTCCAACATCCTCTGGATCCTCATCACCTTCGGCTTCATCTACGGTGTTCCGGTCGGGGTGCTGGCCACCTACATGACCGAGAGCTTCTCCACCCGTGTCCGCGGTTCGGCGGTGGGCACCGCCTACAACCTGGGGCGTATCGGCGCGGCGGTGGCGCCCGCCGGCATCGGTCTGCTGGCCACCCACGTGTCGATCGGCGCGGGTTTCCTGGTGATGGGCATCACCTACGTGCTCACCGGGCTGATCCCGGCGCTGTTCATTGCGGACCGGCTCTACGACCCGAACCGCGAGTCCCGCGATGCCGAGAGCGCTTCCCGACGGCAAGCGCCGGGCAGTGCCGCCGTGGATACCGCCGAGCGGCGCGCGGCCAAGGCCTGATCCTGCGGAAGGAGTGCACATCCATGAGTTCTTTTCCACGACAGCCAGCGGCGGAGCAGCGGCCCGCCAGCTTCCAGGAGTTCATCGGCCTCGAGCGCTGGACCGATGCCGACGGGGTGGCGCGGGTGCGCCTGGGGCATCGCCCGGAACTGATGAACTACCTGCAACAGTTCCACGGCGGGGTGTTGATGTCGGTGCTGGACGCCGCCATGGCCCAGGCGATCCGTGCCTGCCTGCCGGACTGCTCGATGGTGACCATCGACATGGCTACCCACTTCATGGGGAGCGCCCGCGGCGAGCTTCGCGCGGTTGGCAGGGTGGTGCGACGGACCCGCACGATCTGCTTCTGCACGGCGGAAATCTGCAACGAGGACGGCGAGGTCATCGCCATGGCCTCGGGCAGCTTCAGGTACCGCGCGGCCAAGCCGTAGCGGAGTTCCGGCGGCGCGGCAGCGGAGCCATCCGTCGCGCGTCCGGACCACGGCCTGCGCGGTCGCTCCGCGCGGACAAGCCGGCGCCTCCCGTGCAGATGACGGACGGGCGGACGGCGTATCGACAGGAGGGCGAACAGATGAGTGAGCAAGACGAGTGGGCCGGCGAGCGCGAGCAGCGTCTGCGGATGATCCGCGACAGCGCGGCTTCGCTGGTGCCGCGCGACGGCGACCTGACCCGCGTGCGCCGCGGCCGTTTCACCGGTAGCGGGGTGGACCGCAAGGCCTGGCGCGAGGTCTGCGCCATGGGCTGGCCGGCGCTGCGCCTGGATGAGGCGTTGGGCGGCAGCGGCCTGGGCATGAGCGAATACGCGGCGTTGCTGGAGGCGCTGGGGCGCGGCCTGCTGCCCGAGCCGCTGATCGAGGCCGGGCTGGTGGCGCCGCTGCTGCCGGACGACGAGCGCGTTGCGTTGCTGGCCGCTGAGCGGCTGGTTCTGCCGGCGGGCATCGCCTACCGCGATGGGCGGCGACGCCCTCGTATGCAGGAAGGGCGGTTGCACGGCGAAGTCGCTCACGTACATCTGGCTGGCGCCGCCGATGCCTGGCTGGTGGCCTGCGAGCAGGGCCTGGCGCTGGTCGAACGCGATGCCGATGGCGTGGAACTGCTCTGCGAGGCGACCCAGGATGGCGCTCACCTGGCGCGCCTGCGTTTCCGCGATGCGCCGGCGCGGTGGTTGTCCGGCGAGGTGGCGGAACAGGTTCTGGACGAGGCAGCGCTGGCCTGCGCGGCCTATCTGGTCGGGCTGATGGATGGCGCCTTCGAGCGAACCCTGGAGTACCTCAAGGTACGTCGCCAGTTCGGCCGCGAGATCGGCAGTTTCCAGGCGCTGCAGCACCGCATGGTCGACCTGAGGATCCAGATCGAACTGTCGCGCGCCATGGTCGAGCAGGCCGCCGCCGCGATCGATGCCGGGGCGTCGGAAAGCGAGCGCCAGCGGCAGGTCTCCAGCGCACGGGTACGGGCCTCGGAAGCGGCTCTGCTGGTGACCCGCCAGGCCATCCAGTTGCACGGCGGCATCGGCTACACCGACGAGGCGGACATCGGCCTGTTCCTGCGCCGCGCCATGGTACTGCTCAATGCCCACGGCTCGCTGGCGTTCCACAAGGTGCGCTACGCCGCGCTGCTACAGCGGGAGGTGGCCTGATGAGCGGTTTGTTGCAGGAAACGCGCGGCACGGTGCGCCTGCTGCGCTTCGACAACCCGGCCCGGCGCAACGCACTGTCGCCGGCGTTGCGCCTGGAATTGCTGCGGGCCCTGGAGGCGGCCGAATGCGACCCATCGATCCGCAGCGTGCTGCTGACCGGTGGCGAAGAGGTGTTCTGCGCCGGCGGCGACCTGGGCGACATGCGGGTGACCGAGTTGGCCGCCGGCAGGGCGCGAATGCAGGACAACGCGCGGCTGGTGCGGCAGATGGTGCGCATGGGCAAGCCGCTGATCGCCGCGGTCGAGGGCTGGGCAGTGGGGGCCGGGCTGTCCGTGGCGCTGGCCTGCGACAGCATCGTTTGCGGCGCCGGCGCACGCTTCGCCGCTGGCTTCGGCAAGGTCGGGCTGCTCGCCGACCTTGGCCAGTTGCATACCTTGCCGGCGCGCATCGGTTGGGGGCGGGCACGGCAGATCCTGATGTTCGGCCAGGTGGTAGAGGCCGAGGAGGCACTGCGCATCGGCCTGGCAGACCGCCTCTGCGCCGCTGGCGAGGCCTTGGCGATGGCGCTGGAACTGGCCGGGCGGGTGGAACAGCAGGCGCCACTGCCCCTGGCGATGACCAAGGCGTTGCTCGCCGAGGGCCTTGACCTATTGCTGGAGCGGGAGGGCGAGTTGCAGAGCCAGTTGTTCCTCAGCGCCGACCACGCCGAGGGCAAGGCGGCCTTTCTCGCCAAGCGTCCCCCCGTATTCAGAGGAAACTGAGATGACCGACTACGACAGTCTCGATGACAACGCCTTTCGCCTGATGGTCCGTGAGTGGATCGCCGCCAACTATCCGCAGCGCATCCGCAATCCGCCCCATCGCCTGGGGCGCGAGGAAACCCGCGAGTGGTACCTGCTGTTGTCGCGCCAGGGCTGGCTGTGTCCCGGCTGGTCCAGGGAGTACGGCGGCATGGGGCTGAGCGCCGGCAAGCAATTGATCATGATGGAGGAAATGGAGGAGTACGGCTGCGCGCGCCTGCCCGACAGCGGCGTGACCATGCTTGGCCCATTGTTGATCCGCTATGGCGACGAGGCGCAACGGGCGCGCTTCCTGCCGCGCATTCTCAGCGGCGAAGACATCTGGTGCCAGGGCTACAGCGAGCCCAACGCCGGCTCCGACCTGGCCAGCCTGCGTACCGAGGCGCGCCTGGAAAACGGCGAGTGGGTGATCAACGGACAGAAGACCTGGACCACCATGGGCTCGGAGGCCAACTGGATCTTCCTGCTGGTCCGCACCGAGCGTAGCGCCAAGGCGCAGCACGGCATCAGCTTCCTGCTGGTGCCGATGGACAGCCCGGGCATCGAGGTGCGGCCGATCCTCAACCTGGAGCTGCACGGCGAGTTCTGCGAAGTGTTTTTCAACGACGTGCGGGTGCCCTACGACAGCCTGGTCGGCGAAATCAACCAGGGCTGGAGCATGGCCAAGGCGCTGCTCGGTTTCGAGCGGATCTTCCTCGGTTCGCCCAAGCAGTCCACCTTCGCCCTCCAGCGCCTGGAGCGCCTGGCCCGGCACCTGGGACTGTGGCACGACCCTCTGTTCGCGCGCCGCTTCGCCGCGCTGAGCATGGACCTGGACAGCCACAAGGCGCTCTACGAGCGTTTCGCCGAACGCCTGCGGCGTGGGGAGAGCCTCGGCCCGGAGGTATCCATGCTGAAGATCTTCCAGTCCGAACTGTTCCAGCGCATCAGCGAGCTGGGCCTGGAGGTCGCCGGGGAGGACTCGGCCCTGCTACAGCCGTTCGCCGAAGACCCCGAGCTGCATCCGGCGGGGATCTTCATCCAGTCGCGGCCGACCACCATCTATGGCGGCAGCAACGAAATCCAGCGCAACATCCTGGCCAAGAGCGTCCTCGGCCTGCCGGGCTGAGCGCAACCGAACGACATCCACGGGACGAAGAGGATTACCCATGAGCAGCAGACTCAATGAAGGCAAGGTCGCGATCGTTACCGGCGCGGGCGGCGGCATCGGCCGCGAGATCGCCCTGGCGCTGGCCGATTCCGGGGCACGGGTGGTGATCAACGATATCGGCGTATCGCTACAGGGCGAGGGCGGGTCGGCCTCGCCGGCCGAAGAGACCCTTGGCCTGATCCGCCAGCGAGGCGGCGAAGGTCTGATCAACACCGACAGCGTCGCCGACTGGGATAGCGCGCGGCGTATCGTCGAATGCGCCATGGACGGTTTCGGGCGTCTGGATATCGTGGTGAACAACGCTGGCATCCTGCGCGATGCGATCTTCCACAAGATGAGCGCCGACGACTGGCTGTCGGTGATCAATGTCCATCTCAACGGCAGCTTCTTCGTCAGCCGGGCCGCCGCCGAACGCTTCCGTACCCAGCAGGCCGGCGCCTTCGTACACATGACCAGCACTTCCGGGCTGATCGGCAACTTCGGCCAGGCCAATTACTCCGCGGCCAAGCTGGGCATCGTCGCCTTGAGCAAATCCATCGCCCTCGACATGCAGCGCTACAACGTGCGTTCGAACTGCATCGCGCCGTTCGCCTGGAGCCGGATGACCGACTCGATCCCGGCCGAAACCCCGGAGCAGAAGGCCCGCGTCGACAAGCTGCAGCGCATGACCCCCGAGAAGAACGCGCCGCTGGCCGTCTACCTGGCGTCCGAGGCCGCCCGCGAGATCACCGGCCAGGTGTTCGCCGCGCGTCACCACGAACTCTTCCTGATGAGCCAGAGCCGGCCGCTGCGCAGTGTGCATAGCGAGCACGGCTGGACCCCGGAGAGCATCGCCGAGCACGGCATGCCGGCGTTGCGCGGCAGCTTCATGGACCTGGCGCGCAGCCCGGACGTGTTCTCCTGGGACCCGATCTGAACCGAGGAGGCAATCCATGGGCGTGTTCAGGACCCGTTTCACCGAGGCCTTCGGCGTCGAACACCCGATCATGCAGGGCGGCATGCAGTGGGTCGGCCGTGCCGAGATGGCCGCGGCGGTGGCCAACGCCGGTGGCCTGGCGACGCTGTCGGCGTTGACCCAGCCGAGCCCGGAGGCACTGGCTGCGGAGATTGCCCGCTGCCGCGAGCTGACCGATCGGCCGTTCGGGGTCAACCTGACCTTGCTGCCGACGCAGAAGCCGGTGCCCTATGCCGAATATCGCGCAGCCATCATCGAGGCGGGAATCCGCGTCGTCGAAACCGCCGGCAACGACCCTGGCGAGCACATCGCCGACTTCCGTCGCCACGGCGTCAAGGTGATCCACAAGTGCACCGCCGTGCGCCATGCGCTCAAGGCCGAGCGACTGGGCGTGGACGCCGTCTCCATCGACGGCTTCGAGTGTGCCGGCCATCCGGGCGAGGACGACATCCCCGGCCTGGTCTTGCTGCCGGCCGCGGCCAACCGGCTACGCGTGCCGATCATCGCCTCCGGCGGTTTCGCCGATGGACGTGGCCTGGTCGCGGCGCTGGCGCTGGGCGCCGACGCGATCAACATGGGCACGCGCTTCCTGGCCACTCGCGAATGTCCGATACACCCTGCGGTGAAGGCGGCGATCCGTGCGGCCGACGAGCGTTCCACCGACCTGATCATGCGTTCCCTGCGCAATACCGCGCGGGTGGCGCGCAACGCGATCAGCCAGGAAGTACTGGCGATCGAGGCACGCGGCGGCGCCGGCTACGCCGATATCGCTGCGCTGGTCAGCGGCCAGCGCGGTCGCCAGGTGTACCAGCAGGGCGATACCGACCTGGGGATCTGGTCGGCCGGCATGGTCCAGGGCCTGATCGACGACGAACCGGCCTGCGCCGAGTTGCTCAGGGACATCGTCGAGCAGGCGCGCCAGCTGGTGCGTCAACGCCTGGAGGGCATGCTCGCCGGGGTCTGATCCGCTCCGTCACGGCGGTCGCGGCAGGGAGTGGTCGCGGCGCCGTGTCTATCCACTGACGACGAAGAGACAACAACAATGAAAATTCTTCCCGTTCCGATGCTGGCCGCGGGGCTGGCGTTGCTGCCGTCGTTCGCCCAGGCGGAGTTTTTCGCCGATGGCAAGGCCGGCCTCGAACTGCGCAATTTCTATTTCAATCGCGACTATCGCCAGCCCGGCGCCAGCCAGTCCTATTCGGAGGAGTGGGCGCAGGGGTTCCTGTTGCGCTACAAGTCCGGCTACACCGAGGGGCTCTTCGGTCTGGGCGTCGATGCGCTGGGCCTGCTGGGTGTCAGGCTGGACTCCTCGCCAGAGCGATCCGGTAGTGGTCTGTTGCCGTATTCGACGAGCGACCGGCGCGCCGCCCACGACTATTCCAGCCTGGGCCTGACCGCCAAGCTACGGGTCTCGCACAGTACGCTGAAGATCGGCACCCTGATGCCCAGGCTGCCGGTGGTGCAGTTCAACGACACGCGCCTGCACCCGCAAACCTTCCAGGGTGGACTGCTGGAAGTGAACGAGATCGGCGGGCTGGCGCTGCAGTTCGGCCAGTTGCGCCAGGTCAAGCAGCGCGACTCGACCCACGCCGAAGACCTCGGCATCACCCGCGGCAACAAGCGCAACGTACTGGCGGGCCGGCACCCCGGCAGCGACCGCTTCGACTTCGCCGGCGGTACCTACCGCTGGAGCGAGCGCCTGAGCAGCAGCTACCACTACGCCAACCTGGAGGACTTCTACCGCCAGCACTACCTTGGCATGCAGCACCTCTTGCCGTTCGCCGATGGCCAGTCGCTGAAGTCCGACATCCGCTGGGCGCGTTCCACCGACGAGGGCGGCAGCCGCGTCGACAATCGCGCGCTGAATGCGCTGTTCACCTATCGCCTGGGCGGCCACGCCTTCGGCCTCGGTTACCAGCGCATGTCCGGCAACACCGGCTTCGCCTACCTGGCCGGGACCGATCCGTATCTGGTCAACTTCGTGCAGATCGGCGATTTCGCCAACAAGGACGAGCGCTCCTGGCAGTTGCGCTACGACTACGACTTCGCTGCCATCGGCCTGCCCGGCCTGACATTCATGAGCCGCTACCTGCGCGGCGAACACATCGACCTTCTGGACGGCGGTGGACGCGGCAAGGAATGGGAGCGGGACACCGATATCGCCTACCTGGTGCAATCGGGGCCGCTGAAGAACCTGGGGATCAAGTTGCGCAACGGCACCTTCCGTAGCGATTTCGGCAACGACATCGACGAGACCCGGCTGATCGTCAGCTACGCGTTGCCGCTGTGGTGACGCGGACTTGAGTTTCCCGATGTTTCCGCGCCATTGACCCTGTAGTTGCTACAGCCTTTTCACTGGAAGCCGTCAGATCCAGACGAGAGGGTTGCGCCATGGGGTTCTTCGAACGGTTGTTGATGGGTGGGCGTCATCATGGGCAGGGCGGTGGTCATCACGGCGGCGGTCATCACCGTGGCCAGGGCGGTTATTCGCCGGCGCCAGTCGCGGCGGGGATGGCCTGTCCCGCCTGCCGCACCGCGAATGCGGCGACGGCACGTTTCTGCCAGGGCTGCGGCGGCGCCCTGGCGCCGCTGCGCTGTATCGCCTGCAACGCCGATCTCGTGGCGGGCGCGAAGTTCTGCGGCGCCTGCGGTGCGCCGCAGCAGTAGCCTCAGTCGACGGCGAGGATTTCCACCGCAAGGGGGGAGTCCTTCGCCCCGGCCTCGTCGCCCGGGTGCCTGCCGATCAGGCTCTGGCCCAGTGGCGAGCGAGGCGTGATGACCAACACCTCGCGACCTTCGCAATCGATCTTCAGCCCGGCCGCCTCGGGGCCGAGGAACACTGTTCGCCGGCTGCCGTCGGCGTTCAGCAGGGTGACCAGCGCGGTGAGCTGGATGCCCTGGTCCTCGTCGAAATCGCGCAGCACCAGGTTGCGGTACAGGCCCAGCGCCTGGCGGATCTCCTCGACCCGGCGCGACTGCCCGGCGGCCAGGTAGGCCGCCTCCAGGCCGAGGGTGTCGTACTTGTTCTCGGCGACGTTCTCTTCGTGGGTTGCCGTCTCATGGGCGGTCTGCGCGGCGCGGACGGCGACTTCCAGGTCCGCGGCGAGCTTTTCCGTGATCAGGCGCAACAGCTGTTTCTTGTCCATGTCGGGTAGGCGGGGCTGGCCGGCGAAGGCGTGCATGGTACGGGAAAGACGGCGGATCGCGACAGCTCGGAGCCAGTATGAAAACCCGGAATGACGTGGCGAATAAAGGTCGTTTGTCGCTCCCGGACAAACCGACTAAAACGAGCGGAAACGAACAGCCAGGAGAACCTCACATGATCGACGGATTGCTGCGCAGTCTCGGCCTCGACCCCAATGCTTTTCGCGATGGCGAGCTTGCCGTGCATACCCCCATCGACGGCAGTCGCCTGGCTGCGGTGCGACTGGAGGGGCGCGCCGCCGTTGCCGCCAAGGTCGAGTGCGCCGAACAGGCGTTCCGCGCCTGGCGCCAGGTGCCGGCGCCGCGCCGTGGTGAACTGGTGCGGCTGTTCGGCGAGGAATTGCGTCGGCACAAGGCCGAACTCGGCGAACTGGTGTCCTGGGAGGCGGGCAAGATCACCCAGGAAGGCCTCGGCGAAGTCCAGGAAATGATCGATATCTGCGACTTCGCGGTGGGCCTCTCGCGCCAGTTGTACGGTCTTACCATCGCATCCGAGCGTCCCGGCCACCACATGCGCGAGACCTGGCACCCGCTGGGCGTGGTAGGCGTGATCAGCGCGTTCAACTTCCCAGTCGCGGTGTGGTCGTGGAATACCGCGCTGGCGCTGGTCTGCGGCAATTCCGTGGTCTGGAAGCCTTCGGAGAAGACCCCCCTCACCGCACTGGCCTGCCAGGCACTGTTCGAGCGTGCCGCGCGGGCCTTCGGCGGCGATGCGCCGGCGCACCTGAGCCAATTGCTGATCGGCGACCGCGAGGCCGGCGAAGCGCTGGTGGACGACCGTCGCGTCGCCCTGGTCAGCGCCACCGGCAGCACTCGCATGGGGCGCGAAGTGGCGCCGCGGGTGGCGGCGCGTTTCGCTCGCTGCATCCTCGAACTGGGCGGCAACAACGCGATGATCCTGGCGCCAAGCGCCGACCTCGACCTGGCGGTGCGCGGCATCCTGTTCGGCGCGGTGGGCACCGCCGGGCAGCGCTGCACCACCTTGCGCCGGTTGATTGCCCATGAGTCGGTGAAGGACGAGATAGTCGAGCGCCTCAAGGCAGCCTATTCCAGGGTCCGTATCGGTCATCCGCTGGAGGGCAACCTGGTCGGGCCGCTGATCGACGAACGCAGCTACCTGGCCATGCAGGACGCCCTGGCGCGAGCCCGCGAGCAGGGGGGACGGGTGTTCGGCGGCGAGCGGCAATTGCAGGAGCGCTATCCGGATGCCTACTACGTGTCGCCGGCCATCGTCGAGATGCCGGGACAGACCGAAGTGGTGCGCACGGAGACCTTCGCACCGATCCTGTACGTGGTCGGCTACCGCGATTTCGACGAGGCCCTGCGCCTGAACAACGAGGTTCCCCAGGGACTGTCGTCGTGCATCTTCACCACCGACCTGCGCGAGGCGGAACTGTTCCAGGGCGCGGCGGGCAGTGACTGCGGGATCGCCAACGTCAACATCGGCACCAGCGGGGCGGAAATCGGCGGGGCGTTCGGCGGTGAGAAAGAGACCGGCGGCGGTCGCGAGTCCGGCTCGGACGCCTGGAAAGCCTACATGCGGCGGCAGACCAATACCGTCAACTATTCCCGCGAGCTGCCGCTGGCACAGGGCATCACCTTCGATTGAACGGGGCGCGGCGGGCTCCCGCCGCATGGCAATGGCTGGCAGCGGAGTCGCGCATGGGCGGTTTGCAGCAACGGTGTCTGTGGGAAGTGGTTACGCCTCGCCTGTCCGGAGCGGCGAGCCTGAACGGCGAGCAGCGCGCCGACGTATGTGTGATCGGCGCCGGTTTCACCGGGCTTTCGGCGGCGCTCCACCTGCTGGAGGCCGGCCGTTCGGTGTGCGTGCTGGAAGCGTACGAGGTCGGCCACGGCGGGTCGGGACGCAATGTCGGATTGATCAACGCCGGCACCTGGATTCCCCCGGACGAGGTGGTCGCCACCCTTGGCGCCGAGCAGGGAGAAAAGCTAAACGCCGTGCTGGGGCGGGCGCCGGCACTGGTGATGGAGACCATCGAACGCCTCGGCATCGATTGCCAGTTGCGCCGCGAGGGCACCCTGCACATGTCGCACAACGCCAGCGGCGTGGCCGATCTGCAACGCCGCCACGCGCAGTGGACGCGCCGCGGCGCCCCGCTGGAGTTGCTGACCGGCGCGGCTTGCCACGAGGCCTGCGGCACCCGGCGAATCAGCGCGGCGTTGCTCGACCGACGCGCCGGCACTCTCAATCCCATGGCCTATTCGCGCGGACTGGCCACCGCCGTCGTGCAGCGGGGCGGGCAACTGTACCAACGCTCGCCGGTGCTCGCCCTGGAGCGGCAGGGCGCGCTGTGGGCGGTGCGTAGCGCCGCGGGGGCGGTACTGGCGGAACAGGTGGTGATCGCCTCCAACGCCTATACCGAGGGCGAGTGGACCAACCTGAGGCGGCACTTCTTTCCCGGCTACTACTATCAGGTGGCTTCGGCGCCGCTGCACGGCGCCGCGGCCGAGCGCATCCTGCCTCACGGCCAGGGTTCCTGGGACACCAGGACGGTGCTCAGCAGCATCCGTCGCGATGCCCAGGGCCGCCTGTTGCTGGGAAGCCTCGGCAATGGCGCGAACAAGCCCGCCTGGTTCCTGCGGCAATGGGCCGATCGAATCCAGAGCCATTACTTTCCAGACCTGGGCCAGGTCAGTTGGGAGTACAGCTGGACGGGTTGCATCGCCTTCACCCCCGATCATCTGATGCGCCTGTTCGAGCCTGCGGAAGGCTTGCTGGCGGTGACCGGCTACAACGGACGCGGCGTGACCACCGGTACGGTAGTGGGCAAGGCGTTCGCCGACTACCTGCTGAGCGGCGAGCGAGCGACATTGCCGTTGCCGTTCAGCGACATGAAGCCCGTCCCCGCCGCCAGGCTGCGCAGTTGCGCCTACGAGATGGGTTTTTCTCTCTATCACGCCGGTCAATGCTTGCGCGTGGTTCTCTAGGTTCGACCGAATCAAGGTGTGTTTTCAGCAAAATAATGATAGTTTGTTGTAAACACACGTGAGGAGGTCGTCATGAGCGCTCTCATCAAGGAACGTCCCAGCGCCGATGCCGTCCTGGCCAAGGCCGTCCTCGCCGCGCGCGAGCAATTGGGACTGACGCAGCTCGAACTGGCCGGCATCGTCGGCGTCGATCGCAGCGCCATCAGCCGCTGGAAGACCCAGGGCCTGCGGGTGGACAGCAAGACCGGCGAGCTGGCTCTGCTGCTGGTGCGGGTCTATCGCGCACTGTATGCCCTGTTCGGCGGGCAGCAGGAGGACATGCGCCACTTCCTGCGCACGCCCAACCATCACCTGGCGGGCGAGCCGCTGGCACTGATGGGACAGGTGCAGGGCCTGGTTCATGTGCTGGAATACCTCGATGCGATCCGCGGCAAGGTCTGATACCCGGCGCGCCTGTACGGGGGCCTACGCCTGTCACGGAAAAGGCTGGCAGCCAGAGGCGACACGCCTGGCTGAATGGAGACTGCGGTGCCGCTACGCTGGCATCCGACACCACAGGAAGCGAGGGGCGGAAGGTGAGCGAGATCTGGCGACAGTGCAAGGGTGAGCGGCATATCCGACCGCTCCAGGGACGGCTGGTGCGGTTGGTGGAGAGCCAGGAGCAGGTGGCGACCCTGCAATTGGTCGACACCCTGGAAGAGCAGGCATTGCTCGAGGAACTGCTCGAGTCGAGCAAGCCGCCGGTGCCGGCGGACGCCGAGCCATTGCATTACCTGTTGAAGACCCCGTTCCGTTATCCGCCCTTGCGCTGGGGGTCGCGGTTCGGCCGTCGCCACGAGCCAAGCCTGTTCTACGCCGCGTTGAAGCTGGAAACGACCATGGCCGAAAGCGCGTATTACCGTTGCGTCCTGTGGAGTGGCATGGCAGTGCCGCCACCGAGCGGGAGGATTCTGTCCGAGCACGCTTCGTTCGAGGCGGGCTGGAAGGTGGAGCGGGGAATCCGCCTGCAGGCAACGCCTTTCTCCGATCACGAGGCTGCGCTGACCGACATCGCCGACTACCGCGCTCCCCAGGAACTGGGGAGCGCCATGCGCAGCGCCGGGGTGCAGGCATTCGAATACCGTTCGGCGCGTTGCCCGGAGCGCGGCTGCAATGTCGCCCTGTTCACGCCCGCGGCCTTCACCGAAAAGCGTCCTCGCAACCTGACGCCCTGGCTGTGCGAAACCACGGCCGGTTACGTGGCCTTCAAGCCGGCGCATGTACCGGGATCGCCGAAAATCTTCTCCTGGGAGCTGTTCCTGGTGAACGGAAAGTTGCCGCATCCGGCGTGAGTGGAGGGGCGCACGGTTGCCTGCGATCCGGGGGCACCGTCTGGAGGCCGCAACCTGCTGGTGGGGTAGGGCTGGCCTGCAAGCCCCGAGGGAAAGAATGGCTGAGGATTTCGAACGGCATTGCCCTGCAATGGGGCGGCAAGAGGCTTCGGCGAAAATTTGTGCACAAATGGAAAGCAGCTTGTCAAGGGTTGAGAGCGTTAGGCTCTAAACGCTTGATTTTTCATGTTTGAAACGTAACTTATTGAAAAATAACGATAAAAATAGTTGGTGAAAAAATCGTCAATCTGTCCCATAGCCCCACTCCATCGGGGGTTCGGCAGTTTTTTAGGGTCTTTTCCACTGGGTTATCCACAGGATCTGTGGATTTCCCAAGCGCTTGCTCGACAGCACATTGCACGCTCCAAGGCAAGCCCTGTAGCCGCGACAAAAATGCCGGTGGAAGCAGAAATATCCCGGCGGCGAAGGGCGCAGGGCGATGGCTCCCATTACGGAAATATCCGAAATGTCCCGCGCATGGGGTTACGCACAGCTCGGAAGCGGAGTACTCGTTCGGCGCGGCGCTATTCGCTCGACGGTCTTTTCCCAAGAACCTAGAATCCGCTGCACGCGCACCTGCCACGGCGGGTGTTGCGTCGTTTCCCGCTGGAGTGCCCCATGCCCGTCGATCTACCGAACCTGTTGCTTGGCCTGCTGGCTGCCGCGATTCCCTTGGCCGGCCTGGCATGGCAGCTACAGAGAAGGGCCAGCCTGGCGGAGCGCGAGATAGCCTTGCTCGGCGAGCGACTGGCGACCGCGCAACTGGCCCAGGACGGCCTGAATGCGCAGTTGGAGACCAGCAGGGAGGCTTACCAGCAACTCGGCGAGCGCCATGCCAGGCTTGCCGGCGAGGTCGCCGCGCTGCGTCGGGAAGCCGAGTTGATGGGGGAGGAGCGGCAACGGGCGTCCCAGGCGGAGGCACGCTGGGCCAGCGAGCGCCAGGGCCGGGAAGAGGAAGTGCGTCGCCTGGCTTCCGAACGGGCTGCGCTGGCTGCGGAACTGCGCGAGCAGCAGGAAAGCCACCAGCAGCGCCTGACCGACCTGCAGTCGGCCCGCGACGAGTTGCGGGCACAGTTCGCCGAACTGGCGGGAAAGATCTTCGACGAACGCGAACAGCGTTTCGCCGAGACCAGCCAGCAGCGCCTGGGGCAGATGCTCGATCCGCTCAAGGAGCGCATCCAGGCGTTCGAGAAGCGGGTGGAGGAAAGCTACCAGCAGGAAGCGCGCGAGCGTTTCTCCCTGAGCAAGGAACTGGAGCGTCTGCAGCAGCTCAACCTGCGCCTGGGCGAGGAAGCGACCAACCTGACCCGCGCGCTCAAGGGCCAGAAGACCCAGGGTAACTGGGGCGAACTGGTGCTGGAGCGGGTGCTCGAGCATGCAGGCCTGGAAAAAGGCCGGGAATACGAGACCCAGGTCAGCCTGAAGGGCGCCGAGGGCGAACGCTTCCAGCCGGACGTGTTGATCCGCCTGCCCGGCGACAAGCAGGTGGTGGTGGATGCCAAGGTCAGTCTCACGGCCTACCAGCAGTACATCGCCGCTGACGACGATCTGCTGCGCCAGCAGGCGCTGAAGCAGCACGTAATGTCGTTGCGCAATCATGTGAAAGGCCTTTCCGGCAAGGACTATCGACGTCTGGAAGGGTTGCACAGCCTCGACTTCGTCCTGCTCTTCATGCCGATCGAGGCGGCTTTCTCGACGGCCTTGCAGGCCGAGCCGAACCTGTTCCAGGACGCCTTCGCGCAGAATATCGTGATCGTCAGCCCGACCACCCTGCTGGCCACCCTGCGGGTAATCGACAGCCTCTGGCGCCAGGAGCGGCAGAACCAGAATGCGCGGGAAATCGCCGAGCGTGCCGGTTCGCTGTATGACAAGTTCGTGCTCTTCGTCCAGGACCTCGATGAGGTCGGTTCGCGCCTGCAGCAATTGGACAAGGCCTATGCCGCGGCGCGCAACAAGCTCACCGAGGGACGTGGCAACCTGATCAGTCGCAGCGAGCAACTCAAGCTGCTCGGCGCCCGCGCCAGCAAGAGCCTGCCGACGGACTGGCTGGACCGGGCGCTGGTGGCGCCCGTGGAAGAAGCCGGAGAGGAGTGAGATCGGTTCGATCCCGTACCCGGGCTTTCGAGAAAACGGAGTCTTTCCGGGAGGGGGATAAAAGAAGGGCGTCCGGAAGGACGCCCTGAAGATGATCATGGAGTAAGTCGGCTGTTCAGAGCCACGGCGCGGAGGAAAGTTCCGCGCCGTTCGTTCAGCGGGCGGGGGTGAGCGTCAGCCGCTTGTTGCCGTAAACGCGATCGAGGTTCTGTGGCTGGAACGGGAAGCTGACGTAGCGCCCCTTGAGCCAGGCGTCGATACCGTCGGCGTAGTGCGGGCTGGCCGGATTGCCGGATTGGCCGCTGCTGTTCACGCCGATCATCGGTTCGCTCTGGCCGAAGTCGACGATCAGCCGCATCGCCGGGATCAGCCAAGTGTCGAAGTCCTGGCCCCAGCCGTAGGCCGATACGTCCAGCGTGCTGTGGTCGCCGCCGGCCGGATAGGGCCCGCGATCGAGATAGCCCTTGATCGCGCCGAGTCCGGCGCGCTCGCCGGCGCCCAGGTAGGGGGCCATTTTCGAGCTGTCGCTCTGCCATTCGTAGGTGTGCAGCTTGCCCCATTGCCAGGCCTTGCGCTCGCTCCCCAGTCGCTGTTCGCAGAACTCCACGGCGGCGGCGAGGCTGCGCGCGAGGATTGCCGGCTTGTCCTCCTTCTGCGGAGTGCGGATATCGTCCCAGAACGGACTGTCGTCGCGCCCGAGCAGGTGGTCGGCCTGCGCCGAGTAGGAGAGGTTGGCGGTCTCGACGAAGGCTTTCCAGGCAGGGCTGTCCTCCGGTCCTAGCTCGTCGAGGAATATTTGCCTGGCGCTCTCATGGAGGAAGGCGCCGTACAGCGCGGCGTCGCTGGAGTTGGCCGCCAGCTTGCCGTCGAACGCCATCAGCCGGTCGTAGGCCTCTCGCGCCTGGCTGCGTTGCGCCTCCGGCAAGGCGTCGATGGCCTGGCGCAGCGGCAGCGCCATGCCGGGATTGTCGAACATGGCTTGCAGCTTGGCGACGAACAGCGAGGTCTGGTCGTATTGCATGCGGATCATGCTCTGGGTGTCGTGGCTCTTGCTGGCACCGGCGAGCTGGGCGATGCGCTCGGCGCGCTCCGGGTAGTACCAGGAATTGGACAACTGGGCGCCGTAGCCGGGCTGCACGGTACGGTGGTTGGCGGTACCCAGCCAGCCCTGCTGCGGGTCCTGGTCGGAGGGGTGGAGGATCGGGTCGGCATAGCCATCCCAGTCGTAGCGGCCGTCCCAGCCAGGGGAGGGCAGCAGGCCGCGACCTTCCTTGCGGTTCGGATAGCGTCCGGTGACCTGCCAGCCGATGTGCTTTTCGTCGGCGAACACGATGTTCAGCGGCATCGCGCGAATCTCGCGGGTGGCGTCGAAGGCCTGCTCGATGGTCTTGGCCCGCGACAGGTCGAAGAAGCCGTCCAGGGTCTTGTCGGCTTCCTGCTGGATGCTCCGGTAGGCCAGTCCGTAGCCGCTCTTCAGCGGCAGCGGCTGGAGGATGTTCTTGCGCTCGCCCAGGGCGCTGTTGAGCAGCGGGCCATGGCGGGTTTCGTGGATGACCTCGCGGATCGGCCGCTGGCCCTTGATGAAGAAGGTTTCCTGGCGTTCGCGGGTTGGCTGCCACTTGCCGTCGGCCAGGTAATAGAGCCGGTTGCCCTGGCGTCGCAGCTGTTCCAGGTAGAGATCCTGGTTGTCGCCCAGGACCATGGTCATGCCCCAGGCCAGCTTGCCGTTGAAGCCCGCCACCACGCCCGGCAGACCGGCGATGGAAACGCCCGCGGCCTGGTACTTGGGCGAGCGGATCTGCACGTAGTTCCACACCGACGGCATGCTCAGCGGCAGGTGGGTGTCGTTGGCCATCAGGCTCTTGCCGCTGCGGCTGCGTTGCGGCGCGATAGCCCAGTTGTTCGAGGCGGCGACCCCGAGCATGCTCAGCGCTGCGACCTGCCGCGCCGCGCCCTCGACGCCTACGAGGCCGGGAACCTGCCCGTCCAGGCGCAGGCCCTTGAGCTTTTCCGCCTCGTCGAACGGCAGGTTTTCGTCAGGGTAGGTCGGCGTCAGCCAGGCCAGCTTGTCGCTGCCGACCTTCTGCGCGAGCGTCAGCGAGGCGATTTCTTCCTGCAGGTTCACCGCCAGGCCGAAGTTGAGCAGGGCGAAGACCAGGGCGGAGTCCTCGGGCTTCCAGTATTCCGGACGGTAGCCGGACTGGGCCAGGTCCATCGGCAGCTTGTCGCGATAGCGATACAGGTAGGCGTTGACCCCGCGCGCGTAGACCTCGAAGAAGCGTTGCAGGCGCGGCGAGGCGTTCCTGTACTGGATCTCCGCGGCCTGGCGCAGGTTCACGGTACGCATGAAACGGTCGATCTCCAGCGCGCCGGGACCGACCATCTCGGCCAGCCGTCCCTGGGCCAGCAGGCGCAGGCTGACCATCTGGCTCAGGCGGTCGGAGGCGTGTACGTAGCCCAGGGCGAACAGCGCGTCATGGAAGGTGCCGGTTTCGATCAGTGGCATGCCCAGCGCGTTGCGCCGGATCGATACGTTTTGCGCCAGGCCCTTGATCGGTTGCACGCCGGAGGTCGGCGGCAGGCTGTCGGCGTAGCGATCGTCGAGCCAGGACTGGCAACCGGCCAGGCCCAGGAGGGTGCCGAAGGCCGCGGCGGCGCCGCAACGGGGAAGAAAACGCATGAAGGCTGGCGAGGCCATGGGCTGGGGGCTCCTGCGGGAGTGGTCGCGTCGAGAGGCGCTACGTTAGTGAGGAGCGCAGGGCTGCGCAAGCTCCGCCTGCGGTCGTCCGCGAGGACGTCCGCAGGCTGGCTCGGGACTCGCTACTTCGGCGGATTGATGCGCTCCACCAAAGCATAGGCGCGTTGCGTCGCCGGCCGCTGGCGAATGCTCTCGAACCAGCGCTGCAGGTGTGGGAAGTCGGCGAGATCCTGCTCCTGCCACTGGTGCGGGACGATCCACGGATAGATGGCCATGTCGGCGATGCTGTAGTCGTCGCCGGCGACGAAGGCGCGCTCCGCCAGGCGCTGGTCGAGAACGCCGTACAGGCGCGCGGTTTCCTTGACGTAACGGTCGATGGCGTAGGGAATCTTCTCCGGGGCGAAGCGGTTGAAATGGTGGTTCTGCCCGGCCATCGGCCCCAGCCCGCCCATTTGCCAGAACAGCCACTGCAGGGTTTCCTGGCGCGCGCGCAGGTCCTTGGCGAGGAACCGTCCGGTCTTTTCCGCGAGATAGAGCAGGATGGCGCCGGATTCGAACAGCGACAGGGGAGCGCCGCCGTCGGCCGGTTGGCGATCGACGATGGCGGGAATCTTGTTGTTCGGCGACACCTTCAGGAAATCCGCCTGGAACTGGTCGCCCTGGCTGATGTTGATCGGATGGATGGCGTAGGGCAGGCCGGTTTCTTCCAGGAAAAGAGTAATCTTGTGGCCGTTCGGGGTGGTCCAGTAGTACAGGTCGATCATCGGTGCGTCTCCGGCTCGTCGATGGGCTACGAACGGAAGACTCTACGCCAGGAACGTAGGTTCGATGCAAACCGCCGTCGCGCATGATGCCCCGGCGGGGCTGGTGGCGCGCCAACGAAAAGGCCCGCTGAGCAGCGGGCCTTCGGATGCCGGCGCGTGCGAAGGGTCAGGCGCCGTGGCACTTCTTGAATTTCTTCTCGCTGCCGCAGGGGCAGGGATCGTTGCGGCCTACGGCCTTGAGCGGATTGCGCACCGGCTCGTGGCTGTGGTTGCAGTGCGGACCGTGGACATGACCATGGCCATGATCGTGATGATGATCGTGGTCGTGGTTGCAGTTCGGGCCGTGTACGTGGGGTTCCTGACTCATGGTGGACCTATTCTGGGATGAAATCGCCGGGAATTATCTCGCCATTTCGTCTCAGGTGCACGCTGCGGCCAAACATCAGTCCGGTCTTCACTTCGCCCTGCAGGCGGTAGCGGATCGGCTCCTCGGGACGCTCGAGGAGCTTGACGATGTATTTCATGTGGCGCCAGAGATTGGTTCGCACCGGCACGTCGAATACTTCGTGGCCGTGGGCGGGAACCGTGAACCACTGGCCGGACTCGCCTTCTGCGAGCTGGATGTCGTTCAGTTGCACGGCGTACTGCAGTCCGCGTACCGGCAGGCTGAAATCGTTGGGGTTGTCGATGCGGAAGCGCATCACGAACTCCTGTTCCAGCAAGCGTGCCTTGACCACTTCCACCTTCAGCAGCTTGACGTCGGGGTCTTCGAAGCTGCCGGTCATCCAGCTGCAGCCCGAGAGATTGGAGAGAACTCCCCACGCCATTATTAGGCTGATAATTCTTATCATTTGCGCCTGGTAATTCATGCTATTCCCCCCGAGACGCCCCAGTTTAACAAGCAGTGATTGTGCTGCAACTTATTGTTGTATAGAGGAAAGATGTTTCAGGTACAGGCCTGTGTCCATATGTTTCCCGTAGCGCAGTCGGGGGAGCATGGAGAAGCGCGTACGCCCGTGCAAGTCTTCCCGTCGGCTGGCGTGACCGGCTCGGCTAACCTGAACGGACCCGCCGGCCGATTTGCCGGACCCAGTCACTCCACGCGTGGCTGACGATGGGTACAATCGCTCGACGAAACGCCAGGGCCGCCATGCCGAGCGGCCCTTCACTCGGAGAGATGCCAATGAGCCGCTTTGAAATCGCCTTTTCCGGCCAGTTGGTCGCCGGCGCCCGGCCCGAGGTGGTCAAGGCCAACCTGGCCAAGCTGTTCCAGGCCGACGCGCAGCGTATCGAACTGCTGTTCTCCGGCCGCCGGGTGGTGATCAAGAACAACCTCGATGCCGCCTCCGCGGAAAAATACCGCAGCGTGCTGGAGCGAGCGGGAGCGATCGCCGTGGTCGCCGAGATGGAGATCGAGGAGGTGGTCATGGCGCCGCCGCCTGCGCGGACGATTCCCGTGGAGGCTCCGCAGACCCGCGCCGCTATTGGGGCCAGCACGCCCGCCGGACGTTTGCAGGTAGCGCCGCGGGACGGCTACATGGCGGCGTTCGCCGAGGTCGACGCGCCGGATTTCGGCCTGGCTCCGGTAGGCGCCGACCTACAGGACGCCAAGGCCGAAGCCGAGGCGCCGAAGCTCGACCTGAGCCGCTTCAGCGTCGCCCCGGTCGGTAGCGACATGGGCCAGGCACGCTCCGAGCCAGCGGCTCCGGCTCCGGACACCAGCCACCTGCGCCTGCAGGACTGAGGCGGGCAGCGGCCTGCGACAAGCCAGGGCCTGGGGCGGATAACCGCGTCGCGGGGCCGTGGCATCGGTGTGTGACGCCGGACAGGCGCGGGGTTGGAGGAACGCGTCGGCCAGGGGCAGGCGCTTGCCTCAGTGGTCGAAATCGTCCTGGTAGACGAACTTGGGCATTTCCCAGTGGAAGCGGATGGCCAGCAGGCGGAACAGGAAGCCGCTGAACAGGGTGATCAGCATCGCCTGTTCGGAGGGCAGTTCCAGCTCCACGCAGATCAGGTAGCACCAGGCGCTGGCGAAGGACACGCTGGCATAGAGTTCGCGGCGGAAGATCAAGGGTACGTCGTTGCACAGGATGTCGCGGAGAATGCCGCCGAACACCCCGGTGATCACCCCGCTGATCGCCGCGATCAGCAGGCTGTGGCCCATTTCCAGGCTGACCTGGCAGCCGATCAGGGTGAAGGCCACCAGGCCAACCGCGTCGAGTACCAGGAACAGCGAGCGCAGGTGGCGCATCAGCGGCGCGATGAACACTGTCACCAGCGCGGCGACTGCGGTCAGCGCCAGGTATTCCGGGTGACGGACCCAGGTCAGCGGGTAATGGCCCAGCAGCATGTCGCGTACCGAGCCGCCGCCCAGGGCGGTGACGCAGGCGATCAGCACCACGCCGAACAGGTCCATGCTGCGCCGGCCGGCCGACAGCGCACCGGTCATGGCTTCGGCGGTGATGGCGATGATGTAGAGCACGGTCAGCAGCATGGGGATGGGGCCCGGATGAAAAGGCTGCGCATTCTACCCGAGCGCTCGTCAACGCCCAAACCGCGCAGCCTGGCTCAGCATCTCAGGCGTGCATGCGCAACCAGAAGCGTTCCTGGCAGGCGTTGACGAAGTGCTTGTGGCGTGGGCTGATTTCCTGCCCGGCGGAATCCAGCACTTCGTAGCCGATCCAGCATTCCTCGCAGGCCCCGCTGCTCGGCAGGAGGTCGCGCTCGCAGTGCTGGCGCAGGCGCACGCCGTTGTCGAAACGGTAGAGCGCTTCGCAGCTGTGGATCTCGACGCCGTCCTCGCAGCGCTGTTGCTCTTCGACCTGCGCATCGCTTATCGAGACCGGCGAGGGCAGGGCATGGATGGCGCGGATATAGCTGGCGAGCGAATGCATCAGGTGATCCACGGACCGCAGCATTTCTTCAGCTTGCCGCCGGCGCCGCAGGGGCAGGGATCGTTGCGGCCGAGTTTCAGGGCCACGGTCGGATCGAGGAAGTACCAGCGACCGTTGCGCTGGACGAAGCCGGAACATTCGCGATGGGCATGTTCCCCGTCGGCGTCGTGCCAGCGTGCGACGAAGGTGACTCGCGCATGCTCCGGCTGGCCGCCGAGCACCTCGTGGTTTTCCACCTCCAGGCCGAGCCAGGTGCTGCCGTGGCTCCAGGCGCGGATGCCGTCGAGATCGAGACCGGCCTGTTGCGCCGGCAGCGTGGTGTCGCGCAGGTAGTCCACCAGTCCGAGGGCGTAGGCGCTGTAGCGCGAGCGCATCAGGGCTTCCGCGGTGGGCGCGGGATGTCCCTGGTGATAGCGGCCGCAGCAATCGTCGAGCGGGTCGCCGCTGCCGCAGGGGCAGGAAGGTTGGGTCATGGTTACCACCAGTACTTGCCGAAGTTTTCCGGGTTGGCCCAGAACTTGGCGTTCAGCCAATCGGGGACCTGCTTGTATTCGTACAGGTCGTAGGTGTACAGAGTCAGCGTCTGGCCTTCGCGCTGGAAGCGTTCGCTGTTCTGCATGGCGAGGGCGAAGAAGTCGGTTTCCTGCCAATCGCTGGCCTCGAGGTCGACCAGTACGGCGACCCGGCTGGCATTCAGGTTGCGCACGCCCGCGAGCAACTGCAGACCGGTGCGCTGCGGCAGGTGTTCCAGGCAATCGACGAACAGCGCCAGATCGAAGCGCTGGCCGGCCAGTTCGGCGGGCAATGCCGCCGCCGGGCTGTGCGCCAGTTGGCACTGGGGGTGGTTGTGGATGAAGGCCTCCACCGCCGGCAGCCGGCTGGCGCCGACCAGCAGCAAGCGCTTCGGCGCGTAGCGGGCGAGCAACGCGGCCAGGGCCTGCTGCGGGGTGCGGGGAGAAATCGGTTCGCTCATGGGAAAACACTCTCCTGGGATTCGCCAAGACTAGCCTGAAGCGCCTGCATGGCCTAGTGCTGGCGCTTTTTTCGGCTGGGGTCTTTACTCCCTATTTGTCGGTTACAACCGATCCACGAGGAGAGTTCCAATGAGCATCACGAGGACCGCTTTACCCCTGATTCTGGTCAGCGGCTTGCTGACCGGTTGCGCAGGGTTGCAGAAAAGCGACTGGCCGACCTGTGCGGCGGTCGGTGGTGTTACCGGCGCCGGCCTGGGCGCGATCGAAAGCAGCAGTTGGGCCGGCTGGGGCGCCCTGATCGGCGGTGGCGTCGGTGCCGCCTATTGCTGGGTGCACGGTGCCGGCGAACAGGTCGCGCCGCCGCCTCCGCAGCCGGTCGAGGAAGTCGCGCCGCCGCCTCCCGTCGTCAAGGAAGAAACCATTGTCGTGCGCGACCTGCACTTCGCCTTCGATTCGTCGAAGGTGGACGCCGCCGACAGCGAGAAGCTCAACGGCATCGCCGAACGCCTGAAAGGCGAGGTGGCCAGTACGCGCCTGAGTATCACCGGGCATACCGACAGCGTCGGTTCCGATGCCTACAACCAGAAGCTGTCGGAACGGCGCGCGCATGCCGTTGCGAACTATCTGATCGATGCCGGGGTGCCTTCGAGCATCATCGTCGGCGTGCAGGGATTGGGCGAAAGCCAGCCGGTCGCCGACAACAAGACTCGCGAAGGGCGGGCCGAGAATCGCCGGGTGGAAATCCTCATCAAGCGCGAATGATGCAGGCGGCGCGGAGCAGAACGGGGGCGTCGAGGCCCCCGTTTTCGTTCATGGCTGGCGCCGCGGCGGGCTGGCGAGTATGTTCCCCCGCACACGATGTCTTGGGGGGAGTTCCATGAAAGCGTTTCTCGGGCTGGGCAAGCTCGTGACCCTGGTTTTCTGGGGTGCGGTGCTGGTCAATCTGCTGTATCCGTTCGCCTATCCGCTGAACTGGCTGTTGTCGATAGCCGGCGGCCTGATCCTGTTGATCCACCTGATCGAGATTCTCGTCCTCGGACGACGCCTGAAAGCGCGTGCGCATCCCTGGCTGGATCGTCTCCAGGTCTTGCTGTTCGGGGTCTTCCATATGCTTGCGTTGCCGGCGTTGAGCCCGGCCAGCGAGTTGCCGCAGGACAAGGAGGACGATCATGCGTAAGGCCATGCTCGGATTGTTCCTGGTCGTTCCCCTGGTCTGGGCTGGCGCCGCGTTTTCGGCCGAGGCGCCGACGGCACGCCAGCAGGGTATCGGCGGAACCGTGAAGGTGCAGGCGAACTCGGTGGTGCGCCTGCCCAAGCGGGCCCAGGAGCTGCGCCTGCGCAGAGTGGAGATCGGCGAGGACGCCGCCCTGCTGATTCCGCTGGAGGTCAGCGTCCTGCGCATCGAGGAACTGCACATGGCGAAGAACGCCCGGATCGGCGTGGCGCCGGGCGAGGAGCGGATCAGCATCGAAGTCGTCAGCGGCCACCTGGCCGATGGCAGCATCATTTCCGCGCCCGGCGCGACCGGCACCTTCCGGCAAAGTGCCGGTAACGGCCGCGACCTGACCTTGCGCCTGCAGGCGGTGGAGGTGGAAAGCCTGCTGCTGGACGCCCGCGGCGGCGTCGGCGCGCCGGGCTACGACGGCCTGGACGGGGCTTCCGGCAAGGCCTCGGGCTGCCTCTGGGGTAGCGCGCTGAAAGGTGGCGACGGTCAATCCGGAAGCGACGGCGGTCCGGGCGGGGCGGGCGGTCGGATTCGTCTGGAAGTGCCGGGCGATTTTCCTCTGGAGCGCTTGCAAACCCGTCTGCAAGGCGGCGTCGGCGGCGCCGGAGGCAAGGCCGGCAAACCGGGTGCGGCGGATAACGCCACCGGTTGCTGGATCTACTCGGTGGATGCCGGTCGTGCGGGGCGCAGCGGAGAGGACGGCGCGAACGGCGGCAACGGCAGCGACGGCAGCCTGGACGTCGTGCGCTTCTGAGGAGAGGCCGGCAGCACGGCTGCCGGCGCATCGCCGGTTCAGAGGCTCGGGCGAGCCGCTACCAGGGCTATCAGCAACAGGCCGAGGAGCAGGTTGAAGCCGACGGTGCGACGGATCTTCCCCAGCGCCTGCCCGCCCGCCGGCCAGTCCTGCGCCTGCACCGCGCGGCGCAGTTCCGGCACTTGCAGCGCCTGCACCCGCAGGAACAGTGCCAGCATGGCAACGTAGAGCCCCATCATTACCTGTACGTAGCGCGGCGCGCCGGCGAAACCGTTGAAGCTCAGGTGCAGCATGTCGACGCCGCTGATCGGCAGCAGGATCACCGCCGCCCAGACCCAATGGAAGAAACGGCGGAACACCTCCAGCCACAGGCCCAGGCGGGCTGGGGCCTCCAGCGCGGCGACGGCCGCCGGACGAAGAATCGTCCAGGCGAAGAACATGCCTCCGACCCAGACCAGGGCGGCCAGGACATGCAGGGCGTAGACGAGGGCGTAGGGGGTCATTCGGCGATCTCCGCTGGCGGTTGTGACGAAGCGCGTTATCATAGCCGCCCTGTCGAACCACTGAAAATTTATCCAGCTATGGCGCGCCGGCGGATTCGTCTTCCGCTGCGCGCCGGGCCCAGGAATTCCATGCTCAGCGCCGAACTCAAGTCCCAGATCCAGGGTGCCTACACCCGCTTTCTCGAAGCCAAGGAGCTGAAGCCTCGCTATGGCCAGCGCCTGATGATCGCCGAAGTGGCCAAGGCCCTCGGCGCGATCAAGGAGGACGAGGAGGGGCACCGCGAGGGCGAGCCGGCGGTGGTCGCGGTGGAGGCCGGAACCGGTACCGGCAAGACCGTGGCCTACAGCCTGGCGGCGATCGCCTGCGCCAAGGCCAGTGGCAAGCGCCTGGTGATAGCCACCGCGACCGTCGCCCTGCAGGAGCAGATCGTCCACAAGGATCTCCCCGACCTGCTGCGCAACAGCGGGCTGGCCTTCAGCTTCGCCCTGGCCAAGGGCCGCGGGCGCTACCTGTGCCTGTCCAAGCTCGACGCGCTGCTGCAGGAAGGCCAGGCGCAAAGCGCGACGGCGCAACTGTTCGCCGACGACGGTTTCAACATCGATGTCGACGAGACCAGCAGCAAGCTGTTCAACCAGATGATCGAACGCCTGGCTGGCAACCGCTGGGACGGCGACCGCGACAGCTGGCCGGAGGCGATCGACGACGCGCATTGGGCGCAGCTCACCACCGATCACAGCCAGTGCACCAACCGACATTGCCCGAACTTCCAGCAGTGCGCCTTCTACAAGGCGCGCGAAGGGATGACCAAGGTCGACGTGATCGTCACCAACCACGACCTGGTGCTGGCTGACCTGGCCCTGGGCGGCGGCGCCATCCTGCCCGATCCGCGCGAGACCCTCTACGTGTTCGACGAGGGCCATCACCTGCCGGACAAGGCGATTGGCCATTTCGCCCATTTCACCCGCCTGCGCGCTACCGCCGACTGGCTGGAGCAGATCGCCAAGAACCTCACCAAGCTACTCGCCCAGCACCCGCTGCCGGGCGACCTCGGCCGCCTGATCGAACAGGTGCCGGAGCTGGCCCGGGAGATCAAGACCCAACAGCAGTTCATGTTCACCGCCTGCGAAGAGATCGGCGATTTCCGCGCCGGCGAGGACATGGAAGGTCGCGAGCGGCCGCGTCACCGTTTCGTCGGCGGGGTGGTCCCCGAGCATATCCGCGAGATGGGCATCGAGCTGAAGAAAGGCTTCTCCAAGCTGACCGACCTGTTCACCCGTCTCACCGATATCCTCAAGGAGGCGATGGACGGCGAAGGCGCCGGCGGCATCGCCAGCCACCAGGCGGAGGAGTGGTACCCGCTGTTCGGTAGTCTTTTGGCGCGTGCCCAGGGCAACTGGGAACTGTGGACCGCATTCACCTGCGAGGATCCGCAGGACAGCCCGCCGATGGCGCGCTGGCTGACCCTCGCCGAGAGCGGCAGCTTCTACGACATCGAAGCCAACGCCAGCCCGATCCTCGCCGCCGAGACCCTGCGCCGCAACCTGTGGAACGTCGCCTATGGCGTGCTGGTGACCTCGGCGACCCTGACCGCGTTGGGCACCTTCGACCGCTACCGCATGCGCGCCGGCCTGCCGCGCAACGCGGTCACCGCGGTGGTGCCGAGCCCCTTCCACCATGCCGAGGCCGGGGTATTGCGGGTCCCCGACCTCAAGGCGGATCCGCGCAACGCAGCCGAGCACACCGCGGCAATCATCCGCGAGCTGCCGGAACTGGTGAAGGGCGCGCGCGGCAGCCTGGTACTGTTTTCCTCGCGCAAGCAGATGCAGGAAGTCTTCGACGGTCTCGACCGCGACTGGCGCAAGCGGGTGTTCATCCAGGGCAACCTGTCCAAGCAGGAAACCCTGAACAAGCACAAGTCGCGAGTCGACGACGGCGAGGACAGCGTGCTCTTCGGCCTCGCCAGTTTCGCCGAAGGTGTGGACCTGCCGGGGGCCTATTGCGAACACGTGGTGATCGCCAAGATTCCTTTCGCGGTACCCGACGACCCGGTGGAGGCGGCGCTGGCCGAGTGGATCGAGGCGCGCGGCGGCAATCCGTTCATGGAGATCGCCGTGCCAGACGCCTCGCTGCGGTTGGTCCAGGCCTGCGGGCGGCTGCTGCGCACCGAGCAGGACCGCGGCACCATCACCCTGCTGGACCGCCGCGTGGTCACCCAGCGCTACGGCAAGGCTATCCTCAATGCATTGCCGCCGTTCCGGCGGGAAATCGCCTGACGCGCTGGCCTGCGCGGGAGGGCGCCAGCCTTCACGTCCGAGCCGCATCGGGAAATTCCCGGCATTTGCCCATGCCGGGATGGAGTTAAGGAAAACAGGCTTCATGATCCGTTCGCGTTGGCATCTTCCCCTGCTTCTCGGCCTGCTCGCGGTGGCCACGCCGCTGGCGGCGAGCGACACCCAGCAGGTGCTGTTCAACTTCGTCAAGCCGATGGCCGTGGTCGGCATCACCCTTGAGGATGCCGACCTGCCCAGCGCGACGGCGGAGGCCACCCCGGAGGGCGACATTCTCCGTCGCGTCACCTTCGGCCCGGCGCAACGGCCCACCTTGCGCATGAGTCCGGCGCAGGGCCGTTGGGACTGGTCCGCGGCGGACTACGTGAGCCTGCGCATCCAGAACGCCATGAGCTGGGACATGACCCTGGAGGTCGCGATCGAGGGCGAGCAGGGCGCGCCGGGGCTGCAGGCATCCATCGAGCTTCCGGCAGGCCCGCCGCAGACCCTGCTGGTGCCGTTGCGGGCGGTTTCGCCAGAGGCTCTGGGCATGCGTGCGGGGCCGCCGATGCCACAGATGGTCGAAGGCCAGCGGGTGCTGCTGGCGCCACGCGTGGAGGGCTCGCTGGACCGCGCCAGGGTCGGGGCGCTGAGCCTGTCCCTGCGCTCGCCGCAAGCTCCCCAGAGCATCCTGCTCGGACGTTTCGGCATACGCACAGGGAGGGCGGTGGAGCGGAGTATCCTGACCGGCCTGATCGATCGCTATGGCCAGTACAGCCGCGCCGACTGGCCGGAAAAGATTCGTTCCGACGAGCAGTTGCGCAGCGCCTATGCGGCCGAGGCAGCACAGCTCCGCGACTGGGAGCGGCAGACGCCGGCGCGCGACCGTTTCGGCGGCCTGCTGGGTGGGCCGGTGTTCGAAGCCAGCGGTTTCTTCCGCACGGAAAAACGTGGCGGGCGCTGGTGGCTGGTTACTCCGGAAGGGCATCCGTTCTGGTCGCTGGGCGTTAATGCGGTGACCGCCGACGGCAGCCGGACCTACGTCGAAGGACGCGAGCCGATGTTCGCCGAACTGCCGGCGGAGGGTGAACCGCTGGCGGCATTCTTCGGTGAGGGCGACGACCGCCGCGGCGTCGCCGCGCAGGCCGGGCGGCGCTTCGGGCATGGCCGCTGGTTCGATTTCCTCGGTGCCAATCGCCAGCGCATCGCTCCCCAGGCGAGCGCCGACCAGCTCGCCGGCGAATGGCGCCAGCGCACCCTGGGGCGCCTCTCGGCATGGGGTTTCAACAGCCTCGGCAACTGGAGCGATCCGGCGCTCGCGGCACAGACGCGGATGCCCTACAGCCTGCCGCTGTCGATCGCCGGCGACTACGCCACGGTCAGCAGCGGCTTCGACTGGTGGGGAGCCATGCCCGATCCCTTCGACCCGCGCTTCGCCATGGCCGCCGAGCGAGCCATCGCTATCGCTGCTCGCGACCACCGCGACGATCCCTGGCTGCTCGGCTACTACGCCGACAACGAACTGGCCTGGGCCGGGCGCGACGGTTCGGCCCAGGCGCGCTACGGCCTCGCTTTCGGAGCCTTGACGCTGTCCATGGACAGTCCGGCGAAGCGCGCCTTCGTCAAGCAATTGAAAGCCAAGTACCTGCGCCATGAGGCATTGGCCCAGGCCTGGGGCATCGAGCTGGCCGCTTGGGAGGCCCTGGAGGCGCCGGGCTACGCGGCTCCGCTGCCGGGCGAGGGGCATCCGGCCATCGCCGAGGACTACAGTGCCTTCCTCGGGCTGTATGCCGACGCTTACTTCAAGACCCTGCGCGACGCCCTGCAATGGCACGCACCGAATCACCTCCTGCTCGGCGGCCGCTTCGCCGTCAGCACTCCCGAAGCGATCGCCTCCTGTGCCCGGTATTGCGACCTGCTCAGTTTCAACCTCTATACGCCGTTGCCCGGGCAGGGCCTGGACGACTCCCTGCTGGCGCGGCTGGACAAGCCGGTGCTGATCAGCGAGTTCCACTTCGGCTCGCGGGATCGCGGCCCGTTCTGGGGTGGCGTCAGCGAGGCGGCCAATGAGCGGGCGCGCGGCGAGTCCTACCGAACTTTCCTGGAGGCGGCGCTGAAGAGTCCGTATATCGTCGGCGCCCACTGGTTCCAGTACCTCGACCAACCGGCCAGCGGGCGCCTGCTGGACGGCGAGAACGGTCATATCGGCCTGGTCGGGATCACGGGCTTGCCGTTCGCCGGCTTCGTCGACACGGTGCGCCGAAGCAACCTGGCCGCCCTGTCGCGACTGTCGGCGATGGCCAGGTCCATGCCTGCCGTCGAGCCTCTGCCGCCGCGCGAGGATTCAGCCGGTTCATGAGCGCGCATTCACCGCCGCCCGCTTGCGGCGAACCCCTCTTATGTCAGGGTTCACAAGGCCGCCGAGGGCTGGAAGAATGCCCCGACCACTTACCCACCGGAACTTGCCCATGACGCCCCAAGGCCACTGTGACAGCCGTTTCGCCCCGCTTGCCGAGGCCTTCGCCCGGCTTTTCGATAATCCGCAGGAGCGCGGCGCGGCGTTGTGCCTGAAGGTCGGTGGCGAGACGGTGGTCGACCTCTGGGGCGGCGTCGCGGACAAGGACGGCGAGCAGCCCTGGCAGCGCGACACCATCCTCAATCTGTTCTCCTGCACCAAGACCTTCACCGCCGTCGCCGTGCTGCAACTGGTGGCCGAGGGCAAGCTCGAACTGGACGCGCCGGTGGCACGCTACTGGCCCGAGTTCGCCGCGGCCGGCAAGGCAGCGATCAGCGTGCGCCAGTTGCTCTGCCATCGCGCCGGCCTGCCGGCGCTGCGCGAGCAGATGCCGCCCGAGGCACTCTACGACTGGCAGGCGATGACCGCGGCACTGGCCGCCGAGGAGCCCTGGTGGACGCCCGGCGAAGCGCACGGCTATGCACCGATTACCTATGGCTGGCTGCTCGGCGAGGTGATCCGCCGGGTCGACGGCCGCGAGCCGGGCAAGGCCATCGTGGCGCGTACCGCGGCACCGCTGGGCCTGGATTTCCATATCGGCCTGGACGACAGCCAGTTCGGTCGCGTCGCCCACATGGCGCGGAGCAAGGGCAGCCTCGGCGACGCTGCCGCCCAGCGCATGCTGAAGACCATGATGAGCGAGCCATTGGCGCTGACCACCCGCGCCTTCACCAATCCGCCGTCGATCCTCACCAGCACCAACAAGCCGGAATGGCGACGCATGCAGCAGCCGGCCGCCAATGGCCATGGCAACGCGCGCGCGCTCGCCGGCTTCTATAGCGGCCTGTTGCAGGGACGTTTGCTGGAGGATGAACTGCTGGGCCAGTTGGCCCAGGAACACGCGGTAGGCGAGGACCGGACCTTGCTGACCCGGACCCGCTTCGGCCTCGGCACCATGCTCGACCAACCGGGCGTGGCCAATGCGACCTACGGACTCGGCCCCAAGGCCTTCGGCCACCCTGGGGCGGGTGGCTCGATCGGCTTCGCCGATCCCGAGCGCGACCTGGCTTTTTCCTTTGTCAGCAACGCCTTGGGGCCGTACGTGCTGATGGATCCACGGGCGCAACAGCTGGCGCGTGTGGCGGGGGAGTGTCTGTAATCCGTTGGTTAACTTTTAACCGCTTGTCGGCTCGACGCTAAATTTCATTGCCAAATAATGGCTTAGCGACACAATCTAAAGCGTCGTATGAGATAGGGCGTTGCCGGGGCAGTGGATCGACTCCGGCATCGCTGCGATGTGACCGGCGGTTGAGCCGAATGTTCCATCGGGCTCGCCTTCTTTCACTTCCAACGGACCCCGACGTATGAAACTGCTTAAGACCTCGACGCTTCTTCTCTGCATGACCGCCTCCGGCTGCAGCTATTTCCAGACCCAGGATGCTTCCTCGCAGCCGGCCAAGGCTCCGGCCGAGCAGGCTTCCAGCCATTCATGGTGGCCGTTCGGCAAGGACGACGGACAGACCGTCGCCAAGCAGGCCACGGAACAGAAGGCCGAAGCCGAGCATGTCGGCTCCAGCCACTGGTGGTGGCCGTTCGGCAAGGACGAAGGCGGTCGGGACGTAGCCGCCAAGGCTGCGGAGCAGAAGGCCGAGATCGCCGCGGCGAAGAAAGAAGTCGCCGCCGCAGCCGAGCCCAAGGCCGCCAACCCCTGGTGGTGGCCGTTCGGCGCCAGCTCGGCGAGCAAGGCGTCGGGCAAGCCGGCACTGGTCCAGCAGAAGGTCACCAAGGAGTGGCTGGATGCACATGAGAAGGCCCTGCGCGAAGCGATCGCCGGTAGCGAGTTCACCCTCGAGCGTCGCGACAACGCGCTGATCGTCATCGCCCCCGCCGACTATTCGTTCAATCCCAAGCGCCACACCATGCTGATGCCGATCACCCTCAACCCGCTGGGCAAGGTCGCCAAGATGGCCCAGGCCGATCCGCAGAGCGGTATCCTGGTACTCGGTCATACCGACAGCACCGGCAGCAAGGCGGTCAACGACAAGCTGAGCTTCGAGCGTGCCCAGTCGGTGGCGGCGATCTTCCGCCTCAGCGGCCTGAAAGGCGACCAGCTGCGCCTGAAGGGGGTCGGTTCCGACATGCCCCGCGCGGACAATGCCAGCGCCGCCGGCCGCGCCCAGAACCGTCGCGTCGAAGTGCTCTATACCCAGCGCGCCAGCCTGCTGTCCCTGGCTCAGGGCAACTGAGCCGAACCGGGGCAGGGCGCTTGGCGCCATTGTCCCGGATCAAGCGCGAGGCGGAGTCTGCGGTTAAGCTATGGCGCATTTCCCCCTGGAGATGCGCCATGACCCAGTCCCTGGCCGATATGCGCCGCGAGTACACCCGCGATGGCCTCAGCGAGGCCAACGCCCCTAGCGATCCCTTCAGCCTGTTCCGCCAGTGGTTCGACGACGCGGTGAAGACCGAGCGCCTGCCGGTCGAACCCAACGCCATGACCCTGGCCACCGTCGACGCCGACGGCTATCCGCATTGCCGTATCCTCCTGCTCAAGGGCCTCGACGAGCGCGGCTTCACCTTCTTCACCAACTACGAAAGCGCCAAGGGCCGGCAGCTGGCGGCCAATCCGCGGGCGGCCATGACCTTCTTCTGGCCGGCGCTGGAGCGCCAGGTGCGCATCGAAGGCAGCGTCGAGAAGGTCACTCCCGAGGAATCCGACGCCTACTACCAGGTGCGTCCGCTGGGCAGTCGCCTGGGCGCCTGGGCCTCGCCGCAGAGTCGGGTCATCGCCGATCGCGCCGAGCTGGAACGGCTGCTCGCGGACACCGAGCAGCGTTTCGCCGACCAGCCGCCGAGCTGTCCCGAGCACTGGGGCGGCTACCGTCTCCTGCCGCAGCGCATCGAGTTCTGGCAGGGGCGGCCGAGCCGCTTGCACGACCGTCTCGACTATCGACGCCAGGACGGCGGCTGGCTGCGCGAACGCCTGGCGCCCTGAATCCTCCATGTTCGAACTGGATTCGACGCTGGCGCAGCACATCGTCGATCGGGCGATGGCGATCCTGCCGCACAACATCAATGTGATGGATGCCCAGGGCATGATCATCGGCAGCGGCGATCCATCGCGCCTGCATACCCGCCACGAAGGGGCGCAACTGGTGCTGGCCAACCGGCGGGTGGTGGAAATCGACGAGCAGGCCGCCGCCTGCCTGCGCGGGGTGCGGCCAGGGGTGAACCTGCCGTTGCTGCACGCCGAGCGGCTGGTCGGCGTGCTCGGCATCACCGGCGCGCCGGAGGTGGTCCGGCCCTATGCCGAGCTGGTGCGGATGGCAGCGGAAATGCTCATGGAACAGCGCCAGATGCAGGACGAGCGACACTGGCAACGCCAGCGTCACGAAGCCTGGCTGCGCCAGCTGCTCGATCCCGGCCACGGCCTCGGGGCACTGGCGGCCGATGCCGAACACCTGGGACTGGCCATGCACTGGCCGCGCCAGGCGCTCTTCCTGGAGCTGCCCGAGCATGCCGATCCGCTGCCTTGCCAGGCTCGCCTGCTGGCGGCACTCGGCGGCCGGGCGGAGCACTGGAGTGCGGCGCTGGGCGAGCGCCTGGTGTTCTGGTGCCGGCCGGTAGCCCACGCACATGCGCTCGAGCACTGGCTGGAGCGCGCCGATGCGCGCGGCTGGGGCGTGGCACGCCTGTGTGCCGGCGACCCGGCGCATGACCTGGCCGAGCTGCGCGCCTCGGCCTGCGCCGCACGTGACTTGCTGGACTATGCGCGCAGCCGGCTGCCCGGTCGGCGGGTCGTGACCCTGGACGGACACCGCCTCGCCAGCCTGCTGTTCAGCCAGCGCGACAGTTGGCAGGTGCGGCAGCTGCTGGCGCCCTTGCAGCGGTTGCTCGACCACGATCCGCAAGGTTCGCTGGCCGCTACCCTGGAGTCCTGGTGCGCCCATGACGGGCACGCCCAGGCCTGTGCCCAGGCGCTGGGAATCCATCGCAACAGCCTGCGCTACCGACTGGAGCGCATCGCTTCGATCAGCGGGCTCGATCTCGCTCGCCTGGAGCACCGCCAGCAATTGTTGCTGGGGCTGCAATTGCTCGTTCCGCGCCGCGGGTAACGGGCGATCAATCGATTCACTGTGCAGTCGCACAAAATGTTCCCCTTCCAGCGCCGTCTTCCTCTGGCCGTTGCACAAGGCGTGTCCGGTCCCGACGGAGCGAAAATGACCCGCCCCTGGGCGCCCATCCCACACCCATAACAACAAGGAGGCGGCTCATGACCCTGGTCCTGATCCTGCTGGCGTTGATCGCCTTTATCGTCCTGTCCACCACGCGACTCAAGCTGCACCCGTTCCTCGCCCTGCTGGCGGCCGCGCTGATCGCCGGCTTCGCCTACCAGGTACCCACGGCGGAAATCGTCAAGACCGTTACCGGCGGCTTCGGCAGCATCCTCGGCTACATCGGCATCGTCATCGTGCTCGGCACCATCATCGGGGTGATCCTCGAGCGCAGCGGTGCGGCGATCACCATGGCGGAAAGCGTGATCCGCCTGCTCGGCGAACGCTTCCCGACCCTGACCATGTCGATCATCGGCTACCTGGTGTCGATCCCGGTGTTCTGCGATTCCGGCTTCGTCATCCTCAACTCGCTGAAGAACGCCCTGGCGGCGCGGATGAAGATATCCACCATCGCCATGAGCGTGGCCCTGGCCACCGGTCTTTACGCCACCCACACCTTCGTGCCGCCGACCCCGGGTCCGATCGCCGCGGCCGGCAACCTCGGCCTGGACGCCAGCCTTGGCCTGGTGATCGCGGTCGGCCTGGTGGTCGCCTTCGTCACCGCGATGGCCGGCATGTGGTGGGCCAATCGCTTCGTCGGCAAGGACATTCCCCTGGTCGACGACGGCCAGGTCGTCCAGACCGAAGAGGATTTCAGCGAGCTGCGTGCCCGCTACGGCAAGCTGCCCAGCGCGACCCAGGCGTTCGCGCCGATCTTCGTACCGATCCTGTTGATCTGCCTTGGCTCGGTCGCGGTATTCCCGAGCAAGCCGCTGGGCGAGGGCGTACTGTTCGCCTGCCTGAACTTCCTCGGTCAACCGGTGATCGCCCTGCTGGTCGGCCTGGCGCTGGCCTGCACCCTGCTCAAGGGCCAGAGCAAGCGCGAGGAATTCCATGAGCGCGTGGTGGAAGGCATCCAGTCGGCCGCGCCGATCCTGCTGATCACCGGCGCCGGCGGCGCCTTCGGTGCGATGCTGAAGATCACTCCGCTCGGCGACTACCTGGGCAGCACCCTGTCCGCGTTGGGCATCGGCCTGTTCATGCCGTTCGTGGTGGCGGCCGCGTTGAAGACCGCGCAGGGCTCGACCACCGTGGCGCTGGTCACCACCTCGGCGCTGGTCGCTCCGTTGCTGCCGCAGCTCGGCCTGGACAGCGAGATGGGCCGGGTGCTGACGGTCATGGCGATCGGTGCCGGGGCGATGACGGTGTCCCACGCCAATGACAGCTTCTTCTGGGTGGTCACCCAGTTCAGCCGCATGACCGTATCCACTGCCTATCGCGCCCAGACCTTGGCGACCCTGGTCCAGGGTATCGCCGGTATGCTCGCGGTATGGCTGCTCAGCCTTGTGCTGCTCTGATTGAAGCGGGGCCGGGGACTCCCGGCCCTGCGAGGTGACTGATGAAAATCGTGATTGCTCCTGATTCGTTCAAGGAAAGCCTGTCCGCGCTCGACGTCGCCGAGGCTATCGCCCGCGGCTGGCGGCGAGTTTTCCCGCAGGCCGAGGTGTTGCTGCGGCCACTGGCGGACGGCGGCGAAGGCACGGTCGATGCGGTACTCGCCGCCACCGCCGGCGAACGTCGCGAATGCCGGGTCGAAGGCCCTCTCGGTGAGCCGACCCTGGCGCACTGGGGCTGGCTGGACGACGCCACCGCAGTGATCGAAATGGCTTCCGCCAGCGGCTTGCACCTGGTCCCGCGCGACCGCCGCGACGCCACGCGCAGCAGCAGCCGAGGCACTGGCGAGCTGATCCGCGCGGCACTGGACGCCGGGGCGCGGAAGATCATCCTCGGCCTCGGCGGCAGCGCTACCAACGATGCCGGCGCCGGTCTGCTGGGCGCGCTCGGCGTGCGTTTCCTGGCTGCCGACGGCGAGGAACTGGCGCCCGGCGGCGCCGCGCTGGCGGGCCTGCACAGTCTCGACCTGGGCGGGCTGGATCCGCGCCTGGTGGATGTCGCGGTGGAAGTCGCCGCAGACGTCGACAACCCGCTATGCGGGCCGCGCGGCGCGTCGGCGGTGTTCGGTCCGCAGAAGGGCGCCAGCGCCGAACAGGTGGCGCAACTGGATGCCGCCCTGGCGCATTTCGCCAAGGTGGTCGCGGCGACCCTGGGCGAGGACTTCAGCCGGGTGCCGGGCGTCGGCGCCGCCGGTGGCCTGGGTTTCGCCGCGAGGGCATTCCTCCGCGCGCGTTTCCGCCCAGGCATCGAACTGGTGGCGGAGCTGGCCGGGCTGGCCGATGCGCTGGTCGGTGCCGACCTGGTGCTGACCGGCGAGGGCCGCCTGGATGCGCAGAGCCTGCACGGCAAGACCCCGGTGGGCGTGGCGCGGATCGCGCGCCAGGCCGGCGTTCCCGTGGTAGCCCTGGCCGGCAGCCTGGGCGACGGCTACCAGCGCCTGCACGACGCCGGCATCGATGCGGCTTTCAGCCTGGCGCCGGGACCGATCAGCCTGGAGCAGGCCTGTGCCGGAGCGGCGGCGGAACTGGAGGCGCGCGCCGAGCAGATCGCCCGGCTCTGGCGCCTGGCTCAGGCTTCGCGGGAAGGGTAGTCGGCGGCGGCACGCTCCAGCCAGGCCGGCAGGTCGCGCCGCTTCACCTTGCTGGTCTTGGCCTCGGCCAGTCGCCGTAACAGATAGTCACGCTTTTGCGGGTCGTCGCCGGCGAATGACAGCGCCAGGTCGCGGTCCATCCAGCGGCGGATGCGCCAGTAGATCCACCAGTGGAAATACAGGCCGGCGGCGGTGGTGACGACGATGATGAAATAGTCCATGGCTGTTCCTTCTGCGGGCGCTCACCCTAGCCGATCGGTCCCGCCGATGAAAGCGGGAGGGTTCGGTCGAAACTGAACGAACCTGTACCATTGCTGAATCGATTCGATTATCTCGCGCCGGCCAGGTGACAGGAGCGGCTACGGGAGAGTCTAATATTCGTCAGTTATCCCTTTCGGAGATGCCGTTATGCGCAAGTCTGCCTTGATCGTTGCTTCCTTCACCGCCATGGCCCTGGCTCTTGGCGGCTGCCAATCCAGCCTCACCGGCGATACCTACAGCCGTGAGGAAGCCCGTACCGTGCAGACTGTACGCATGGGCACCATCCAGGCCTTGCGCCCGGTCAAGATCGAAGGCACCAAGACCCCGATCGGTTCCATCGCCGGTGCCGGCGTCGGCGGTGTCGCCGGCAGCGCGGTGGGCGGCGGCAAGGGTAGCTACGTCGCGGCCATCATCGGTGCCGTCGCTGGCGGCCTGCTGGGCGCGGCTACCGAAGAAGGCCTGACGCGCACCCAGGGCGTCGAGATCACCGTGCGCGAAGACGACGGCAGCACCCGCGCCTACGTCCAGCAGGTCGACCAGGGCCAGATCTTCCGCGTCGGCGAGCGCGTGCGCATCCTGACCGTCAACGGCACCAGCCGCGTCGCCCACTGATTCTTCCCACGTTATCCCGCGGCCGGCATTTCGCCGGCCGTTTTCGTTGTAGCGCCGAACCACTGCCGGCGTTGGCTTGCTAAGCTTCAAGTCGTTGCCGTTGCAGAGTTTTTTTCGGCTTTCCGGCAGTCGGAACGCCTGAATTTTGTAATAATTCAATCCATGACGTTCGTTCGATAGATTGCGATAATCGTAGTTCCGTCGCGCCGCGCCTGCCGGTGGCCGATGGGGCTTCGAGCTGCTGGCGATACGGCCGCGCACCGACAACCGCGGGGAAGCACCGCCGGCCAGGCATGCCGGGGGCTCCGCCATCGAAGAGGAGTAGCCCATGATTCTGGCGCTGATCATCGCGCTACCGTTCATGGGGGCGTTGTTGCCCCTGCTTGCCGAGCGTGGCGGCCGCACCTTGTGCGCGGCGTCCGCCGGCGTGGCGCCGCTGATCGGCCTGATCCTGTTGCTCGGGCAGCGCGGCACGGTGTTCGCCGGGCAGACCCTGACCGCCAGCTATTCCTGGCTGCCGGAAATCGGTATCAACCTCAGCCTGCGCCTGGATGGCCTCGGTTTCCTCTTCGCCCTGCTGATCCTCGGCATCGGCCTGCTGGTGATCCTCTACGCCCGCTACTACCTCTCCGAACAGGAGCCGATGGGGCGTTTCTTCGCTTTCCTGCTGCTGTTCATGGGCTCCATGCTCGGCGTGGTGCTCGCGGAAAATCTCTTGCTGATGATGCTCTTCTGGGAGCTGACCAGCCTGTCCTCGTTCCTGCTCATCGGCTTCTGGGGTAGCCGTTCCGACGCCCGCAAGGGTGCGAGGATGGCCCTGACCGTTACCGGAGGGGGCGGCCTGGCGCTGCTGGCCGGGGTGCTGCTGCTCGGCCACATCGCCGGCAGCTTCGAGCTCACCGAGGTCCTCGCGGCTGGCGAGCTGATCCGCGCCCACGCCCTGTATCCGCTGGTGCTGATACTGATCCTGCTCGGCGTGTTCACCAAGTCGGCGCAGTTTCCCTTCCATTTCTGGCTGCCCCACGCGATGGCGGCGCCGACCCCGGTTTCCGCGTACCTGCATTCGGCGACCATGGTCAAGGCCGGCGTATTCCTGCTGGCCCGGCTGTATCCGGCGCTGGCCGGCACCGAGTGGTTCTTCTACCTGGTCAGCCTGAGCGGCCTGGTAACGCTGTTGCTGGGCGCCGGCATGGCACTGTTCCAGCATGACCTGAAGGGGCTGCTGGCCTACTCGACGATCAGCCACCTGGGCCTGATCACCCTGCTGTTCGGCCTCGACTCCCCGCTGTCGAACGTCGCCGCAGTGTTCCACATCATCAACCACGCGACCTTCAAGGCCTCGCTGTTCATGGCCGCCGGGATCATCGATCACGAGACCGGCAGCCGCGACATGCGCCTGATCAACGGGATGTGGAAGTACCTGCCGCATACCGCGGTGCTGGCCATCGTCGCCTCCCTGGCGATGGCCGGGGTGCCGCTGCTGAACGGCTTCCTCAGCAAGGAGATGTTCTTCGGCGAAACCCTCAGCCAGAACCTGCTGGGCAGCTTCAACTGGCTGGTGCCGGCGGCGGCGACCCTGGCCGGCGTGTTCTCGGTGGCCTATTCGCTGCGTTTCATCCACGACGTGTTCTTCAACGGCGAGCCGGCCCGATTGCCGAAGTTCCCGCCCCACGAGCCGCCGCGCTACATGAAGGTACCGGTGGAGATCCTGGTGTTCCTCTGCCTGTTGGTCGGCATGCTGCCGGCCTACACCGTGGCGCCGCTGCTGGCTGCCGCCGCCAGTGCCAGCCTTGGCGGGCAACTGCCGGAATACAGCCTGGCGATCTGGCACGGTTTCAACCTGCCATTGCTGATGAGCGTGGTGGCGCTGGTTGGCGGTGTGTTGGTCTATGTTCTGCGCAAGCCGCTGTTCAACTGGTATGCCGGATTGCCGGAGGTGGACGCCAAGCTGGTCTTCGAGCAGCAGGTGCAACGCGCGGTGGCCCTGGCCGCGCGCCTGACCGCCTGGCTGGAGAACGGGTCGCTACAGCGTTACCTGGCCTGGCTGCTGGGCGCGGCGTTGGTCGTGGTGGCGGTCGAGCTGGCGCCGCTGGCGAGGCTGACCGGCTCGCGCGGCCTGACCCCGCTGGACGGTATCACCGCCCTGGGCATGCTGGTGCTGGCCTTCAGCGGCCTGGCCACGGCGCTGTTCCATCGCATGCGCCTGGTCGCGCTATTGATCCTCAGCGTCGCCGGCCTGCTGGTGGCCCTGGCCTTCGCTCGCTTCTCGGCCCCGGACCTGGCGCTGACCCAGCTATCGGTGGAAGTGGTGACCATGGTCCTGCTGATGCTGGCGCTGTATTTCCTGCCCTCGCGCACTCCGGCGGAGTCCTCCAGCCTGCGCGGCTTGCGCGACGTGGCACTGGCCGGCGGGGTCGGCATGCTGGTGGCGCTGTTGGCCTACGCGGTGCTGACCCGGCCCTACGAGAGCATCGCCGGATTCTTCGTCGAGAACAGCGTCTCCGGGGGCGGCGGCTACAACGTGGTCAACGTCATCCTCGTAGACTTCCGTGGTTTCGATACCCTTGGCGAGATCAGCGTGCTGGCGATCGCCGGCGTAGGCGTCTACGCGATGCTCGCCGGTTTCGCCCTGCACAAGCCGACCTGCGACCCACAGGGCCGCAACTGGGCCCATGCCAAGCATCCGCTGATCCTGGAAACCCTGTCGCGGGTGTTGCTGCCGCTGGCGCTGCTGATCTCGGTGTTCATCTTCCTGCGCGGCCACAACCTGCCGGGCGGCGGCTTCATCGCCGGCCTGGTGACTGCCATCGCCCTGGTGCTGCAGTACATCGCCAGCGGCTCGCAGTGGGTCGAGCAGCGCCTGCCGCTGAATTATGCGGCCATGGCTGGCACCGGAGTGCTGATCGCCGGGCTCACCGGGCTCGGCAGTTGGCTGTTCGGCTATCCGTTCCTGACTTCCGCGTTCGGCCACTTCGAGTTGCCGCTGATCGGCGAGATCGAGCTGGCCACGGCGATGCTGTTCGACCTCGGCGTGTACCTCACCGTGGTCGGCGCCGCGCTGCTCATCCTGTCCTACCTCGGCAAGCTCAGCCTGATGCCTGAACCCGTCGCACAAGAGGAGGCGCTCTGATGGAGGCCCTGTTCGCCATCACCCTCGGCCTGCTCACCGCCAGCGGCGTCTACCTGCTGCTGCGGGCGAGGACTTTCCCGGTGGTGCTCGGTCTTACGCTGATCTCCTACGCGGTCAACCTGTTCCTGTTCGCCATGGGCCGGCTCGGCGGCAGCGTCGCGGTGATCGGCACTCCCGGGGAGTATGGTGATCCGCTGCCGCAGGCGCTGGTGCTGACCGCCATCGTCATCGGCTTCGCCATGACCGCCTTCGTCGTGGTCCTGGCCCTGCGTGGCCTCGGCGACCTCGGCAGCGACCACGTAGATGGCCGTCCGGACGAGGAGGAGCCGCGCCCATGAGCCATTGGCTGATCCTGCCGATCCTGGTCCCCCTGTTTGCCGGCAGCCTGCTGCTGTTGCCGCTGGCCGAGCGCTGGCAGCGCGGCCTGTCGTTGCTCGCGGCGCTGGCACTGATCCCCCTGAGCCTGCTGCTGATACGTACGGCCGCCAGCGGCGACCTGAGCGTCTATGCCCTGGGCAACTGGGCCGCGCCGTTCGGCATCGTGCTCATGCTCGATCGTCTCGCCGCCCTGATGCTGCTGGCCACCGCGGTGCTCGGCAGCGCCGCGCTGATCTACGCGCTGCGCGGCGACGACCGCCTGGGCAAGCATTTCCACGCGTTGTTCCAGTTCCAGCTGCTCGGTATCAACGGTGCCTTCCTGACCGGCGACCTGTTCAACCTGTTCGTGTTCTTCGAGATACTCCTGATCGCCTCCTACGCGTTGCTCCTGCATGGCGGCGGTGCGGAGCGGGTACGCTCGGGCCAGCACTACGTGATCCTCAACCTGGTCGGCTCGGCGTTCTTCCTGATCGCCGTGGGTACCCTGTATGGCCTCACCGGCACCCTGAACATGGCCGACATGGCGCAGAAGATCGCCATGGCAGATGCCGAGCGCGCGCCGCTGCTGGCGGCAGCCGGGCTCCTGCTGCTGGTGGTGTTCGCCCTGAAGGCGGCGCTGTTGCCGCTGTACTTCTGGCTGCCGCGCGCCTATGCCGCGGCCAGCGCGCCAGTGGCGGCGCTGTTCGCGATCATGACCAAGGTCGGCATCTACTCGATCCTGCGGGTCTACACGCTGGTCTTCGGCGATGCCGCCGGCGAGCTGGCCAACCTGGCGCAGGCCTGGCTCTGGCCGCTGGCCCTGGCGACCCTCGGCCTGGGCGCGATCGGTGCCTTGGCGGCGCGGACCCTGCAAGGCCTGCTGGCCTACCTGGTGGTGGTCTCCGCCGGAACCCTCCTGGCTGGCGTGGCGTTGGGCAGCGAGCGGGCGCTGGCGGCGTCGCTGTACTACCTGCTGCACAGTACCTGGATCGCCGGTGGCCTGTTCCTGCTCGCCGACCTGGTCGCCCGCCAGCGCGGCGACAAGGCCGGCGACCTGGTCCAGGGCCCGGCGTTGCAGAACCCTCGGTTGCTCGGCGGGGCTTTCTTCATCGGCGCCATCGCCGTCGCCGGTCTGCCGCCATTGTCGGGGTTCTTCGGCAAGGTCATGCTTTTGCAGTCGGTCGCTCCCGGCAGCCAGGCGCTGGCCCTGTGGAGCGTGGTACTGGGCAGCGGCCTGGTGGCGCTGGTGGCGTTGAGCCGGGCCGGCAGCACGTTGTTCTGGCGCACCGGGCATACCGTGCTCGGTAGCGCCGAACTGGACCACGGCCGCTTGTTCGCCTGCATCCTGTTGCTCTCCGCCGGCCCGTTGCTGGTGTTCGCCGCGAAGCCGCTGCTGGCGTACGTTCAGGCCACCGCGGCGCAGTTGCACGACCTCGACCTGTATCGCCAGATCATCATCCGCGGAGGTGCCGCATGATCAGCCGTTCGTTGCCGCGTCCGCTTCTTCGCGTACTGCCTCATCCAGTGCTTAGTGTCCTGCTGTTGCTGGTCTGGTTGCTGCTGGTGGATTCCTTCGCCATCGGCCACTGGCTGCTCGGCGCCTTCCTCGGCGTGTGCATTCCGCTGCTGACCAACCGCCTGCTGGTCGGGCGCAGCCAGGAGTGGCATCCGTTGCTGCTGCTGAAGCTGCTGGCGCTGGTGATGTGGGACATCCTCGTCGCCAACATCCAGGTCGCCCGCCTGACCCTCGGACCGATCGAGCGCTTGCGTCCGGCCTTCGTCGAGGTGCCGATCGAGCTGGAGAACGACCTCGCCATCAGCGTGCTGGTGAGCATCGTCTCGCTGACCCCGGGGTCGGTGTCGTCGGACCTCAGCGACGACCGCAAGACCCTGCTGGTGCACGGCCTCGACGTGCCGGACAAGGCGGCGCTGATCGCCGAGATCAAGCAACGCTACGAAGCGCCGCTGAAGGAGATCTTCCCATGCTCGCTTACGTGATCCCGCTGTGCCTGGCGCTGCTCGGCCTGGCCCTGTTGCTGACCCTGGCGCGCCTGGTCAAGGGGCCGTGCCTGCCGGACCGGGCGCTGGCGCTGGACACCCTCTACGTGAACGCCATCGCCCTGCTGGTGCTGTACGGCATCTGGCGCGACAGCGACCTGTTCTTCGAGGCGGCGCTGCTGATCGCGGTGCTCGGCTTCGTCGGTACGGTGGCGGTGGCCAAGTACATGCTGCGCGGAGACATCATCGAATGACTGGCGAACCCCTGAGCCTGTGGCTGGAAATCATCGTCTCGGCGTTCCTCCTGCTGGGCAGCGCCTTCGTTCTGATCGGCGCGATCGGCCTGTACCGCCTGCCGGACTTCTTCATGCGCCTGCACGGGCCGACCAAGGCCACCACCCTCGGGGTCGGCGGGGTGATCGTCGCCTCGCTGATCTATTTCTCCAACCGCCAGGCGGGCATCAGCCTGCACGAATTGCTGATCAGCCTGTTTCTCTTCATCAGCGCCCCGGTCAGCGCCTACATGCTGGCCAAGGCCGCGGTGCTGCAGCAGTTGCCGCTGGAGAAGAAGACTCGCGGCAAGCCCTGGGAGCAGTGAGGCCCGGCGCAACAGTTTTGCCCGCTTTCTGTGTCTGTCGGCGCGGCTAGTCGGCTGCCTATACTGGGAGTCCTTTTTCCGGCGCCGCGGCGGCGCCCGTGGTGGAGATTCCCTTGACTCGGACGCGCTGGTTCGCCCTGGCCTGCCTGATCCTGGCGATGGCGCTGTGGGGCAGTTCGTACGTGGTGCTGAAGGTCGCTTTCCGCGAACTGCCGCCGCTCTGGGTGATCTTCGGTCGCATGGCCCTCGGCAGCCTGGTGTTCCTCGTCGCCTGGCGCTGGCGCGGACGCATCGACTACCGCCCAGGCGACTGGAAGTACCTGCTCGGCCTGGCCGTCTGCGAACCCTGCCTGTACTTCCTCTGCGAATCCTTCGCCCTGCAATACACCAGCGCGGCCCAGGCCGGGATGATCACCGCGCTGCTGCCGTTGCTGGTGGCGGTGGGGGCCTGGTTGTTGCTGCACGAGCGGATCGGCCGGGTGACCTGGATCGGCTTTGGCCTGGCGGTGCTCGGTTCGATCTGGCTGAGCCTCGCCGGCGAGCCCGACCTGCACGCGCCGCAGCCGCTGCTGGGCAACTTCTTCGAACTTCTCGCGATGCTCTGCGCCACCGGCTATACCCTGTTGCTGAAGCACCTGTCGGCGCGCTACTCGGCATTCGCCCTGACCGCCATGCAGGCCTTCGTCGGCACGCTGTTCTTCCTGCCGCTGGCGCTGGCCAGCGCCGACCTGCCGAGCCAGCCCAGCGCTCTGGGGATCCAGGCGGTGGTGTATCTCGGCGTGGTGGTCACGGTGGGCGCCTACGGCCTGTACAACTTCGGCGTCGGTCGACTGCCGGCCAGCCAGGCCTCGGGCTTCATCAACCTGATCCCGGTCTTCACCCTGGTATTCGCCGCGCTGTTCCTCGGCGAAACCCTCAACGGCCCGCAGATGCTCGCTGCCGGCCTGGTCTTCATCGGCGTCGCCATCAGCCAGTGGCGCAGCGCTCCGCCGCCGCCTCCGGCCGGCGTCCTGAACTGAAGGAGTTTCCATGACCGTCGACCACCGCCAATGGGCCCGCGAGGCGATCCGCATCATCGAAGCGGATTTCCAGCGCAGCGCCGATACCCATTTGATCCCCCTGGAGACTCCCGGCCTGCCAGGCGTCGAACTGTACTTCAAGGACGAGTCCAGCCACCCCACCGGCAGCCTCAAGCATCGCCTGGCGCGCTCGCTGTTCCTCTATGCGCTGTGCAACGGCTGGCTCAGGCCGGCCGCGCCGGTGATCGAGGCATCGAGCGGTTCCACGGCGATTTCCGAAGCCTATTTCGCACGCCTGCTGGGCCTGCCCTTCATCGCCGTGATGCCGGCCAGCACCTCGAAGGAAAAGATCGCCCAGATCGCCTTCTACGGCGGCCAGAGCCACCTGGTGGAGGACCCCACCCAGATCTACGCCGAGTCCGAACGCCTGGCGCGGGAAAGCGGTGGCCATTTCATGGACCAGTTCACCTATGCCGAGCGCGCCACCGACTGGCGGGCGAACAACAACATCGCCGAGTCGATCTTCCAGCAGATGCGCCACGAGCCGCACCCGACCCCGGCCTGGCTGATCTCCAGCCCCGGAACCGGCGGCACCCTGGCGACCCTGGGCCGCTACGTGCGCTATCGCCAGCACTGCACCCGGGTACTCTGCGCCGACGCCGAGCGTTCGGTGTTCTTCGACGCCTATGTCAGCGGCGACCGCGGCCTGACCCTGGATTGCGGTTCGCGGATCGAGGGCATCGGCCGGCCAAGGGTCGAGGCATCCTTCCTGCCGGAAGTGATCGACGCGATGGTCAAGGTGCCGGACGCCTGGTCGCTGGCGGCCATGCATTACCTGGCCCGGCGCCTGGGGCGGCGGGTCGGCGGTTCCAGCGGAACCAACCTGATCGGCGCCCTGGTGGCCGCACGGCAAATGGTGGCGGCTGGCGAGAAGGGCTCGCTGGTGGCGATTCTCTGCGACGGCGGCGAGCGCTATGCGACCACCTATTACGATCCGGTCTGGCTGGCCAGGCAGGGCTATGCGCTGGAACCCCTGGTCGAGGCGCTGGCTGCCTGCATCGAGCGGGGCGTGGCGTTGCCCGACGGGCTGCTGGTGGCTGGACTTTGAGGGAGTGGATATGCACCGTTTGCGAGCTGCCGAAACCGGCGATATCGAGGCCATGACCGACCTGTTGCTGAGCCACGGGCCGAATCCCTGGAACCATTTGCCGGAGGAGGGGGTACGTGCGCATCTGCGAGCCATCGCCGACGGCGAGGTACGTGCCGTCCTGGCCGAGCGCGACGATCGGCTGCTGGGGTTCGTCAGCTTCCGTCGCACCGAGGATTTCGCCCATTACCAGCCGCAGCGTGCCGATGCGCCGCGGGCCTACATCTGCGAGGCGGTAGTGCATCCGGCGGCGGCCGGCCAGGGGCTCGGCAGCGCGATGCTGGAGGCGGTGCTGGCCCAACTGGCCGACGAAGGCATCGAGGATGTCTATATCGATCGTCACGAAGAGAACCGGGCGTCGGCGGGAATGATGCGCAAGGCCGGCTTCGTCGAGCTGGAAACATACGCCGATCCGGCGCGGCGGCCGAACGGCTCGGGGCGCTCGACGGTGTGCCATCGCAATCTTTCCCTCCAGCGCAGAGCCGTGCGATGAGTTTCATCCGCCTCAAGGTGCGTGCCGCCTTCATGGTCCACGGCTACGACGCGGACAACCGGGAAGACGCGGACAACCGGGAAATCGTCGAGCAGATCGGCGAGGAACGCTTCGTCGAGAAACTGCTGCGCATCGAACGGATCCAGTCGATCAGCGAGAAATACCTGCTGGTCAGCGCCTCCCACGGGCGCGTCGCCTACTGGGAATACGAGGGCGGCCTGACGGCGCTGCGGCGGCGCCTGGAGCAGGCCGGACTGCTCTTGTAGGGAAGGGCCGCCGCTGCGCGGCCCCTCGCTTCACTTGCCCAGTGCGCCCGGATAGGCGCAGCCGCGCAGCGTCTCGCCATCGATGCGCAGTTCGGCGGAGTAGCTGCTGAAGGCGCCGCTCATGCTGTCGGTGCAGGACGACGGGGCGATCCACAGTTCGACCTTCTTGCCGTTCGCCTCGCTGGAATAGCTGGTGCTGCCGTTCGGCAGTTCCTCGGCGACGTAAGGCAAGGCCAGGGTCTCGTGTTCGGGGCGGTCCAGGCGCAGGCCCTGGTTGTTCACCCTGGCGCTCCAGAAGGGTTCGTTGCCGTTGGCGGCGAAGGTCAGCAGCTTGAAGTTCGGGTCGTCGCAGCCGGGACCCTCGTTCTGCACGCGGTACAGTCGGCTGACCTCCAGCTTGCCGTCGGTACCGCGGACCTTGGCCGGTCCCATGGTGCCGCGCAGGTCGACGAACAGGCCCTGGGCGCCGTCGTCGAACAGGCTGTCGGCTTCGCGGCGAAGGCCGGTATTGGCCACGTCCTCGATGCTGAACAGGCGCTTCTCGGTACAGGGGCGGAATTGCAGCGCGCCGTTGATCTTCACCAGTTCGCCCTGGAAGCGGGTGTCTACACTGGTGCTCGGCGATTCGGGCTTCCACACCTGGCAGGCGGCGAACAAGGGGAGCAGGCTGTAGACCAGCAGACGGGCAGGGCGCATAGGGAAGACTCCATCGAAAATGCGCCCACGTTACCGAGCGTCCGGGCCTGGCTCAAGTCCGGATCGGATTTCATCGCAACCAGGGAGTCGATCGATGATCCAATGCAAGCGTGTATACGAACCGGCGTCGCCCGCCGATGGTCGGCGCGTCCTGGTGGACCGGCTGTGGCCGCGCGGCATCCGCAAGGAAGCCCTGGCCATGGACGACTGGCTGAAGGACGTGGCGCCCTCCAACGAGGTACGCAAGCAGTTCTGCCACGATCCGGCACTCTTCGACAGCTTCCGCGAACACTACCGCGCCGAGTTGCAGGCGCACCCGGAACATTGGTGGGGCCTGCTCGACAGCGCTCGGGAGGGCACCTTGACGCTGCTCTATGGCGCCCACGACCAGCAGCACAACAATGCCGTGGTGCTGGCCGAGTTCCTCGAGGAAGAGCTGGACCGCCAGCAGCCCGGCAGTTCGCCGACCTGCTACGCCGACCGCCTCTCCTGAGAAATATCGCTTACCAGATGCGATACACCTGGCCGGTCTGCGCGCCTTCCACGCTGCGTGCGTAACCCAGCGCGGCGTCCGCCACCGGAACCGGCTTGAAGCCACGGAAGTAGGGCGCGTAGCCGGGCAGCGCCTCGCTGACCACGGTCGGGCTGACGGCGTTGATGCGCAGGCCGCGCGGCAACTCCAGGGCTGCGCCGCGGACGAAGCCCTCGACGGCGCAGTTGACCATGCTCGCCGAACTGCCGAAGCGGATCGGCTGCTCGGCGAGCACGCCGCTGGTGAGGGTGAAGGAGCCACCGTCGTTGGCGTACTCGCGGCCGAGCAGTACCAGGTTGACCTGGCCCATCAGCTTGTCGCGCAGGCCGAGCTGGTATTGCGCCTCGCCCATTTCCTCCAGGGCGCCGAAGTGTACCTTGCCGACCGCGGCGACCAGCGCATCGAAGCGACCGGTCTTCTCGAACAGGGCGCGAATGGAGTCCGCGTCGCTGATGTCGACCTGGAAGTCGCCGCTGCTGTGGCCTACACGGACGATCTCGTGGCGCTCGCCGAGTTCTTTGTCGATGCCCTTGCCAAGGGTGCCGCTGGCGCCGATCAGGATGATTTTCATACAGGCCTCTCGTTGCGTGAAGGTGAGTGGTTTCCAGTGTAGAGTCGCTTTTGTCATGGATAATCCTGTCAATCGACAACCTACCGTTTTCATAGGGAAACAATCGTGAAGGACCTGGACGATCTCGCCGCCTTCGCCGTACTCCACGACCTGGGCAGTTTCACCCGCGCCGCCGAGCGCCTGGGTTGCAGCAAGGGCCAACTGTCGAAGCGCATTGGCGTCCTCGAGCAGAAGCTCGGCGTGACCCTCTTGCACCGCACCACCCGCCGTCTTTCGCTGACCGCCGCCGGCGCCGCGCTGCTACCCGAGGCGCAGGCCTTGCTGGTGCAGGCCGAGCGCGCGCGGCAGGCTGTGGCGCGCCTGCAGGAGCGAGCGGAAGGACGGGTGCGGGTGACCCTCCCGGTCTCGTTGGGCGAGACCCTGTTCGATGCGCTGCTGGAGGACTTCCAGGAACGCCATCCGCTGCTGCGCGTCGAGCTGGACCTGTACAACGGCCTGCGCGACCTGGTTGGCGAGGGCTTCGACCTGGCGATTCGCTCTGGGGTCGAGCAGGACGCCCGGCTGGTGGCGCGGCCGCTGTTCGTCCTGCAGGAAATCACCTGCGCCAGTCCCGCCTACCTGGCGCGACACGGCGAGCCGCAACGCCCGGCGGAGCTGGCCGAGCGTGAGTGCCTGCTGAACTCGCACTACAGTGGCCACGAGGAGTGGCTCTATCACCGCCACCATCGGCTGGAACGGGTACGGGTTGCCGGCTTTCTCGCCAGCAACCACTACAGCCTGTTGAAGAAGGCCGCGCTGGCCGGCACCGGCATCGCCCGGCTGCCGTCATACATGGTCCACGACGAACTGGGCGACGGCCGCCTGGCCTGGTTGCTGCGCGACTACCAGACGCGCAGCACGCCGATGTTTCTCGTCCATCCGTTCCAAGGCGGCCTGCCGCGGCGCACCCAGGTACTCGCCGATTACCTGCTCGACTGGTTCGAGCGCAGCCGGCGACAATTGATCGGACTGGAGGGTTGAACATTTCGCCGCGACGCGGCTCTATTGCACTCCGGACCGCTTCCATGCGGCCTGAAGCTCATCGCGGGCACGCCGTTGCACAAGGATCGTGGCGGAACGTGGCAGAATCCCGCACCGGACCGCTCGCGAGCGAGCGGACGCCATTCATCGAACGCTTGGATAGGGACATGCAAAGCAGCTTTCCGCAATCGAACACTCCCCAGATCCGTCGCGCCGGAGTCGACCTCAACGGCGTGATGTCGGTGCTCAGCAAGCACCTCTATTCCACGCCCACCGTGGCGTTGCGCGAGCTGGTGCAGAACGCCCACGACTCGATCCTCCGTCGCCGCCTGGAGCAGCCCGACTGGCAAGGGCCGTCGCGAATCGAGGTGATCGGCGACAGCGCCAGCAACACCGTGCGCATCGTCGACACCGGCGCCGGGCTCACCGAGCACGAAATCCACGCCTACCTGGCCACCGTCGGCGTCGGCTACACCCGCGGACTGCGCCAGTCCGGGCACGAGGACAGCGGGCTGATCGGCATGTTCGGCCTGGGCTTCCTCTCCGCCTTCGTCCTGGCCCGCCGGGTCAGCGTGCGGACTACGTCCTACCAGCAGCCGGAACTGGGCTTCTGCTACGTCTCCAGCAACGCCGAGCAATACAGCGTGACGCCGATGCCGGCGCGCCCGGTAGGCACCGAGATCACCCTCGAACTGCAGGACGAATACAGTGCGCTGACCCAGGCCGCGCGCCTGCGCGAGATCCTCGAACGCTACTGCGTGCTGCTGCGCGAGCCGATCCACGTCGGCGGCGACGCCCAGCCGATCAACCCGGAGCCGCCGCCGTGGCGGCTGGCCGCCGACGCGGCACTGCATCCGCTGCAGCAACGGCGCCGCGACCTGGAGTTCGCCGCACGCTTCGAGCACGACTTCGAGCCGATCTGCTGCCTGCCGGTGCGCCCGGACGAGCGGGTCGATGTGCAGGGGCTGCTGTGGATCCAGGACGGCGGCACCTATGGCACCAGCGACAACCGCAATCTCTCGGTATTCCTTCGCGGCATGTTGCTCGACGATGACGCCCGCGACCTGCTGCCGTCCTGGGCCGGGTTCGTCGGCGGGGTGATCGAGTCGAACCGCCTGACGCCCACCGCCAGCCGCGAGGACCTGCAGCGTGACGACCATTACGCGGCGATCCAGCATGCGCTGGCCGAGGCGCTGATCGCCGGGCTCGGCGAGGTGGCCCGGCAGCAGCCGGAGGCCTGGCGACGGGTCCTGCTGCGGCACAACGAGGCCCTGCTGGGGGCGGCGTTGTGCGACGAGCGTCTGTTCGCGCTGATGATGGACAGCCTGCGCGTACCCACCTCCCAGGGCGACCTCCCGGCCTCCGAACTCCTTTCGCGCGGAGCGGTGCATGTGCTGCTGGACAACGACAGCGGCTTCGAGGAAATGCTGTTCCGTGCCATGGGCGTACCGGTGGCCCATGGCAATCGCTATGCGGTGGTACCCTTCCTCCGTCGCTGGGCGCAGGCCAAGGGGATGCGCCTGGTGGAGCTGGGCACCGAGCAGGGCAACCGCCAGTTGTTCCGCCTCGACCGACTGCCCGAGCGCGAGACCGGCTGGCTGGCCGAACACCTGGGCGGCGCCGAGGAGCAACTGGTGATCGCCCGCTTCAGCCCCGAGGAGCTGCCGCTCGTGGTGGTGCCCGACCGCGACGCCGAACTCAAGCGGCGTCTGGAGGACGACGAGGCCGACAAGCGTATTTCCACCGCGGCGTTGCGCCTGGCCCGGCAGTTCACCCGCAAGCTCGACAATCGCCAGCCGAGCCGGCTCTACGTCAACCTCGACAATCCGGCGGTGCAGGCGCTGCTTGCGGCCGTCGGCGAGGAACGCGGCGAAGCGGCCCATGCGGCGCTGCTGCTGCGCTCGTTCAAGGTGATCATCGCCGGACAGGGACGCGGCCAGCCCGCGACCTCGCTGAACCAGGCCCTGGCCGGACTCGCCGATTCGGTGAAGCGCCTGCTGGGGCAATAAGAAAATTCGCAACACGCCTGATGGAGACTGAAGCATATGGATATCTGGAACTGGGTGGAGAAGCTCCGCGCCGACCTGCGTGAGGCCGGCCAGGAGCAGAGTGCGCGGCTGATCGACGAACTCACCGCGTACGTCTGCGACCTCGAGGTGGAGCGCGCCGAGGCGCTGTTGCCGGAGGTCAAGGCGCTGAGCCGGACGTTGAACAACCCGTGGCTGGAAATCTTCGTCCGCCACTGGGAAATGCGTAACCGGGTCGGCAACCAGCTGGAGGGCGAGACCGCCCTGGCCGACGCCGTTTCCCTGTTCGAACTGGCCAATCGCGACGACACCCAGGCCTGCCCGCAGTCGGTCTGCGTGACCCAGGACCTGGCGTCGTGCTACGCCAACGTCGACGGCCCGGGTTGGGTGGAGGAGCGCATCGAGGTATGCGACGAGACCCTGGCGCGGATCGACCCGACCTGGGCCTGCTTCCACTGCCTGAGCAACGAGAAGGCCGAGGCGCTGCTCGACGACGGGCGCGGCGAAGACGCCCTGGCCTTCCTGGCCGAACAGGAGAAGAAGATCCTCGCCGCCGGCGAGGAGGTGTTCGACAGTCTCCTGGAGATGCGCGTGGCGATCCTGCTGAACCTGGGGCGCGCCGAACAGGCGCTGGCCCTGATCGGCGAGATGGAGGAGAAGGTCGAGGGCGCGGAGTGGAACAACATCAGCCAGCCGCGGCGTCTGTACAAGGCCCACGGCCTGGCGTTGCTGGGGCGCGACGAGGAGGCCCTGGAGGCGCTGCTGCCGTTCTCCGAGATTGCCCCGCGCTACCGTACGATCTGGCTGCGCGCCGTCTACCTGCTGCTGCAACGGACCCCGGAGCGCAACACCTGGGACTTCGGCGGGCGCCTGCAGCAAATGCTCGAACACTACTCGCAGAAGGGCGCGCACCGGGTGGTCATCGATGTTGCCAGCCAGGCCGTCCGCCTCGCGTTGCAACGCGGTTCGGTATGGAGCGCCAGGCGCCACCTGGCGCTGGCCGAACAGCATGCTCAACAGTTGCAGCGCGACCGGGGCGCCAGCCAGTTGCTCGCCGGGTTGAGAGAGGAGATCGATGCCGCGCCGCAGCAACAGGAGCTGCCGGTGCCGGCTGCGGAGTTGCTCGACTGGCTGGCTGCGCAGGGCAGCGAAGACGCGCCGCGCAACCCGGAAAAAGAAGTGCAGTGGCTGCTCCAGGCGCTGGCCGAGCGGCCCGACGACACCGCCTTGCGCGAAGTGGCCGCCTCGGCGCTACAGGCCTGCTCCGCTGACGACGAGGCCATCGACCTGCTCTGGGAGTACGTCGAGCGCCACACCGACGAGGAGCAGCAACTGGCCTACTACCTGCTCAATGCCTTGCTGGCGCGCGGCGAGTACGACCAGGTCAAGCGCCTCGGCCGGCTCTACGCCGACAGCGTGCCGCTGATCGCGCTGTGGAGCGAAGTCAAGCTGGCCGAGAAACTCAACGATTGGCCGGAGCTGGAGCGCGCCTGCCAATCGGTGCTGGAAATTTCCCCCGGCTCGCTGGGAGCACACAGCCTGCTGGGTAAGGCGCTGATGGAGCAGGATCGCTTCGCCGAGGCGGCGCTGGCCTACCAGCGTCTGGCCGGCAAGCTGGAGGAGCCGCAGTCGGTGCAGTGGGACCAGATGACGGCCGCCAGCGCCGCGCGCGACTGGACGATGCTGCGCGAGGTCGCTGCCGGCATGGGCATGGAGTTCGCCGCCGGCGACGGACCGATCGAGGAAGACTGGGGCTGGGTGATCGTCCGCTACATCGAGGATGGCGAAGCGCTCGACTACTACGCCCGGCGCACCGGCCCGGTGACCGCGCGGGTCCTCGAGAACGCGCCGGGCAACCGCAGCCAGCGGGTCGGTGACTGGGTGGTGTTCGACGCCGGGCTGATCTATCCGGCTCCGGAAGACGAGGAGGAACGCAAGCGTTTCGTTCCCACCTATGCGGTGGTGCACGTCCTCGAGAGCGGTGGTTACTCGCCGAGCTGGCTGGTGGACGGCGTGTATCCGGGCGACGAGGCCTTCGACGCCTTCCGCGAAAGGCTCGACGCGCGCGGCTGGAAGGTCTGGGTGCACAGCAACCGCGACTACCAGGTCACCGATGCCAGCAGCGGCGAGGAACTGCGGGCGATCTACTTCACCGTTGCGACACCCGCGCAGCAGGCGCCGCGCGACCTGCACCAGGCGTTGCAGGAGGCCACCGGGCAATGGCCGCACCGCATGTGCTGGCTGCGCCTGGCGGAAGCGGCGGAGGTCGACACCCAGCCGCACCTGGACGCTATCGAGCGCTACGGCCTGTAGCCGGTACGCCTCGGCATAAAAAAACGGCCCGTGAGGGCCGTTTTCGTAGGTGCTGAAGTCTCCGGCGGGACGGTGCTCAGCCGCCGAGGTAGGCGTCGCGCACCTTCGGGTTGGTCAGCAGGGCGGCGCCGGTGTCGTGCATGACGATCCGGCCGTTCTCCAGCACGTAGGCGCGATCGGCGAGCTTCAACGCCTGGTTGGCGTTCTGCTCGACGAGGAACACGGTGACGCCTTCGCGACGCAGCTGCTCGATGATCTCGAAGATCTGCTGGATGATGATCGGCGCCAGGCCGAGCGAAGGTTCGTCCAGCAGCAACAGCTTTGGCTTGCTCATCAGCGCGCGGCCGATGGCGAGCATCTGCTGTTCGCCGCCGGACATGGTCCCGGCGCGCTGTTCGTAGCGTTCCTTCAGGCGCGGGAAGAGTTCCAGCACCTTGTCCATCTGCACCTGGTAGTCGTCCTTGTCGGTGAAGAAGCCGCCCATCGCCAGGTTTTCTTCCACCGTCAGGCGGGAGAATACCCGGCGGCCTTCCGGGACCACCGCGATGCTCTTGCGCATGATGGTGGAGGAGGGCAGGCCGACCAGTTCCTCGCCTTCGTAGCGGATGCTGCCGCTGGCCGCCTGCGGCGAGCCGCAGAGCGTCATCAGCAGGGTCGACTTGCCGGCGCCGTTGGCGCCGATCAGGGTGACGATCTCGCCCTTCTTCACTTCCACGCTGACGTCGTGCAGCGCCTGGATCTTGCCGTAGTAGGTGGAAACCTTGTCGAAACTCAGCATGCTCACGCTTCCCCCAGATAAGCCTTGATCACGTCCGGGTTGTCGCGGATCTGCTCCGGCGTCCCGTCGGCCAGGGGGGCGCCCTGGTTGATCACCACGATATGGTCGGAAATGCTCATCACCAGCTTCATGTCGTGCTCGATCAGCAATACCGTCACGTTGTGCTCGCTGCGCAGCTTGGCGATCAGCGCCTTGAGGTCGTCGGTCTCCTTCGGGTTGAGGCCGGCGGCCGGCTCGTCGAGCATGAGGATCCGCGGGCGGGTCATCATGCAGCGGGCGATCTCCAGGCGTCGCTGCTGGCCGTAGGCGAGGGTGCCGGCGCTGCGGTTGGCGAACTCGGTAAGGTTGACTTCCTCCAGCCAGTGCGCGGCGTACTCCATGGCCTCGCGCTCGCTGCGGCGGAACGCCGGGGTCTTGAACAGGCCGGCGAGGAAGTTGGTGTTGAGGTGGCGGTGCTGGGCGACCAGCAGGTTCTCCACCGCGGTCATTTCCTTGAACAGGCGGACGTTCTGGAACGTCCTCACCACGCCCTTGCGAGCGATCTTGTGACCGGGCAGGCCCTGGATCTCCTCGCCATCGAGGCGGATCAGGCCGCCGGTGGGCTGGTAGAAGCCGGTCAGGCAGTTGAATACGGTGGTCTTGCCGGCGCCGTTCGGGCCGATCATCGAGACCACCTGCTTTTCCTCGACCTTCAGGTTGACGCCGTTGACGGCCAGCAGGCCGCCGAAGCGCATGGTCAGGCCGCTCACTTCGAGAATCGGTCGGCTCATGGCTTCAGCTCCAGGTGCGGGCGTTGCATCGGCAGCAGTCCCTGGGGACGCCAGATCATCATCACGATCATGGTCAGGCCGAAGATCAGCATGCGGTATTCGTTGAACCCGCGCATTTCCTGGAGCAGCACCATCACCACCGCGGCGAGGATCACGCCGAGCTGCGAACCCATACCGCCGAGCACGACGATCGCAAGGATCATCGCCGACTCGATGAAGGTGAAGGACTCAGGCGTCACCAGGCCCTGGCGGGCGGCGAAGAAGCTGCCGGCGAAACCGGCGAAGCTGGCGCCGATGGTGAAGGCGGAGAGCTTGACGATGGTCGGGTTGAGACCGAGAGCGCGGCAGGCCACTTCGTCCTCGCGCAGCGCTTCCCAGGCGCGACCGATCGGCATGCGCATCAGCCGGTTGATCACGAACAGGGCCAGCAGCACCAGCAGCAGGGCCACCACGTAGAGCAGGATGACCTTGTAGTTGGTGTTGTAGGCGATGCCGAAGAATTCGTGGAAGGTCTGCATGCCTTCCGGTGCGCGGCGTTCGAAGGTCAGGCCGAACAGGGTCGGCTTGGGGATCGAGCCGATGCCGTTGGGGCCGCCGGTGATCTCGGTCATGTTGCGCAGCAGGATGCGGATGATCTCGCCGAAGCCGAGGGTCACGATCGCCAGGTAGTCGCCGCGCAGGCGCAGCACCGGGAAGCCGAGGAGGAAGCCGAACAGCGCGGCCATCATCCCGGCGATCGGCAGGGCGGTCCAGAAGCCGAACCCGGCGTACTCGGCGAGCAGCGCGTAGGTGTAGGCACCCACCGCGTAGAAGCCGACGTAGCCGAGATCGAGCAGGCCGGCCAGGCCGACCACGATGTTCAGGCCGATGCCGAGCATCACGTAGATCAGGATCAGGGTGGCGATGTCCACCGCCCCGCGCGAGGCGAAGAACGGCCAGACGAAAGCCACCACGACCAGGGCGAGTACCGCCCAGCGCTGGGTCGACGGCAGGCTGAGGAAGTTCTTCAGGCCGCTGCCGTTGACCTTGTAGCCGACGCTGCGACCCAGCTTGAGCGGGATGCGATCGCGGAACAGTTGCCAGACGAACATGGCCAGGGCGGCCGCGGCGATGGTCCAGAGGGTCTGCGCGTCGGCGCCGAGGACCTCGAGCTTGATGCCGACGGTGCGCAGCTTCAGGCCGAGGATCGGATAGGACACCAGGATGACGAGGAGGGCGCTGAACAGAGCGCGCTTGAGAGACTGGCTCATACTTTTTCCACCTCCGGACGACCGAGGATGCCGGTAGGTCGGAACAGCAGCACCAGGATCAGCAGGCCGAAGGCCACCACGTCCTTGTACTGGTCGCCGAATACATCCGCGCCGAACGCTTCGGCGACGCCCAGCAGCAGGCCGCCGAGCATGGCCCCGGGGATGCTGCCGATGCCGCCGAGTACCGCGGCGGTGAACGCCTTGATCCCGGCGAGGAAGCCGATCCCGGGGTTGATCACGCCGTACTGCATGCCCAGCAGCACCGCGGCGACGGCGGCCAGGGCGGCGCCGATGACGAAGGTGAGGGCGATGATGTTGTTGCTGTTGATGCCCAGCAGGTTGGTCATCTTCAGGTCCTCGGCGCAGGCGCGGCAGGCGCGGCCCAGGCGGGAGCGGGAGATGAACAGGGTGAGGCCGAACATCACTAGGAAGGTGACGACGAAGATCAGGATCTGCATATAGGAGATCACCACGCCGTTCATGCTGCTTTCGCCGAGCACGAAGTTGCCGGGCAGCAGGGTCGGGATGGCTTTTTCCTTGGAGTCCTGCGAGAGCATCACGGCGTTCTGCAGGAAGATCGACATGCCGATCGCGGAGATCAGCGGGATCAGGCGGTTGCCGCCGCGCAACGGGCGGTAGGCGACCCGCTCGATGCTGTAGCCGAAGGCACTGGTGACGATGATGCTGGCGGCGAACGCGGCGAGCATCATCAGCGGAACGCTGTCCAGCCCCATCATCGCCAGCAGGGTGATGGCGATGAAGGCGATGTACGAGCCGATCATGTACACCTCGCCGTGGGCGAAGTTGATCATGCCGATGATGCCGTAGACCATGGTGTAGCCGATCGCGATCAGCGCATAGGTGCTGCCGACGGTCAGGCCGTTAACCAATTGTTGTAGGTAATGATAAATCTCGGGCATGGGACTCTCTCGCTAAACGCCCGCCGTTGTACGGCAGGTAGACGTTCGGCTCGCGGGTGTGGGGCCGGAACGCTGCTGAGACCCGTCACGATCCGGCGCGCGGCGGGCCGGCGGGAGGCAGGGGAAAGCCGTGCTCCCGTCCACCAGGAGTGAACGCTGCCGGTCTTCGCCCGCCCTTGCCGGGCCGCCGCTCGCGGAATCATGCGGGTACTAAAACAAAGCCCACGGTGGGTGACGTGGGCCTTGTACTGCAACGATGCTTACTTGACTTCGGTCCGGGTGGCGTCCTTGTGCCACTCGTAGACGGTGAAGTCGAAGTTCTTCAGGTCGCCCTTCTCGTCGAACCCGAGGTTCCCGGTGGGAGTCTCGAAGGTGTTGGCGCGCAGGGCCTCGGCGACCTTCTCCGGATCGGCCTCGCCGGCTTTCTCGATGCCCTTGGCGATCACGGTGACCGCGGAGTAGGCAGGCAGGACGAAGATGCCGCTCGGATCCTGGTTCTTCGCCTTGAAGGCGTCGATCAGGGCCTTGTTCTTGGGATCCTGCTCGAAGGCGCGCGGCAGGGTCGCCAGCATGCCTTCCGAGGCGTCCCCGGCGATCGCGGTGATCTCGCTGTTGCCGACCCCTTCCGGGCCCATGAAGCGCGCGTCCAGCCCGGCCTGCTTGGCCTGGCGCAGCAGCAGACCCATTTCCGGGTGGTAGCCGCCGAAGTAGACGAACTGCACGCCGGCTTTCTTCAGCTTGCTGATCAGTGCGTTGAAGTCCTTGTCGCCAGCGTTCAGGCCTTCGTAGACGGCGACCTTGACGCCGGCGCTTTCCAGGGTCTTCTTCACTTCGCTGGCGATGCCTTCGCCGTACTGCTGCTTGTCGTGCAGTACCGCGATGGTCTTGTCCTTGTAGCGTTCGGCGATGAACTTGCCGGCCACCGGGCCCTGCATGTTGTCCAGGCCGATGGTGCGGAAGATCAGCTTGTAGCCGCGCGAGGTGATTTCCGGAGCGGTGGCCGACGGAGTGATCATCAGCACGCCTTCGTCTTCGTAGATGTCGGTGGCGGGTTGGGTGGAGCTGGAGCAGACATGGCCGACCACGAACTTGACGCCGTCGTTGACCACCTTGTTGGCGACCGCCACGGCCTGCTTGGGATCGCAGGCGTCGTCGTAGATCACGCCTTCGAGTTGCGCGCCGTTCACGCCGCCTGCCTTGTTGATCTGTTCGATTGCCATCAGCGCACCGGCGCGCTGCATGTCGCCATACTGGGCTACCGGACCGGTGACCGGGCCAGCCAGGGCGATCTTGATGGTGTCGGCGGCCATGGAGTAGCTGGCGAACCCGGCAATGGCCATCGCGGCGAACAGGCGGGATAGACGCTGAGTACCCTTCTTCATAGTGCTCCACTCTTCTTGTGTGTTGTCATTGTTGTAGTCTCGCGGCCGCGGGGGCCGGAGGAGACCGGGTGATCGTCATGGACGGACCCCGGGAACTGTACCGGTACAGTGTAGAGCGGCGCTTCGTCGCTTGAAAAGCACGGCACGGCGAGCTCCCGTGAGTCGTGTCGCCTGGTTGACATAAACGTATAGAAAAACGGCGCGGGCCTGCCTCACCTCCCTGGGCCCGGTTTCCCTTCGGCTGTCGTGGGCTACCGGCGGGCGTTATCATGGCGCCCATGCAATCCAGGTAGATCCCATGACAGAACAAACTAGCACCCTCTATGCCAAGCTGCTCGGCGAGACCGCGGTCATTTCCTGGGCCGAGCTGCAACCGTTCTTCGCCCGTGGCGCCTTGCTCCAGGTCGATGCCGCTCTGGACCTGGTGGAAGTCGCCGAGGCCCTGGCCGGGGACGACCGCGAGAAGGTCGCCGCCTGGCTTTCCGGCGGCGGCCTGAGCAAGGTCGGGGAGGATGCGGCCAAGGACTTCCTCGAACGCGACCCGACCCTCTGGGCGGTGGTGGTGGCGCCCTGGGTGGTCATTCAGGAACGCGCGGAAAAAGCGACGTTGCACTGATCCAGGGCGGTTTTCTTTCGCTCGTCCCTGGCTAGACTGATTCCGGTTCCCACCAGGAGATTCGTCATGTTCGAACCAGGCCACCTCCATCTGGTCAGCCTGCCCGGCCTCGACCAGCAGGACATCAACATCCATATCCGCTACGAGGTGCGGCAGAACGCCGAATCCGGCGCCTATGTGCACTTCGACATGGACGGCGAGATCGACGGCAAGTCGTTCAGCGACTCCTTCGAGCTGCCGCGCGATACCGCCTTCAACTTCGCCAGCGATGCCACGCGGGTCGCCCAGAAGCACGGCCTGCACCCGAAGTTCGGCGCGATCACCCGGGTGCACAAGGAATACGATGCGATGTTCGAGGACATTCGCGCCAAGTTGCATGCCCATCCCGGCGAACCGGTGGATCTCGAGCGGATCATTCGCCACGAGTGAGCCGAGTCCCCTGCGGCCGGAAGCATGGGAAAGGCCCGATATCGACGATATCGGGCCTTTTTCGTTTGCCGAAGAAGCCGCTCCAGGGGCTTGCCGCCCTTGCCGGCAAGCGGAAACGGCTTGCCGCTTGCCGCTTCCGGGTTGCCCTGAAATAAACTCAAGTTATTGAATATAAAGGTTTTTAATAATTTGGCACGGGCCTTGCTCAAGTGTTGGCGACGAAAGCCACACCGGCAAACAGGTTCGCAGCCATGAGCATCAGTTTCGACAGAGCACTCGGTATCCACCAGCAAGCCCTCAGCTTCCGCGCCCAGCGCGCCGAAGTGCTGGCCAACAACCTGGCCAACGCCGATACCCCGAACTACAAGGCTCGCGACCTGGACTTCGGCGCGGTTCTCGCCGAGCAGAAGGACAAGGCCGCCAAGGGTACCTTCGCCACCCGCACCACCAACGAGCGGCATATCGCCGCCGAAGGTTTCGGCATGGGCGAGGGCAGCCTGCAGTACCGCATCCCGGTCCAGCCGTCGATCGACCAGAACACCGTCGACGCCCAGATCGAGCAGGCCAACTACGCCGAGAACGCCATGCACTTCCAGGCGTCCTTCACCTTCCTCAACAGCAAATTCAAAGGGCTGGTCAGCGCCCTGCGTGGAGAGTAACCGCCATGTCCCTCGCCAGTGTCTTCAACATTGCCGGTAGCGGCATGAGCGCCCAGAGCACCCGCCTGAACACCGTGGCCAGCAACATCGCCAACGCCGAGACGGTTTCCTCCAGCGTCGACAAGACCTACCGCGCCCGCCATCCGGTGTTCTCCACCCTGTTCCAGCAGGCCCAGGGCGACAGCGGCTCGCTGTTCGCCGACCAGGACAGCTCCGGCGCCGGCGTGCAGGTGCTGGGCATCGTCGAGGACCAGAGTTCGCTGATGCCGCGCTACGAGCCGAACCATCCGGCCGCGGATGCCAACGGCTACGTGTATTACCCCAATGTGAACGTGGTCGAGGAAATGGCCGACATGATTTCCGCCAGCCGTGCCTTCCAGACCAACGCGGAAATGATGAATACCGCCAAACAGATGATGCAGAAGGTCCTGACCCTGGGTCAGTGAGCGGAGTAGAGCATGAGCATCGATAACGTCAGCGGCACCGGCCCTGCCAAAGGCAGCGGCGCCACCGATACCGGGCAGAGCGTCAAGGGTAGCGGCAACCTGGGCAAGGACGAGTTCCTCAAGCTGCTGGTCGCCCAGTTGAAGAACCAGGACCCGATGTCGCCGCAGCAGAACGGCGAGTTCATCGCCCAGCTGGCGCAGTTCAGCACCGTGGAGGGCGTGCAGTCGCTGAACAAGAGCATGGAGAGCATCCTCTCCAACTACCAGTCGTCGCAGGCGTTGCAGGCCTCGTCGCTGGTGGGGCGCAAGGTCATCGTGGCGACCGACAAGGCGGTGGTGGACACCAAGGAGACCTTCAAGGCCTCCCTCAACCTGCCGGTCTCCAGCAGCAATGTCTGGGTCAACGTCTACGACGACAAGGGCACGGTGGTGAACCGCATCAACCTCGGCCAGCAGTCCGCCGGCAGCGTCAGCTTCATGTGGGACGGCAAGGACAGCAGCGGCAAGGTGATGCCGCCGGGCACCTACAAGTTCGAGGCGCAGACCTCGATCGACGGCAAGACCTACGGGCTCCAGACCTACCTGCCGGCCAACGTCGACAGCGTCACCCTGGGGCAGAACGGCGGCGAGCTGATGCTCAACCTCGCCGGCCTGGGCAGCATTCCCCTGTCCAAAGTACAGATCATCGGCCAGTAAGCCGGCGTTTCCGGCAAGGAGCTATCCATGAGTTTCAACATCGGCCTGAGTGGCATCCAGGCGGCCTCCAGCGGCCTGAACGTCACCGGCAACAACATCGCCAACGCCGGTACCGTGGGTTTCAAGCAGTCGCGCGCGGAATTCGCCGACGTCTATGCGGCCTCGGTCCTTGGCTCGGGCAGCAACCCGCAGGGCAGCGGCGTGCTGCTCTCGGATATCTCGCAGATGTTCAAGCAGGGCAACATCGACTCGACCAACAGCGTGCTGGACCTGGCGATCAACGGCAACGGCTTCTTCGTCACCAGCAACAACGGGGCGATCAGCTATACCCGCGCCGGCTATTTCAATCTCGACAAGCAGGACTACATCGTCGACAACAACGGCTACCGCCTGCAGGGCTACGCCGTCGGGCCGAACGGCCAGTTGCAGAACGGCGTGGTCTCCGATCTCAAGGTCGAGCAGGCCAACCAGGCGCCGAAGGCCACTTCGAGCATCCAGCAGTCCTATAACCTGGACTCGACCAAGAAGCCGCCGACCGTCACCCCGTTCGATCCGAGCGACGCCGCCACCTACACCTCGTCGTCCTCGCTGGGCATCTACGACAGCCAGGGCAATGCCCACACCATGAGCCAGTTCTTCATCAAGAACCAGCCGGACCCGAACGCGACCCCGCCGATTCCGGAAAACAGCTGGACCATGAAGGTGCTGATCGACGGGGTGAACCCGCTCGACCCGTCGAACAAGACGCCGATGAGCTTCAACGTCACCTTCGACGCCAGCGGTCAGATGACCTCGGTACGGGCGCCGGACGGCAGCACCAGTGGGCCGGGCTTCAGCATCGACGCGACCACCAACGTGATCCAGTTCAGCGCGGCCACCGGCAATCCGCCGACCCCGGGCTCCGGCTGGATCCCGGCGGCCTCCGACGGCAAGACCCCGCCGACCTACGCGTGGAACGGAGCCACCGGCTCAGACAGCGGCATCACCTTCGACATGCGCAAGACCACTCAGTATTCGACCGCATTCACCCAGAGCAACCCGATCCAGGACGGCTACACCACGGGCAAGCTGGCGGGACTGGAAATCGATGACACCGGGGTGATCTTCGCCCGCTACACCAATGGCCAGTCCAAGGTGCAGGGCCAGGTGGTGCTGGCCAACTTCGCCAACATCCAGGGCCTGACGCCGATCGGCAAGACCTCCTGGGTGCAGTCCGCGGAGTCCGGCGAGCCGGCGGTCGGCGCGCCGCGCTCGGGCACCCTGGGAGCGCTGCAATCCGGCGCGCTGGAAGCGTCCAACGTGGACATCTCCAACGAACTGGTGAACCTCATCGTCCACCAGCGCAACTACCAGGCCAATGCCAAGACCATCCAGACCGAGGATGCGGTGACCCAGACCATCATCAACCTGCGCTGATGACGGCGAGCCGGTGCCGTCCGGGCACCGGCAAGTCCCTTGCCGCCAGCGGCAACCCCGCGGCCAGGGGTTGCCCCCGAAGCCTCCGAAAGGAGGCTTTCTGTTTTATAAAACCCTTTTAAATCAATGTATTAATTGTTTTTTCGAATTCTGGCACGACGCTTGCTGGATAACCTGCAAGAAAGCCCGGCGGATTGTGCCGGTGCCTGGAGGATTCGATGGACAAGATGCTGTACGTCTCCATGAGCGGGGCCAGCCAGAACACCCTGGCGATGCGCGCTCATGCCAACAACCTGGCGAACATCTCGACCAGCGGCTTTCGTCGCGACTTCGAGCAGGCGCGTTCGATGCAGGTGTTCGGCGACAGCTTCCCGGCGCGGGTATTCGCCATGAGCGAGCGGCCCGGTACCGATTTCAGCCATGGCAGCCTCCAGGAAACCGGCAACGAGCTGGACATCGCCATCGACGGCGACGGCTTCGTCGCGGTCCAGGCGCCGGATGGCAGCGAGGCCTACGTGCGTACCGCCGGCATGCATATCGACGCCCTCGGCATGCTGCGCACCGGCGACGGCTTGCCGGTGCTCGGCAACGGCGGACCGATCGCCGTGCCGCCGGAGGAAAAGGTGGAGATCGGCCAGGACGGCACCATCAGCATCCGCGCCCTTGGCGAGAACCCCAACGTGGTCGCCGTGGTGGACCGGATCAAGCTGGTCAACCCGAACCTGAAGCAGATGGAGAAGGGTACCGACGGCCTGCTGCACTACAAGCCGCAGCCGGGCGAGCAGGCGCCGCTGGCCGACGCCAACGTGAAGGTGGTTTCCGGTTTCCTGGAAAGCAGCAACGTGAACGCGGTGGAAGAGATGACCGCGATCCTCTCGCTGTCCCGTCAATTCGAGCTGCACGTGAAGATGATGCGCACCGCCGAGGATGATTCGGCGGCCATGGCGCGGGTTTTGCAAATCAGCTAATCACTTGAGCGTGGTGCCATAAAACCGGCACCCGAGGAGCACGACGATGTTATCGGCACTGTGGGTCAGCAAGACCGGTCTGTCCGCCCAGGACATGAACCTGACCACCATTTCCAACAACCTGGCCAACGTATCCACCACCGGCTTCAAGCGCGACCGCGCGGAGTTCCAGGACCTGCTGTACCAGATCCGGCGCCAGCCGGGCGGCCAGTCGACCCAGGACAGCGAGCTGCCTTCGGGCTTGCAGCTGGGTACCGGTGTGCGCGTCGTCGGCACCCAGAAGATCTTCACCCCGGGCAGCCTGCAGACCACCGAGCAGCCGCTGGACATGGCGGTCAACGGGCGTGGCTTCTTCCAGGTCCTGCTGCCGGATGGCACCGTCTCCTACACCCGCGACGGCAGCTTCCACCTGAACTCCGACGGGCAGATCGTCACCTCCAACGGCTTCGCCCTGGAGCCGGCGATCGTGGTGCCCAACGAGACCCAGACCTTCACCGTCGGCCAGGACGGCACCGTCTCGGTGACCACCACCGGCAACGCCCAGCCGCAGGTGATCGGCAACATCCAGACCGCCGACTTCATCAACCCGGCCGGCCTGCAGGCCATCGGCAACAACCTGTTCCTGGAAACCGGCTCCAGCGGCGCGCCGCAGGTCGGTACGCCGGGTCTCAACGGCCTCGGCACGGTTGCCCAGAACACCCTGGAAAACTCCAACGTCAACGTGGTCGAGGAGTTGGTGAACATGATCACCACCCAGCGCGCCTACGAGATGAACTCCAAGGTCATCTCCACCGCCGACCAGATGTTGTCCTTCGTCACCCAGAATCTTTGACGGGCCCTGACCGGGCCCTGGCTGTACGCCGCGAGGTAGCTTGATATGAACCGGCTGATGATCGTCTCCCTGCTTGGCATCGCCACCGCCCTGGGCGGTTGCGTCAATCCACCGCCGAAGCCGAACGATCCGTACTACGCGCCGGTGCTGCCGCGCACCCCGTTGCCCGCCGCGCAGAACAACGGCGCGATCTACCAGGCCGGTTTCGAGCAGAACCTCTACGACGACCGCAAGGCCTTCCGCGTGGGCGACATCATCACCATCACCCTCAACGAGAAGACCCAGGCGAGCAAGAAAGCCAACTCCGATATCCAGAAGGACAGCAAGACCAAGATGGGGCTGACCTCGCTGTTCGGCAGCGGCATGACCACCAACAACCCGATCGGCGGCGGCGACCTCAGCCTCAGCGCCGAATACGGCGGCTCGCGCGACGCCAAGGGCGACAGCCAGGCGGGGCAGAGCAACAGCCTGACCGGCTCGATCACCGTGACCGTGGCCGAGGTGCTGCCCAACGGCATCCTCTCCGTGCGCGGGGAGAAGTGGATGACCCTGAACACCGGCAACGAGCTGGTGCGCATCGCCGGCCTGGTCCGCGCCGACGATATCGCCACCGACAACACCGTGTCCTCGACCCGCGTGGCCGACGCCCGGATCACCTATTCCGGCACCGGCGCCTTCGCCGATGCCAGTCAGCCGGGCTGGCTGGACCGCTTCTTCCTCAGCCCGCTGTGGCCGTTCTGAGGACGCTCGCGATGACCAAGTTCAAGCACCTGCTGGCCCTCGCCGCGCTGCTCCTGGCCGCCGGCGCGGCCCAGGCCGAGCGGTTGAAGGATATCGCCAGCATCCAGGGCGTGCGGACCAACCAGTTGATCGGCTATGGCCTGGTGGTCGGCCTGAGCGGCAGCGGCGATCAGACCACACAGACACCGTTCACCCTGCAGACCTTCAACAACATGCTGGCGCAGTTCGGCATCAAGGTGCCGGCCAACGTCGGCAACGTGCAGTTGAAGAACGTCGCCGCGGTATCGGTGCATGCCGACCTGCCGCCGTTCGCCAAGCCGGGCCAGCCGATCGACGTCACCGTGTCGTCCATCGGCAACGCCAAGAGCCTGCGCGGCGGCAGCCTGCTGATGACTCCGCTGAAAGGTATCGACGGCCAGGTCTACGCGGTCGCCCAGGGCAACCTGGTGGTCGGCGGCTTCGACGCCGAAGGCCGCGACGGCTCGAAGATCACCGTCAACGTCCCGTCCGCCGGACGTATCCCGGCCGGCGCCACGGTCGAACGCGCGGTGCCGAGCGGCTTCGACCAGGGCAACAGCCTGACGCTGAACCTCAACCGCCCGGACTTCACCACCGCCAAGCGCATCGTCGACCGCATCAACGAACTGCTCGGCCCGGGCGTCGCCCATGCGGTGGACGGCGGCTCGGTGCGGGTCAGCGCGCCGCTCGACCCGAACCAGCGGGTCGACTACCTGTCGATCCTGGAGAACCTCGACGTGCAGCCGGGCGAGGCGGTGGCCAAGGTCATCATCAATTCGCGCACCGGCACCATCGTCATCGGCCAGAACGTCAAGGTATCGCCGGCCGCCGTCACCCACGGCAGCCTGACCGTGAGCATCACCGAGGACCCCATCGTCAGCCAGCCCGGTGCCTTCTCCAACGGTCAGACCGCCGTGGTGCCACGCTCGCGGGTGAATGCCGAGGAGGAGACCAAGCCGATGTTCAAGTTCGGCCCCGGCACCACCCTGGACGACATCGTCCGCGCGGTGAACCAGGTCGGCGCCGCGCCGAGCGACCTGATGGCGATCCTCGAAGCCCTGAAGCAGGCCGGCGCGTTGCAGGCCGACCTGATCGTGATCTGAGGACGACGCCATGGATTCCCGTTTGCTCAGCGGTATCGGCGCAGGCCCCGACAGCGGCTCCTATACCGATCTCAACCGCCTCAACCAGCTCAAGGTCGGCAAGGACCGCGACGGCGAGGCGAACATCCGCAAGGTCGCCCAGGAATTCGAATCGCTGTTCCTCAACGAGATGCTCAAGTCCATGCGTTCGGCCAACGAAGCGCTGGGCGACGGCAATTTCATGAACAGCCAGACCACCAAGCAGTACCAGGACATGTACGACCAGCAGCTGTCGGTGAGCCTGTCGAAGAATGCCGGCGGCATCGGCCTGGCCGATGTGCTGGTGCGCCAGTTGTCGAAGATGAAGCAAGGCTCCAGGGGCAACGGCGAGAACCCGTTCGCCCGGGTCGCCGAGAACGGCGCCGGCCGTTGGCCGAGCAACCCCAATGCGCAGACCGGCAAGGCCCTGCCGATGCCGGAAGCCGGCCGCGACGACTCGAAGCTGCTCAACCAGCGGCGCCTGGCGCTGCCGGGCAAGCTGGCCGAGCGCATGCTTGCCGGCATCGTTCCCTCCGCCTCGCCGGCCGCCAGCCTGGCCCAGGGGCTTGGCCAGGACAATTACCTGCCGGCGCAGAGCTACCCGGCGGCCAGCCGCCGCGGCTTCTCCACCGACGGCGTCGACAGCCAGGGCAGCCGGCGCCTCGCCCAGCCGCCGCTGGCCAGGGGCAAGTCGATGTTCGCCTCGGCCGACGCGTTCGTCGCCACCATGCTGCCGATGGCGCAGAAGGCTGCCGAGCGGATCGGCGTCGATGCCCGCTACCTGGTGGCCCAGGCCGCACTGGAAACCGGCTGGGGCAAATCGATCATCCGCCAGCAGGACGGCGCCAGCAGCCACAACCTGTTCGGCATCAAGACCGGCAGCCGCTGGGATGGTGCCTCGGCGCGCGCCCTCACCACCGAATACGAAGGCGGCAAGGCGGTCAAGGAAGTCGCGGCGTTCCGCTCCTACTCGTCGTTCGAGCAGAGCTTCCACGACTACGTCAGCTTCCTCCAGGGCAACGACCGCTACCAGAACGCCCTGGACAGCGCCGCCAACCCCGAGCGCTTCATGCAGGAACTGCAGCGCGCCGGCTACGCCACCGATCCGCAGTACGCCCGCAAGGTGGCGCAGATCGCCAGACAGATGCAGACCTACCAGGCCGTCGCCGCCGCCGGCACGCCGCCTCTGGGTTGAGCAAGGAGGAACTGACCCATGTCCGACCTACTCTCGATAGGCCTGTCCGGCCTCGGCACCAGCCAGACCTGGCTGACCGTCACCGGGCACAACATCACCAACGTCAAGACCCCCGGGTACAGTCGCCAGTCCGCCATCCAGCAGACCCAGATCCCGCAGTTCAGCGGCGCCGGCTACATGGGCTCGGGCAGCCAGATCGTCGACGTGCGCCGGCTGGCCAGCGACTTCCTCACCGGCCAGTTGCGCAATGCCACCAGCCAGAACAGCGAGTTGAGCGCATTCCGTAGCCAGATCGAGCAGCTCGACGGCCTGTTGTCCAACACCACCACCGGCGTCAGCCCGGCCATGCAGCGCTTCTTCGCCGCACTGCAGACCGCGGCGAACAACCCGTCCTCGACCGAGGCGCGCGAGGCGGTGTTGGCGCAGGCCGAGGGGCTGGGCAAGACCTTCAACACCCTCTACGACCAACTGGACAAGCAGAACAGCCTGATCAACCAGCAGTTGGGCGCGTTGGCCTCGCAGGTCAATCACCTATCGCAGAGCGTGGCCAGCTACAACGACGCGATCGCCAAGGCCAAGTCGGCGGGGGCGGTGCCCAATGACCTGCTGGATGCCCGCGACGAGGCCGTGCGCAAGCTGTCCGAGATGATCGGGGTGACCGCGGTGACCCAGGACGACAACAGCGTCAGCCTGTTCATCGGCAGTGGCCAGCCGCTGGTGGTGGGCAATACCGTGTCGACCCTGAGCGTGGTGCCGGGGCTGGACGACCCGAGCCGGTTCCAGGTGCAACTGAGCAACGGCAACTCCATCCAGAACGTCACCGATCTGGTGTCCGGCGGCGAGATGGGTGGCCTGCTGGCCTACCGCAACAGCGCCCTGGACAGCAGCTACAACAAGCTCGGGCAGTTGGCGATCACCCTCGCCGACACCATCAACAAGCAACTGGGTAAGGGGCTAGACCTGGCCGGCAAGGCCGGCGCCAACCTGTTCGGCGATATCAACGACCCGGACATCACCGCTCTGCGGGTACTGGCGAAGAACGGCAACACCGGCAATGTCCACGCCAATCTGAACATCACCGATACCAGCAAGCTCAACTCCAGCGATTTCCGCCTGGACTTCGATGGCACCAACTTCACCGCGCGGCGTCTGGGCGACGATGCGAACATGCAGGTCACGGTCAGCGGCAGCGGCCCGTACACCCTGTCGTTCAAGGATGCCAACGGCGTCGACCAGGGTTTCAACGTGACCCTGGACAAGCTCCCCGACGCCGGCGACCGCTTCACTCTGCAGCCGACCCGGCGCGGCGCGGCGGACATCGAGGCGACGCTGAAGAACGCCTCGCAGCTAGCCTTCGCCGGTACCGCGCGGGCCGAGTCGAATACCGACAACCGCGGCACCGGCAAGATCGGCGCGCCGACCCTTACCGGCGGCCCGTCGCCGGTGGACCCGGCGGTCCTGCAGAACGCCTTCGGTCCCAACGGCATCAGCCTTGCCGCTACGCTCAGCGCCGACGGCAAGAGCTACACCCTGTCCTCGCCGCTGCCGGCCGGCTGGAGCTATGTCGACAAGGACGGCAACGCCCTGACCGGTAGCCCCACGCTGACCAGCGGCAATACCAATACCGTGCGCATGGCGTTCACCGACCCGAGCGGGCAGAAGTACAGCTACGAATTCGAGCTCAGCGGCGTACCGCAGAACTCCGACAGCTTCAAGGTCGGTTTCAATGACAAGGGCATTTCCGACAACCGCAATGCCCTCGAGCTGCTGGCCCTGCAGACCAAGCCGACGGTCGGCGGTACCGATAGCACCGGTTCCACCTATAACGAAGCCTACGGTGGCCTGGTCGAGCGGGTCGGCACCCTGACCGCCCAGGTGCGCGCCAGCAGCGAGGCCAGCGCCACGGTGCTGAAGCAGGCCCAGGACAGCCGCGACTCGCTGTCCGGCGTGAGCCTCGACGAAGAGGCGGCCAACCTGATCCAGTTCCAGCAGTACTACAGTGCCTCGGCCCAGGTGATTCAAGTTGCCCGCACTCTGTTCGATACCCTGATTGGAGCGTTCCGTTGAGTTCTCTCGACGGGGCCTAAGCCAGCGAGACCGCCACCATGCGCATTTCCACCATCCAGGCCTTCAACAACTCGGTCAACGGGATTTCCCGCAACTACGCGGACCTGAACCGTACCTTCGAGCAGATCAGCACCGGTAAGCGCATCCTGACCCCGGCGGACGACCCGGTCGGTTCGGTACGCCTGTTGCGCCTGGACCAGGAGCAGGGGTTGAACGAGCAGTACAAGACCGGCATGACCGAGGCGAAGAACAGCCTGAGCCAGGAAGAAACCATCCTCCGTTCGGTCGGCAACGTCCTCCAGCGCATCCGCGAGATCGCTGGCCAGGCCGGCGACGGCGCGCTGGACTCCAACGACAAGAAGGCGCTGGCCAGCGAACTGCGCCAGCGCGAGGACGAGTTGCTGAACCTGCTCAACAGCCGGGATGCCAGCGGCAAGTACCTGTTCTCCGGTTCGCAGGGGTCCGTGCAACCGTTCGTGCGCAACGAGGACGGCACCTACAGCTACATGGGCGACGAGAGCCAGCGCGAGGTGCAGATCGCCAGCAGCACGCGGATTCCGGTCAGCGACAGCGGCAAGGTGCTGTTCGAGGACATCGTCAACGCCGCTCGTCTCGATACCAAGGCGGCGGTTGGCAATACCGGCGATGGTCGCATCTCGGTCGGCCTGGTCGAGGACGAGCTGGCCTTCGACAGCCAGTTCCCGGCGAGCAATCCGCCTGCGGCAACCGACGGCTTCAACATCCACTTCGTCAGCGACAAGGAGTACGTGGTCTACGATCCGAAGAGCCTGCCTCCGGGCTATGACTGGACCACCTACGATCCGAATTCGCCGCCGGCCTGGCAATTGTCCAAGGGCGCCATCGACGACGACCCGAAGACCATCGACAAGGTGCTCTACGCCGGCGTCAGCGTGACTATCGATGGCACGCCGAAGGCGGGCGACGAGTTCAACGTCAACTACAAGCCGGGCAGCGAGAAGCGCAGCCTGCTGAACGTGGTGTCGGACCTGCGCAAGGCTCTGGAAAGCTCCACCGACAACCAGGCCGGCAACGACGCCATCCGCGATGCGACGGCGGTGGCCCTGACCAACCTCTCCGCCGTGGCTGCCGCCGTGGATGGCGGCCAGGGCAAGATCGGCGCACGCCTGAATACCGTGGAAAGCACCGAGACTTTCATCGACGATGTGAAGCTGGTGAATGCCTCGGTGATGTCGCAGATCCAGGACCTGGACTACGCCGAGGCGCTGTCGCGGCTGTCGTTGCAGTCCACCATCATGGATGCCGCGCAGCAGAGCTACGTGAAGATCCAGGGGTTGAGCCTGTTCAACTACCTGAAGTGACAGTCCCTCTGTGGAACAGGGCCCATGACTCCGTCATGGGCCTTTTCGTTCGCAGGGACTGGACCTGTGTCGCTGGACGGTATGTCCCGCAAGGTCTACGGAAACACGGGAGAATTTGTCAGAAGTTTGACTGCCGATTCGCGCCGCAGCGCCTGTGGAACAGCCAGGGGCCGCGCGACCAGGGGCTTTGACCTGCATCAGGCTCTCTGGGTACGGGCCTTGCATGGAGTGGCGGGCTCGGGTTTTTCGCCCTTTACTCGCCTGAGTATCCATTCATCAGGGCCCTACATGAACAACAAGACGATCCCGGTCACCAGCCCGCTTCTGCCGCCCCTGGAAGAGTTCATCCCCTACCTGGAAAAGATCTGGGAGAGCCGTTTCCTGACCAACGGGGGCGACATGCACCATGCGTTGGAAGAGGCCCTGTGTGAATACCTGGGGGTGAAGCACATCGTGCTCTTCGCCAACGCCACCCTGGCGCTCATCACCGCGCTGCAGGCATTGCGGGTGACCGGCGAGGTGATCACCACGCCGTACTCCTTCGTCGCCACCAGCCACGCGTTGCTGTGGAACGGGCTCAAGCCGATCTTCGTGGACATCGATCAGGACTCCATGAATCTCGATCCGTCGCGGATCGAGGCGGCGATCACCCCGCAGACCACCGCGATCCTGCCGGTGCATTGCTACGGCAATCCCTGCGATGTCGAGGCGATCCAGCGGATCGCCGATATCCACCACCTGAAGGTCATCTACGACGCCGCGCATGCCTTCGCCGTGCGCGACGCCGGCGGCAGCGTGCTGCGCCACGGCGACCTGAGCATCCTCAGCTTCCATGCCACCAAGGTGTTCAACACCTTCGAGGGCGGTGCGATCATCTGCTCGGATGAAAACACCCGGCAACGCCTCAACCACCTTAAGAATTTCGGCTTCGTCGACGAGGTCACGGTGGTCATGCCGGGTATCAACGGCAAGCTCAACGAAGTCGGTGCTGCCTTCGGGCTGCTGCAACTCAAGCACGTCGACCAGGCCCTGGAGCAGCGCAGGGAGATCGCCGAGCGCTATCGGCTGCTGCTGTCCGGCGTCCCCGGCATCCAGTGCCTCCGGCCTGGTACCCAGACCTTCGCCAACAACGCCTATTTCCCGATCCTGGTGGAAGACGATTTTCCGCTTTCGCGCGACGAGCTGTACCAGCGCCTGCGCGACAGGGATGTGCTGGTGCGGCGCTACTTCTACCCACTCATCAGCGACTTCCCCATGTACCATTCGTTGCCCTCGGCGGCGCCCGCCAATCTTCCGGTGGCGCGGTCGATTTCCTCGCGGGTGCTGTGCCTGCCGATCTATCCCGGGCTGGCCGCCGCGGACGTCGAGTTCGTCGCCGGCCTGATCGCTTCCGCCGCCATGCCGCGGCGGCGAGCATCAAGTTGAGCCCGTCGCGACCGATAACAGAATGAACAACCGCCTCACTCAGGTAGACAAGAAATGAGCCAAGCAAAATTCATCGAAGACTTCCTTTCCGCCACCGATTTCCAGAATCCCGTCGAGGTCAGCATGGACACCCAGCTCGAAGACCTGCCGGAATGGGACTCGCTGGCCGCGCTCGGGGTCATCGTCATGTTCGACATGGAATACGGCAAGACCATCACCGGCGAAGACCTGATCAAGGCCCGCACGGTGGGCGACCTCTACCAGATGCTCGGACTCTGATCATGGCCACCTCCACGCTGAAGAACGTCCGTTTCGCCGGGATGGCGACCTGCGTCCCCAAGCGCGTTATCTCCAACCTGACCGACTGCAAGCCGCAGCTGCGCGCCGAGCGCGAACGCCTGGTGCGCAACATCGGCATCGAGACGCGGCGCATGGCGCAGGAGTGGCAGTGCTTCTCCGACCTGGCCTTCGACGCCGCCGAGCGCCTGCTGGAAAGCCTGGAATGGAAGCGCGAGGAGATCGATGCGCTGATCGTCGTGACCCAGTCTCCCGACTACCTGGCGCCGGCTACCGCGATCATCCTCCAGGACCGCCTGGGGCTGCCGCATTCCACCGTGGCCTTCGACGTCAACCTGGGTTGCTCGGCCTATCCGTTCGCCCTCAACCTGCTGGGTTCGCTGATCGCCGCCGGCGGGGTGAAGAAGGGTCTTGTGCTGGTCGGCGACCGCGGCGCCAGTGTCAACGATCCGATCTTCTCTGACGCGGGCACCGCGACGGCGCTGGAGTTCTGCGAAGGCGCGCCGCCGATGCACTTCGACCTGAACAGCGACGGCAGCGGCTACAAGGCCATCATCCTGCCGGTGGGCGGCCATCGCGAGCCGGTCGGCGTGCAGCACCTGATGCCGTTCCGCGAGGACGAGAACGACCATTGGCACCGCGCCATCGACCTGCAGCTCGACGGCACCGCCGTGCTCAGCTTCTCCACCCAGCGCGTACCGCCGGCGGTGGAAAAGCTGCTCGACTATGCCGGTGCGAGCAAGGACGAGGTGGACTACTTCGTTTTCCACCAGGCCAACCGGATGATCAACGAGACCATCCGCAAGAAGCTCGGCCTGCCGGTAGAGAAGGTGCCTTCGACCCTGCGCGACTTCGGCAACACCAGCGGCGCCTCGCTGCCGGTGACCATGACCGCGCGGCTCAACCGGGAACTCGAGGCCGGCCGCAATCGCGTGTTGCTCTGCGGCTTCGGTATCGGCCTGTCCTGGGGTACCTGCCTGGTGGATATCGAAGGGGCGAAGTTCCCCGACCTGATCGAATCCTGAGTGCCTTGAACGCGGAATCAGCCAAGTGAACGACGAGACTTCCTTCAATCCCTTCAGCCTCTCGGGCAGGCGGATCCTGGTCACCGGCGCCAGCTCCGGCCTGGGTCTGGCCATCGCGCAGAGCTGCGCGCGGATGGGCGCCGAATTGATCGTCAGCGGTCGCGACCCACAGCGCCTGGGCGCCAGCCTGGAAGCGTTGCAGGCGATTTCCGATTTGTCGCACCAGGCGATCCAGGTCGATCTCACGGTCGCCGAGCAGCGTGCCGCCTTGGTCGCGGCGCTCGATGGCGAAATCCATGGGGTAGTGCATAGCGCGGGGATCTCCCGTCTATGTCCGGTCCGTATGATGAGCGAAGCGCACCTGCGCGAGGTTCAGTCGATCAATGTCGACTCGCCGATGCTGCTTACCCAGGCGCTGCTGAAGCGCAACCTGATCGCGGCCGGCGGCTCGATCCTGTTCATCGCTTCCATCGCCGCCCACATCGGGGTTGCCGGAGTGGGGGCATACTCGGGGACCAAGGTCGCTCTGATCGCCATGTCCCGCTGCCTGGCCATGGAAGTGGTGAAACGGCGGATCCGGGTCAATTGCCTGTCGCCGGCGCTGGTGGAAACACCGCTGCTGGAAGCTACGGCCCAGGTCGTGGGCTCCATGGAGACCGAGCGCAACAATTATCCGCTGGGCTTCGGCAAGCCCGAGGATATCGCCAACGCCGCTATCTTCATGCTTTCCGATGCCAGCCGCTGGGTGACCGGCACGACCCTGGTGATGGACGGCGGCCTGACCATCAGTTGAGGACGATGCAATGAAGAGGATCATCATCCTCGGCGCCGGTGGGTTGGGGCGTCAGGTGCTGGCCCAGCTGCAGGTCGACTACAGTCACGGCATCGACTGGGTGATCGGCGGGTTTCTCGACGAGCGTGGCCCCGAAGCGGTCGCGGAGTCGCTCTACTATCCGTGGCTCGGGTATCCGGAGAGCTTCGTCGCGGAGCCTGACCAATTGTTCGTCGCCGCGGTCGGGGATCCGCTCAGTCGCCAGAAGCAGGTCGCATGCCTGCTGGCGAAGGGCGCCGAGTTCGTCGCTATCCGCACCCGCTGCACCCTTGGCGTGCGGACCAGCTACGGCCCGACCTTCTTCGGCTACGACGTGAGCAGCGGCGTGGACTGCCGTATCGGCGCCTACGGTTTCATCGACCAGCAAACCATGCTCGGCCACGACGTGGTCATCGGCGACTATGTACACATCGGCCCGCGCTGCCTGCTGGCAGGCTACGTGAAGGTGGGCGACCGGGCGGTGATCAACTCCGGGGCGATGATCGCGCGTGATGTCAGCATCGGCGAAGACGCCGTGGTGGGCATGGGCGCGGTGGTGTTCAAGGATGTGGCGGCCGGACAGACCGTGGTCGGCAATCCGGCCCGGGTTATTTTCAGCAAGTGAAGGTTGTGGATGTGGACATGACTCGCCATGCGCTGGACGCAGCGCACTACACCGAGCCGCAGACGCTCGCGCTGGAGCGCGAAAGGCTGTTCGGCAGGCTCTGGATCTTCGTCGGCTTCAGTTCGATGGTGCGCGAGCGCAACCAGTTCTTCACCCGCAAGATCGCCGGCGTGCCGGTCGTGGTGCAGCGTACCGAGTCCGGCCTCCGGGCCTTTCTCAACCAGTGTCCGCATCGTCTGTCGGCGATCCAGACCGAATGCACCGGCCAGCGACCGCTGGTCTGCCCGTACCATGCCTGGTCGTTCGGCGCCGAGGGGCAGCTACAGGGCATTCCGAACTCCAGTCTGTACCAATTCAGTGTCGAGGAACGGGCGCGGATCGGCTTGCGCAAGCTGCACCTGGAAGAGGTGGGGCAACTGCTGTTCGTCAACCTGGCGGACGACCCGCTGCCGCTGCGCGAGCAGTTCGACGATGGATTCCTGGAAACCTTGCGGGAGGTCTCCTCGCACCTGGATACGCGGCTGATCTACAGCTGCCACAAGGTGCGCTACAACTGGAAGCTGAACATGGAGAACGTGAAGGACTACAACCACGTTCCTTTCGTCCATCCGAAGACCTTCCTCCCGGTGATGACCGCCCCGGTGCGCGGTCTGGTACGCGAGGCTGCGGTGCCGTCCGAGGTGCTGCGCCTGCTGCAGGAAGGCGAAACGCCGGAGCTGCGTTCGCTGAGCTTCCCCACCAAGGCGCCGATCCAGCCCTACAAGAGCTGGTTCTCCGACCTCTGCGAGGGCTACGGCGACGAGCACGCCTACTACAACTGGTTCATCTACCCGAACGTGAACTTCTGCAGCGTCCGTGGCGAGCACTTCCTGCTCCAGCAGTACGATCCGGTGGCACCCGGCGAGACCGACTACCACCTGTGGATGATGACTGCCCGGCGCAAGGATCCGAAGACCGATTTCAGCGCTTTGCTGAGCACCCTGATTCGCGGCGAGCGTAACGTGATCGGCGAGGACACTCTGGTCCTGGAACGCCTCCAGGAGGGGCTGGGCGCACATTCGCCGCCGTTCATGCACGGCGACTACGAGGTGCAACTGGTGCGCCAGCACCTGTGGTATCGCGCGCAGGTACTGGGGGAGAAGGCATGAAGCAGGCGATCATCGTCGGGGAAGGGCGCGCGCTCGAACGGGCGGACAGTACCGCGCGGGAACGGGGACTGGAACACCGGGTCCTGGAGCTGAATGCTGCGGATCGACACAACTTCGATATTGCGCCTCTGCTCGAACGCTATCCCGCTGCGGAAAGCGAAGTATTCGTAGCGCTGGACGAGCGGGCGGTGAACTACGCCCGCCACAAGCTCATCGCGGATATCCGCCTGGCGGGCTACCGGCTATTCGATATCGTCTCGCCTCGGGCCATCGTCGGCGAAGGCGTGCGACTGCTGGGCAACGTGTTCGTCGGCGCCGGTTGCGTGCTCGCCGGTCCTGCCCGCATCGGCACTGGCAGTTGGCTGGAGCTGCAGGTCCTGGTGGAGGAGGACTGCCGGGTCGGAACCTGTAGCACGCTGCTCGCTGGCGTGCGGTTGGGACGGCGAGTGGAGATCGGCCAGGGCAGCACGCTGGGTGCGGGCAGCGTCGCGCTCGCCGACACCCGGGTGGGGCGACACTGCGAATGGTTGTTGCCGGGCAGGCTTCCCCGGGAACTGCCCAATTACTCCTTTTACGATGAACTCATGCCTGATGGGGCGCGCATCCTATGAGCGGGGAGCTGTCGATGGTGGTGGGAAACGAGGTGACGCAGGCGGACTTCCTTTCGCGATGCGAACGGAGTGGATATCTATTGGTGCTGGTGCCTAGTTCCTACCTAGGAGGGGTGTTCCGCTCACAGGTGGTTGCCGGTTTGTCGCAGCGTCTGCCTGGGGTTCGCCTGATTGCTGTGGACGATGTGCTTTTCGCCAGCAATAGCGTTCCCGATGGTTTCGACCAGGTGATTCCTACCGCCCAGTTGAAGGATCCATGCCACGCAGGGAAACCCGCGGTGAATTGTGCCTATTCGCTGCCTACCTGGCTGGCGCTGGAGCATCTGGCGAAGACTGCGCAATGCATCACTCTCGATCTGCCCGCGCTTCTCTACCTGCTGGATATTCCTTTGGTCTACCAGACCGGCGCGCTGACTCGCGAATTGGCGATGAAGCATCACGCCGAGTTCGTCTCGCTGCGCGAGCGCCTGGCCGACGAGCGAAGCCGGAAGACCCTGGAAGCCATCATGCGTCTGCGTTTGGACGGCAGCCGCGCTGCGTTGCTGGACGTGTTGTGTCCGGGAGAGCAGGAATACTTTTCCCTGTACCGGGGCCCCGAGCACCCGATCGTCCTGCGAAGCGACGAGCATTACGTGGATATCGGCGCTTACGATGGCGATACGGTGAAGAAGTTCATGCTGGCGGCTCGTCATGAATATGCTTCGATCCATGCCTTCGAGCCCGATCCGGCGAATTACCGGCTCATGCATGCGTCACTTGCTGGAAGTGTCGGTCTCCATCTGCATAACCAGGCGGTGTCCGATACCGGCGGTCATCTCGCATTCGCAGCCCACGGCACCATGGGAAGCAGGGTCGAGATAGACGGCACCGTGCAGGTGCCATGCGTGCGGCTCGACGATGTCCTCGATATCATGACCTTGCTGAAAATGGATGTGGAAGGCCATGAGGCACGGGTTCTGCGGGGGGCCGCGCGGCTGATCGACGAGTGTCGGCCGCGCATGGCCATCACCTGTTACCACCATGTGCAGGACCTGCTGGACATCGTCGCCGCGATCGACGGGATCGCTACGGGAGCCCGACTGCGCCTGCGCCATTACTCGCTGTATTTCTACGACACGATCCTCTATGTCGACTGGCCCGATGCTCTTCGTGAAGGGCGCTGACGCGCTCCTCGGAGCAGATGCTCCGCCGCGGGGCGTCGAGTCCGGGAGCGATGACACGAAGGGCCATGGCCCGGCCCTTCCGATCACCATGCTCTGCACCAATTACTCAGGAATGGCTCAATGAGCGCGAATGTTCGTGTCAGCATCGTCATGCCGACCTACAAGCTGGAGTACTTCGAGGACGCCCTCGACAGCGTGCTCGGGCAGACCTATCCGGCCCTGGAGCTGATCATCTGCGACGACAGCAGCGACGAGCGGATTGCCACGCTGGTCGAGCAGAAGCGCGCCTCCGCGGCGTTCCCGATCCGCTACTTCCGCAACGAGACGCGCCTCGGCGAGCTGGGCAGCACGGCGAAAGGCATCCGCCTGGCGGAGGGCGAGTACGTCAAGTTTCTCCACGACGACGACGTGTTGCTTCCCGAATGCGTCGAGGCGCTGGTGGGCGCGATGGAGCGCGAGCCGAACGTGGTCCTGGCCTCGTCGCGGCGGTTGCGTATCGACGAGGAAGGGCAGCCGCTGCCGGACATCCTGGCGACCTGCTTCCCGTTCGCCGGCGACGTCCTGATCGACGGTCGCGAGCTGGTCTCGTTCCTCGCCGATCACACCATCAACTTCATCGGCGAACCCAGTTGCCTGATGGCCCGGCGCGATGCGCTGCTGCAGATCTGCGAGCGCCTGATGATGCTCAACGGCCGGGCCATCGACTGGATCGGCGACCTGGCCATGTGTGCGCAATTGCTGCAGCGTGGCGACCTGGCGTTCCTGTCGCGGCCGCTGACCCGTTTCCGCGTCTCCCGCCAGCAGTTCAGCCAGATCGGGCGCGATCAGCCCGGTATCGGCGAGCAGGGCCATGCCGACTTCCGCCTGGCTATCCGCGAACTGGGTTGGTATCGCCAGGCCGGCGACAACCGCTTCGTCCGGGTGGCACCGATCACCCGCCTGGACGCCCGGGTCTTCAAACCGGTCAACCTGCTCGCCGCGCTGAGGCGGGCGGCGGGCTTCGGTAGCGTCACGCTGTCGACCTGGCTGGAGGCGCGGCGGCCGGATGCGGTGCAGAAGGCGCTGATCGATCGATTCCTGCAGGAGCAGGGCGGTGGGCCGCGCTTCGCGGTGCTGGTGCTCGACGCCCATGGCGATACCGAGGCCGTGGAGCGCACCCTGCAGAGCCTGGAGCACGTCAATTCGTATCCACGTGTCGAGAGCCACCTGTTCGCGCCGCTGGGCACGAGTCCGCGCAACGGAGCGATGTTCTTCGATCCTGAGGCGGGGCCGGTGCCGACGATCAACCAGGCGCTTGCCCGGCTTGATACCGACTGGTTGCTCCTGGTCGAAGCGGGCGTCGAATTCACTGTCAGCGGCCTGCTGGTGGCGGCGTTGGACCTGCTGGCGGCACCGGAAAGCTGCCAGGCGGTGTACGCCGACGAACTCATGCGCCTGGATGACGGCGAGCTGGGCGCGGCGTTGCGCCCGGACCTGAATCTCGACCTCCTGCTCAGTTTCCCCGCCGGCCTGTCCCGGCACTGGTTGTTCCGCCGCGAGCCGCTGCTTGCCACGGGCGGGTTCGACGAGACCGCCGGCGAGGCTTTCGAGCTGGCCTACCAGTTGCGTCTCGTCGAGCAGCAGGGCCTGGGCTGTATCGGGCACATCAGCGAGCCACTGCTGTCTGGCCAAGCGCTGCGCCTGCAGGACAGCGCCGCCGAGCGTGCGGCGATCGAAGGCCACCTGCGCGCCCGTGGCTACGCGCAGGCGACAGTCGGAAGCCGGTTGCCGGGGCGCTACGAGCTGGACTACGGCCATGCCGGTCAACCGCCGGTCAGCATCCTGGTGCTGGCCGGGGAGCGCCTGGCGCAGCTCCAGCGTTGCGTAGAAACCGTGCTGGAGAATACCGCCTATCCCAACTACGAGATCCTTCTGCTGGAACAGGGTGGCGAAGCGGCCGACGTTCGCGAATGGCTGCTCGCCGTCGAGGGCATGGGCGTCGAGCAGGTGCGGGTGCTGCGAGGCGATGGGCAGTTGTCCCGTGGGGCTCTGCGCAACCTGGCGGCGTCCCGGGCGCGCGGCGAATTCCTGCTCTGGCTCGATGCCGGCAGCGGCATCCTCGACAAGGACTGGCTGCAGCAGTTGCTCAACCATGGCCAGCGTCCGGAAGTCGGCGCGGTAGGCGCCAAGCTCCTGGCGGCGGACGGACGGGTCTGCCACGCCGGCTGGCTGCTCGGCTTGAGCGGACCGGCCGGGCGGGCCTTCGAAGGGCGTTCGCACGAGGACGCCGGTTACCTGCAGCGCCTGCAGGTGGACCAGAACTACTCGGCGGTGGGGGGCGAATGCCTGTTGATGCGCCGCGAGTTGTTCCTCGAATTGGGCGGTTTCGACGAGGCGCTGACGCGCTGGGACGATGTCGACCTCTGCCTGCGGGCGGTCCAGGCGGGCTACCTGAACGTATGGACGCCGCGCGTGCGGCTGTTGCTCGATGCGCCTGCCACGACGGCGGCGAGCGTCGAGGAAGAAGATGCGCTGTACGCGCGCTGGCTACCGTTGTTGGCGCGCGATCCCGCCTATAACCCGGGCTTTTCGTTGCAGGCCGAAGGCGGTTTCAAGCTGGCCGACCCGCAACTGGCCTGGCGCCCTTTGCAGGGGTGGCGGCCCTTGCCCACTGTCCTGGCGCACCCCGCCGACCTGTTCGGCTGTGGCCATTACCGGGTGATCCAGCCGTTCAGCGCATTGCGCGAGTCGGCATCCATCGATGGTGCGCTGTCGATCGGCCTGATGCACGTGGCCGATCTGGATCGCTACGACCCGGACGTACTGGTGCTGCAGCGCCAGGTCGGCGAGGAGCGTCTCGAGGCCATGCGGCGGATGCAGGCGTTCTCGCGGGCCTTCAAGGTCTACGAGCTGGACGACTATCTGCCCAACGTGCCTCTCAAGAGCGCCCATCGCCAGCACCTGCCGAAGGACATCCTGCGCACGTTGCGTCGCGGGCTGGGTTACGTCGACCGCTTCGTGGTGTCGACGCCGGCCCTGGCAGAGGCCTTCGCCGGTCTCCACCCGGATATCCGGGTGATCGAGAACCGCCTGCCGGTGGGGTGGTGGCAGGGGCTGCGGGCGCAACGGCGGCGCGGCGAGCGGCCACGTGTCGGTTGGGCGGGCGGCTCGAGCCATACCGGCGACCTGGAACTGATCGCCGACGTGGTCCGGGAACTGGCCGACGAAGTCGACTGGGTGTTCTTCGGCATGTGCCCGCCGTCCATCCGTCCCTTCGTCAGGGAAGTGCATGCGGGGGTGCCTATCGAACGCTATCCGCGGGCATTGGCGGCTCTCGATCTGGACCTGGCGCTGGCGCCGGTGGAGCAGAACCTGTTCAACGAGTGCAAGAGCAACCTGCGCCTGTTGGAATACGGCGCCTGCGGTTTCCCGGTGGTCTGCAGCGACGTGCGCTGCTACCGGGACGATCTGCCGGTGATGCGGGTGAAGAACCGTTTCCGCGACTGGGTGGATGCGATCCGCATGCATACCCGCGACCTGGATGCCGCGGCCAGGGCAGGGGATAACCTGCGCGAACGGGTGCTGGCGGATTGGATGCTCGATGGCGAGCATTTGCGCGCCTGGTATCGCGCCTGGATGCCGGACTGAGCGGTCGGCGGGGCTTTCCGTCGCGCTGTCCGCAGCGCTCGGGAGGCCTTGCGCGAACCCCTCCGACGGGGCCGATGCATGAAAAACGAGGATGGTCAAAAAAAAACCTAAAGCTCCCCAGGGAAGCGCCGATAAAGATCACGAATGCGAACTTTAGGGGTGCCTGGGCGATGCCCACCCGAGGTCGCAAGCTCAGGCAAACATATCGTCCTTGGAGGGCATCAAGATGGCCTTGACCGTCAACACCAACATCGCTTCGCTGAACACTCAGCGGAACCTGAACAACTCTTCCGCGTCGCTGAACACTTCGCTGCAGCGTCTGTCCACCGGTTCGCGCATCAACAGCGCCAAGGACGACGCCGCCGGCCTGCAGATCGCCAACCGTCTGACCAGCCAGGTCAACGGCCTGAACGTGGCTACCAAGAACGCCAACGACGGTATCTCCCTGGCGCAGACCGCTGAAGGCGCCCTGCAGCAGTCGACCAACATCCTGCAGCGTATGCGTGACCTGTCCCTGCAGTCGGCCAACGGCTCCAACAGCGACTCCGAGCGTACCGCTCTGAACGGCGAAGTGAAGCAACTGCAGAAAGAACTGGATCGTATCAGCAACACCACCACCTTCGGTGGTCGCAAGCTGCTCGACGGTTCCTTCGGCGTCGCCAGCTTCCAGGTCGGTTCGGCCGCCAACGAAATCATCAGCGTCGGTATCGACGAGATGAGCGCAGAATCGCTGAACGGCACCTACTTCAAGGCTGACGGCGGCGGCGCGGTCACTGCTGCAACCGCTTCGGGCACCGTCGACATCGCGATCGGCATCACCGGCGGCAGCGCCGTGAACGTCAAGGTCGACATGAAGGGCAACGAAACCGCCGAGCAGGCGGCTGCCAAGATCGCCGCGGCGGTCAACGATGCCAACGTCGGCATCGGTGCCTTCAGCGACGGCGATACCATCAGCTATGTTTCCAAAGCTGGCAAGGATGGCTCCGGTGCGATCACTAGCGCGGTTTCCGGCGTTGTCATCACCGACACCGGCAGCACCGGCGTAGGCACCGCGGCTGGCGTAGCCCCTTCCGCTACCGCTTTCGCCAAGACCAACGACACCGTCGCCAAGATCGACATCTCCACCGCGAAGGGCGCTCAGTCCGCCGTACTGGTGATCGACGAGGCGATCAAGCAGATCGACGCCCAGCGTGCCGACCTCGGTGCGGTGCAGAACCGCTTCGACAACACCATCAACAACCTGAAGAACATCGGTGAGAACGTATCGGCTGCTCGCGGCCGGATCGAAGACACCGACTTCGCAGCCGAAACCGCCAACCTGACCAAGAACCAGGTGCTGCAACAAGCCGGCACCGCGATCCTGGCCCAGGCCAACCAGCTGCCGCAGTCGGTCCTGAGCCTGCTGCGCTAAGCTTCGGCGAGGTCAAGGTGAAGTCACGAGGGGGAGCGCTGGCGCGCTTCCCCTCGTATCTCATTGAGAGGTAGCGACGATGGACGTCAGCAATGTCAACAATTCGACGGCTGCTCCGGTAATCCGGCTGTTCGGCTCGGCGTCTTCTTCCGACGGCGCACGCCCGGCCGGTCAGGCCGGCGAGGTGGCCGCCAGCGCAAGCGCGCAACGGACGGGCGACGTCAGGATGGGCGACAAGGAGCAACGCGCTGCGGTCGAGGAGGCGGTTTCCTCCATCGAGAAGTTCACCCAGAGCATCCGTCGTGATCTGAGTTTCAGCCTGGACGACTCCTCGGGGCGGGTAGTGGTCAAGGTGACCGATTCGACTTCCGGAGAAGTCATCCGGCAAATCCCTTCCGAAGAGGCCCTGCGCCTGGCAGAGCGACTGGACGAGGCGCGCAGCCTGCTGTTCAAGGCGGAAGCCTGAGCGGAATTGGCACGTCTTTTGACTGTCTGTTGGAATTGGAAGGACAAAGCGTCAATGAGCTGACGAGGTGAAGCAAGATGGCGAACAGTACGACGATCAACGGCTACAACTCGGGCCTTGATATCAAGAACATCGTTTCCACCCTGGTGGCGGCCGAGAAGGCGCCGAAGGAGGCGCAGCTCAAGCGCCTGGAAAGCGACACCACCGCCAAGTTCACCGGCATCGGCCAGCTCAAGAGCGCGATCTCCGACCTACAGACCATCCTCAAGGAACTGAACAAGCCCGAGCTGTTCCAGAAGCGCTCGGCGAGTACCAGCGACGAGAAGTTCGCCACCGCCACCGCGACCAAGGACGCCCTGCCGGGTATCTACAAGCTCGAAGTGACCCAGCTGGCCAGCGTCAGCAAGGTGGCCACCGCGTCGTTTGCCGATGGCTACAAGACCACTTCCGGCGGCACCCTGACCATCAAGCAGGGCGCCGACGATGCCGGCGTCACGGTAAACGTCGCGGCGGGCGCGACCCTCGCCGAAGTGCGCGATTCGCTCAACGCGCAGCTGAAGGACAAGGGCATCACCGCCAACATCGTCAACAACCCTGGAGACGGAACCTCGCGACTGGTCTTCACCGGCAAGGATTCCGGCACCGGCAAGGACGTGTTCGTCCAGGGCAGTTCCGGCCTGGAGAACTTCAACATCGGCAGCGTCGGCGCCGATGGCAAGCTGACCCTGTCCCAGTTGGACGGTACCTCCTCCAGCAGCAGCGGCTATATCACCCAGGCGAAGAATGCCAAGTTCAGCATCGACGGCCTGACCCTGGAAAGTCCGACCAATACGGTCGACAAGGTCATCAACGGCGTTACCTTCGAGCTGAAGACGGTCACCGACACCAACAAGCCGATCACCATCTCGGTGGAGCAGGACCGTGGCGGCGTCAAGGACAATATCAAGAAGTTCGTCGAGGCCTACAACAAGCTGGTCGGCGTGACTTCGGAACTGACCGGCGTGACCAAGGTGGGCGACGACAAGGCTCCCGTGGTTGGTGCCTTGGTCGGTGACAGCAGCGTGCGCAACCTGCTCACCACCATGCGCAACGAGATGGTCCAGCCGGGGCAAGGTACCGATGTCCGCATGCTCGCCGACATGGGTATCACCACCAAGAAAGACGGCACCCTGGAAATCGACGACAAGAAACTCGACAAGGTTCTGAAGGACAAGTTCGAGTCGGTTTCCGCTCTGTTCACCGGCGATACCGGCCTGATGAAGCGTCTCGACGACAAGCTCACGCCTTACACCCAGACCGGCGGCGTGCTCCAGCAGCGCCTGGATGGTTTGCAGGACACCATCAAGTCGGTGGATACCCAGCGCGAAGCGCTCAATCGCCGGGTCGAGCAGTTGCAGGATCGTTTGCTCAAGCAGTTCACCGCCATGGACCAGTTGATCGGCCAGCTCAACCAGACCAGCGGACGCATGGCCCAGGCTCTTGGCAGCCTGCCTGGCCTTGTGAAGAAAAGCTGATGTCGCGCCCTATCGATACCTACCGGCAGGTAGGCAGCGCACAGGACGTCCCGCCCTACCAGGTGGTCAAGCTGCTGCTGGACGGCGCGCTCGAGCGCATCGCCCTGGCCCGGCGCGCGGTGCTCGAGCGTAACCCGGCGCTGCGCGGCGAAGCGGTAGGCACCACGTTGTCGATCATCGGCGCCTTGCAGGCTGGCCTCGATCACCAGCAGGGCGGCGAGATAGCCGGCAATCTGGATGCGTTGTACGACTACATGACCCGCCGCCTGGCTGGTGTCGCGCTGGACGACACACCGCGTCCGCTGGACGAGGTCGAGGCTCTGCTGGGCCAGATCAAGCAGGCCTGGGATGCCATTGGCAGCGGCGAAGCGCAGGGCGAAGACAGCGAACGGCGCTAAAGAATCGCGGTAGCCGACCGATATAGAGCGTATCAGTCACCGAACAAGGCAACCGTCGATGAACGCAATGGCAGCCATGCGGCAATACCAGAATGTCAGTACCCAGGCTCAGGCTATCGATGCCAGCCCGCATCGCCTGATCCAGATGCTGATGGAAGGCGGCCTGACCCGGATGGCGCAGGCCCGCGGCGCCCTGGAGCGCGGCGAAGTGGCGCTGAAGGGCGAGCTGATCGGCAAGGCCATCGCCATCGTCGGTGGCCTGCGCGAAGGGCTCGACTTCGAGGCGGGCGGCGAGCTGGCAGCCAACCTCGACCGCCTTTACGCCTACATGTCGATGCGCCTGACGGAAGCCAACTTGAAGAACGACGCGGGCAAGCTCGAGGAAGTTTCCGAGCTGTTGCGCAACATCAAATCCGGTTGGGATGCGATTGCCCCCTGAGAGGCATCCCCAGAGGGACCAAGCAATGAGTGCAGCTGTACAGATCCTTGAAGAAACCGGTAGCGCCCTGCGCGTTGCCCTGGCCAGCCAGAACTGGGAGGCCATCGGTGAACTCGACCAGCGTTGCCGCCAGGCCGTCGACGAGGCGATGCTCGATGTACAGGACGAAGCCACCTTGCGGGCACGGATGGAAGAGCTACTGGCGCTGTATCGCGAGCTGATCGATGTCTGCCAGGGCGAGCAGCGCAAGCTGGCCACCGATCTGATCCAGCTGAACCAGTCGAAGCAAGGCGCCAAGGTCTACCAGATGTTCGGATAAGTTTTTCATGGCTTTGTGCCGTTACTTTGGCGCAAGGCTTTTCGGAAAAATTTACATATCCCCCAAAACCCCTGCCAGTACTGCTTTCCATGCGGTCTGTAGGGGTTTTTTATTGCCTCTCCCTGTCGGAAACAGCAAAAAAAACACGCCATAAAATTGACTAATCGTTCACATTTGACTTAACTAGTGGCCAAATGCTGGCTGCTTATTAGAAATAGGCATTAGTCCCAGCCCTCTTTCGGGTCGAGCGAGACCCATTCGATGCAAGGCAGCTGATCAAAATGTGGCGCGAAACCAAACTCTTGCTGATTGACGACAATCTCGATCGCAGTCGCGACCTGGCAGTCATTCTCAATTTCCTCGGCGAAGATCAGCTGACCTGCAACAGCGAGGACTGGCGAGAGGTAGCGGCGGGCCTGAGCAACAGTCGCGAAGCCCTGTGCGTGTTGCTCGGCAGCGTCGAGTCGAAGGGCGGAGCGGTAGAGCTGCTGAAGCAACTGGCCAGTTGGGACGAGTACCTGCCGATCCTGCTGATCGGCGAGCCGGCCCCGGCCGACTGGCCGGAAGAGCTGCGCCGCCGGGTGCTCGCCAGCCTGGAGATGCCGCCCAGCTACAACAAGCTGCTCGACTCCCTGCATCGCGCCCAGGTCTACCGCGAGATGTACGACCAGGCCCGCGAGCGCGGCCGTTCCCGCGAGCCGAACCTGTTCCGCAGCCTGGTCGGCACCAGCCGGGCGATCCAGCAGGTGCGGCAGATGATGCAGCAGGTCGCCGATACCGATGCCAGCGTGCTGATCCTCGGCGAGTCCGGCACCGGCAAGGAAGTGGTGGCGCGCAACCTGCATTACCATTCCAAGCGCCGCGAGGGTCCCTTCGTCCCGGTGAACTGCGGGGCGATCCCGGCGGAACTGCTGGAAAGCGAACTGTTCGGCCACGAGAAGGGCGCCTTCACCGGTGCCATCACCAGTCGTGCCGGACGTTTCGAACTGGCCAACGGCGGCACCCTGTTCCTCGACGAGATCGGCGACATGCCGCTGCCGATGCAGGTCAAGCTGCTGCGCGTGCTGCAGGAGCGCACCTTCGAAAGGGTCGGCAGCAACAAGACGCAGAACGTCGACGTGCGGATCATCGCCGCGACCCACAAGAACCTCGAGAAGATGATCGAGGACGGCACTTTCCGCGAAGACCTCTACTACCGCCTCAACGTATTCCCCATCGAGATGGCGCCGCTGCGCGAGCGGGTGGAAGACATCGCCCTGCTGCTCAACGAACTGATCTCGCGGATGGAGCATGAGAAGCGCGGGTCGATCCGCTTCAACTCGGCGGCGATCATGTCGCTGTGCCGCCACGACTGGCCGGGCAACGTCCGCGAACTGGCGAACCTGGTGGAGCGGCTGGCGATCATGCATCCCTACGGGGTGATCGGGGTCGGCGAACTGCCGAAGAAATTCCGCCATGTCGACGACGAGGACGAGCAACTCGCCAGCAGCCTGCGCGAAGAGCTGGAAGAGCGCGCGGCGATCAACGCCGGGCTGCCGGGAATGGACGCGCCGGCGATGCTGCCGGCCGAAGGCCTGGACCTCAAGGACTACCTGGCCAACCTCGAGCAGGGCCTGATCCAGCAGGCCCTCGACGATGCCGGCGGAGTGGTCGCGCGGGCCGCCGAACGCCTGCGCATCCGCCGCACCACGCTGGTGGAGAAGATGCGCAAGTACGGCATGAGCCGGCGCGACGACGACCTGTCGGACGATTGACAGGTCGTTTCGCAACGCTTTGATTTTAAAATGAAAAAAATTTAGGCACGGGTATTGCTATATCTCCGTCGACCGACAGAACCATGACGTCGCGCCGACCGAGAGAAACGCAATGCAACCAGCCCTCAACGCCTTCCCCGAGCAGCCAGCCGATACGGCCGAGGCCACCAGCCGCGCCGGCCTCGAGCAGGCCTTCGCGCTGTTCAACCAGATGTCCAGCCAGCTCAGCGAGTCCTACAGCCTGCTGGAGGAGCGCGTTACCGAGCTGAAAGGGCAACTGGCCCTGGTCAGCGCGCAGCGCATGGAGGAGCTGGCGGAAAAGGAGCGCCTGGCCAACCGCTTGCAGAGCCTGCTCGACCTGCTTCCCGGCGGCGTCATCGTCATCGATGCCCATGGCGTGGTCCGCGAGGCCAACCCGGCGGCCCTGGGCCTGCTTGGCGAGCCGTTGGTGGGCATGCTCTGGCGCGAGGTGATCGCCCGCTGCTTCGCTCCGCGCGAGGATGACGGTCACGAGATTTCCCTGCGCGACGGACGACGCCTGTCCATCGCCACCCGCTCGCTGAACGGCGAACCGGGGCAACTGATCCTGCTCAACGACCTTACCGATACCCGCCGTCTCCAGGAGCAACTGGCGCGCCACGAGCGCCTGTCGGCGCTGGGGCGGATGGTCGCCTCGCTGGCCCACCAGATCCGCACGCCGTTGTCGGCGGCGTTGCTCTACGCCGGGCACCTCAGCGAGCAGGCGCTGCCGACCGACCAGCAGCAACGCTTCGCCGGGCGCCTGAAGGAGCGCCTGCACGAACTGGAGCATCAGGTACGCGACATGCTGGTGTTCGCCCGCGGCGAGCTGCCGCTGACCGACCGGGTGGCGCCGAAGGCGCTGTTCGACAGCCTGCGCGCGGCGGCCGAAGTCCATGTCCAGGGGCTCCAGGTGCGTTGGCAGTGCGAGGCGCGCGGCGGCGAGCTGCTGTGCAATCGCGACACCCTGGTGGGCACCGTGCTCAACCTGGTGGAGAACGCGATCCAGGCTTGCGGGCCCGAACTGCGCCTGAAGGTGCATCTCTATGCCCGCGCCGACAGCCTGCGCCTCAGCGTCAGCGACAACGGACCGGGCATGGACCCGGCGACCCTGGCGCGCCTGGGCGAACCCTTCTTCACCACCAAGACCACCGGTACCGGGCTCGGCCTGGCGGTGGTCAAGGCCGTGGCGCGCGCCCACCAGGGGCAATTGCAGTTGCGCTCTCGGCCGGGGCGCGGCACCTGCGCCACCTTGATCCTGCCGCTGATTCCGGCGGCGCCTCTTTCTGCGATTCAGGAGTAACCCCATGGCAGCCAAAGTCCTGCTGGTCGAAGACGACCGCGCACTACGCGAAGCCCTCAGCGACACCCTGCTGCTGGGCGGTCACGAGTTCGTCGCCGTGGACTCGGCGGAGGCGGCGCTGCCGGTCCTGGCCCGCGAAGCCTTCAGCCTGGTGATCAGCGACGTGAACATGCCGGGCATGGACGGACACCAGTTGCTCGGCCTGATCCGTACGCGCTACCCGCACCTGCCGGTGTTGCTGATGACCGCCTACGGCGCGGTCGATCGCGCCGTCGAGGCGATGCGCCAGGGCGCCGCCGACTACCTGGTCAAGCCGTTCGAGGCGCGGGCGCTGCTCGACCTGGTGGCACGCCATGCGCTGGGCCAGTTGCCGGGCAGCGAGGAGGATGGTCCGGTGGCCCTGGAACCGGCCAGCCGGCAGTTGCTGGAACTGGCCGCGCGGGTCGCGCGCAGCGATTCCACCGTGCTGATCTCCGGCGAGTCCGGGACCGGCAAGGAAGTCCTGGCCAACTATATCCACCAGCAATCGCCGCGTGCCGGCAAGCCGTTCATCGCGATCAACTGTGCGGCGATCCCGGACAACATGCTCGAGGCCACCCTGTTCGGCCACGAGAAAGGTTCCTTCACCGGCGCCATTGCCGCCCAGCCCGGCAAGTTCGAGCTGGCCGACGGCGGCACCATTCTTCTCGACGAGATATCGGAAATGCCCCTCGGCCTGCAGGCCAAGCTGCTGCGCGTACTGCAGGAGCGGGAGGTGGAGCGGGTCGGTGCGCGCAAGCCGATCAACCTGGATATCCGCGTGCTTGCCACGACCAACCGCGACCTCGCGGCGGAAGTCGCGGCGGGGCGTTTCCGCGAGGACCTCTACTATCGCCTGTCGGTCTTCCCGCTGGCCTGGCGGCCGCTGCGCGAACGCCCTGCGGACATCCTGCCGCTGGCCGAGCGTCTGCTGCGCAAGCACAGCCGCAAGATGAACCTCGGGGCGGTGGCGCTCGGCCCCGAGGCCGCCCAGTGCCTGGTCCGGCATGCCTGGCCGGGCAACGTAAGGGAACTCGACAACGCCATCCAGCGTGCGTTGATCCTGCAACAGGGCGGCCTGATCCAGCCCGCCGACCTGTGCCTCACCGCGCCGATCGGCATGCCGCTGGCGGCCCCGGCATCGACGCCAATGATGCCGGCAATACCGCCGGCCACTCCGCCGAGCGTCGAGATTCCGTCGCCGGCCGCGGCCCAGGATGCTACCGGTGCGCTGGGCGACGACCTGCGCCGCCGCGAATTCCAGGTGATCATCGATACCCTGCGCACCGAGCGCGGCCGCCGCAAGGAGGCCGCCGAGCGCCTTGGCATCAGCCCGCGGACCCTGCGCTACAAGCTCGCCCAGATGCGCGACGCGGGGATGGACGTGGAGGCCTATCTCTACGCCATCTGAGTGCTCGCCATGTTCCCCAGGCCCGCCTCGTGCGGGCCTTTTGCATCCACCGCCGGTCGTCGCCCGGGGCTGTTCGAGCGTGCGCGCCTGCCGATAACCGGAGCAGGGACGGACCCTGCAGCGGTCGCGGGCATTGGCGGCGAACGCCGACGCCGGGCCTTGGGGTCGACTTGGCACCCTTGTTGCTAACTCCTCTGCAAAGTGCCGGGCGGCGTCAAAAAAGCCGCGGCTGTTGGAGGAAGAGTCATGAGTCAGGGTGTCGAGTTCAATCGTCTGATGCTGGAAATGCGTTCCATGCAAATGGAAGCCATGGCCAAGGCCAAACCGGTTCAGGCGCCGGCCGAAGCGGGGGCGCCGAGCTTTTCGGAAATGCTCTCCCAGGCCGTGGACAAGGTGAACGAGACCCAGCAGGCTTCCACCGCGATGGCCAACGCCTTCGAGGTCGGCCAGAGCGGCGTCGACCTGACCGACGTGATGATCGCCAGCCAGAAGGCCAGCGTGTCGTTCCAGGCCATGACCCAGGTGCGCAACAAACTGGTCCAGGCCTACCAAGACATCATGCAGATGCCGGTCTGAGCGGCGCGAGGATAACTAGTTCATGGCCGATGCACTGATCGACAGCCAGGTTCCCGCCAAGAGCGGCGGTGCCGGGATGCTGAAGAAATCCTTCCCGGGACTGTCGTTCCTCGACAACCTTTCCGAGATGACCATGCTGCGCCAGATCGGCCTGCTGGTCGGTCTCGCCGCCAGCGTGGCGATCGGCTTCGCCGTCGTGCTCTGGTCCCAGCAGCCGGACTACAAGCCGCTCTATGGCAGCCTCAACGGGGTCGACGCGAACCGCGTAGTGGAAGCGCTGACCGCGGCGGACATTCCCTACAAGGTCGAACCCAACTCCGGCGCGCTGCTGGTCAAGGCCGACGACCTCGGCCGGGCACGCATGAAGGTGGCCTCCGCCGGCGTGGCGCCGACCGACAACAACGTCGGTTTCGAGATCCTCGACAAGGAACAGGCGCTGGGCACCAGCCAGTTCATGGAAGCCACCAACTACCGCCGCGGCCTGGAAGGCGAGCTGGCGCGCACCGTGTCAAGCCTGAACAACGTCAAGGCCGCCCGCGTGCACCTGGCGATCCCGAAGAGCTCGGTGTTCGTCCGCGACGACCGCAAGCCCAGCGCCTCGGTGCTGGTCGAGCTGTATCCGGGACGCAGCCTGGAGCCGAGCCAGGTGATGGCGATCGTCAACCTGGTCGCCACCAGTGTGCCGGAACTGGACAAGTCGCAGGTCACCGTGGTCGACCAGAAGGGCAACCTGCTCTCCGACCAGCAGGAACTCTCCGAGCTGACCATGGCCGGCAAGCAGTTCGACTTCACCCGGCGCATGGAAGGCCTGCTCACCCAGCGCGTGCACAATATCCTGCAACCGGTGCTGGGCAACGGTCGCTACAAGGCCGAGGTGTCCGCCGACGTGGACTTCAGCGCGGTCGAGTCGACCTCGGAGATGTACAACCCGGACCAGCCGGCCCTGCGCAGCGAGCAACGCAACAACGAGGAGCGGCAGAATTCGTCCGGCCCGCAGGGCGTGCCGGGGGCGCTGTCGAACCAGCCGCCGGGCCCGGCCACCGCGCCGCAGCAGGCCACCGCCAGCGCGCCGGCCGACTACGTCGCGCCGGGCCAGCCGCTGAAGGACGCCAACGGCCAGACCATCATCGACCCGAAGACCGGCAAGCCGGAGCTGGCGCCGTACCCGACCGACAAGCGTGACCAGACCACCCGCAACTACGAACTGGACCGCTCGATCAGCTACACCAAGCAGCAGCAGGGGCGCTTGCGCCGGCTGTCGGTGGCGGTGGTGCTGGACGACCAGATGAAGGTCGACGCGAAGACCGGCGAGGTCAGCCACCAGCCCTGGAGCGCCGACGAACTGGCGCGCTTCACCCGCCTGGTACAGGATTCGGTGGGCTACGACGCCAGTCGCGGCGACAGCGTCAGCGTGATCAACGCGCCGTTCGCCCCGGCCCAGGCCGAAGAGATCGACAGCATTCCGTTCTACTCGCAACCGTGGTTCTGGGACATCGTCAAGCAGGTGCTCGGCGTGCTGTTCATCCTGGTCCTGGTGTTCGGCGTGCTGCGTCCGGTGCTGAGCAACATCACCGGCGGCGGCAAGGGCAAGTCGCTGGCCGGCGGCGGCGGTCGCGACGGCGACCTGGCGCTGGGCGAGAGTGGCCTGGAAGGCTCGCTGGCCGACGACCGGGTGAGCATCGGCGGGCCGTCGAGCATCCTCCTGCCGAGCCCCACGGAGGGGTATGATGCGCAATTGAACGCGATCAAGAACCTGGTCGCACAGGACCCGGGCCGCGTCGCCCAGGTCGTGAAAGAGTGGATCAACGCCGATGAGTAAGCGCCATGAGTGAGAATCGTCTCGCCGCCAAACTGACCAAGGTCGACAAGGCCGCCATCCTGCTCCTGTCGCTCGGCGAGACCGACGCGGCGCAGGTGCTGCGGCACATGGGGCCGAAAGAGGTGCAGCGGGTCGGCGTGGCCATGGCGTCGATGCGCAACGTGCATCGCGAACAGGTCGAGCAGGTGATGGGCGAGTTCGTCGAGGTGGTCGGCGACCAGACCAGCCTCGGCGTCGGCGCCGACGGCTACATCCGCAAGATGCTCACCCAGGCCCTCGGCGAGGACAAGGCCAACAACCTGATCGACCGCATCCTCCTCGGCGGCAGCACCAGCGGCCTGGACAGCCTGAAGTGGATGGAGCCGCGTGCCGTGGCCGACGTGATCCGTTACGAACACCCGCAGATCCAGGCCATCGTGGTCGCCTACCTCGATCCCGACCAGGCCGCCGAGGTGCTCAGCCATTTCGACCACAAGGTGCGCCTGGATATCGTCCTGCGCGTCTCCTCGCTGAACACCGTGCAACCCTCGGCACTGAAGGAACTCAACCTGATCCTGGAGAAGCAGTTCGCCGGCAATTCCAACGCCACCCGTACCACCATGGGCGGGGTCAAGCGCGCGGCGGACATCATGAACTACCTCGACAGCTCCATCGAAGGCCAACTGATGGATTCGATCCGCGAGGTCGACGAAGACCTGTCCGGACAGATCGAGGACCTGATGTTCGTCTTCGACAACCTCGCCGACGTCGACGACCGCGGCATCCAGGCGCTGCTCCGGGAAGTCTCCTCGGACGTACTGGTGCTGGCGCTCAAGGGCTCCGACGAAGCGATCCGCGAGAAGGTCTTCAAGAACATGTCCAAGCGTGCCGCCGAGCTGTTGCGCGACGACCTGGAGGCCAAGGGGCCGGTACGGGTCAGCGAAGTGGAAGGTGCGCAGAAGGAAATCCTCACCATTGCCCGGCGCATGGCCGAGTCCGGCGATATCGTGCTGGGCGGCAAAGGTGGCGAGGAGATGATCTGAGGTGGTCCCCCACGACAAGGACAAAGACAATCCCAGCGAACTGATCCGCGGCAAGGACGTGGCGGCCTTCGGCCTCTGGTCGTTGCCGAGCTTCGACGAGCCGCGCGACGAGCCGGCCGTTCCCGCGCCGCAGGAGCCCGCGGTTGCCGAACCCGCGCCGGCGTCGCCGACGGTGGAAGAGGTCGAGCTGGAGACCGTCAAGCCGCCGACGCTGGAGGAAATCGAGGCGATTCGCCAGGACGCCTACAACGAAGGCTTCGCCACCGGCGAGCGCGACGGCTTCCACGCCGGCCAGTTGAAGGCGCGGCAGGAAGCCGAGGAAGCGCTGAAGGAGCGCCTGCAAAGTCTCGAGCGCCTGATGACGCAGCTTCTGGAACCCATCGCCGAGCAGGACGCCCTGATCGAGCAGGGCATGGTCAACCTGGTCAACCACGTTGCCCGCCAGGTGATCCAGCGCGAGCTGCACATGGACTCCAGCCATGTCCGGCAGGTCCTGCGCGAAGCTCTGAAGCTGCTGCCGATGGGCGCGGCGAACATCCGTATCCATGTCAACCCGCAGGACTTCGAGCGGGTCAAGGCGCTGCGCGAGCGCCACGAAGAGAGCTGGCGGATTCTCGAGGACGATTCGTTGCTGCCCGGCGGCTGCCGCATCGAGACCGAACACAGTCGCATCGACGCGACCATCGAGACGCGCCTGGCGCAGGCAGTGAAGCAACTGTTCGAGCAACAGCGCGAACAGGCGACCCATCCGCTGGCCAGCGACATCCGGATCGACCTCGACGCTCCCGGAGACGTCGATGCGCCTTGAGCGAACCAGTTTCGCCAGGCGCCTGGAGGGCTACACCGAGGCTGTCTCGCTGCCGGCGCAGCCGGTGGTCGAGGGCCGCCTGCTGCGCATGGTCGGCCTGACCCTCGAAGCCGAAGGCCTGCAGGCCGCGGTCGGCAGCCGCTGCAACGTGATCAACGAAAGCGGCTACCACCCGGTGCGGGTGGAGGCCGAAGTGATGGGCTTCTCCGGTAGCAAGGTGTACCTGATGCCGGTCGGCAGCCTCGCCGGCATCGCGCCCGGCGCTCGGGTCGTGCCGCTGCCGGACACCGGGCGCCTGCCGATGGGCATGTCGATGCTCGGCCGGGTGCTCGACGGCGCCGGCCGCGCCCTCGACGGCAAGGGCGGGATGCGCGCCGAAGACTGGGTGCCGATGGATGGCCCGACGATCAACCCGCTCAAGCGCCACCCGATCAGCGAACCTCTCGACGTCGGCATCCGCTCGATCAATGGCCTGCTCACGGTCGGCCGCGGCCAGCGCCTCGGCCTGTTCGCCGGGACCGGGGTGGGCAAGTCGGTGCTGCTGGGGATGATGACCCGTTTCACCAGGGCCGACATCATCGTCGTCGGTCTGATCGGCGAGCGGGGCCGCGAGGTGAAGGAATTCATCGACGAGATCCTCGGCGAGGAAGGCCTCAAGCGCTCCGTGGTGGTCGCCTCGCCGGCCGACGACGCGCCGCTGATGCGCCTGCGCGCCGCGCAATACTGCACGCGGATCGCCGAGTACTTCCGCGACAAGGGCAAGAACGTATTGCTGCTGATGGACTCGCTGACCCGCTACGCCCAGGCCCAGCGCGAGATCGCCCTGGCCATCGGCGAGCCGCCGGCGACCAAGGGGTATCCGCCATCGGTGTTCGCCAAGCTGCCGAAGCTGGTGGAACGCGCCGGCAATGCCGAGGCCGGTGGCGGCTCGATCACCGCGTTCTACACCGTGCTCTCCGAGGGCGACGACCAGCAGGACCCGATCGCCGACGCCGCTCGCGGCGTGCTCGACGGGCACTTCGTATTGTCCCGGCGGCTGGCCGAGGAAGGCCACTATCCGGCCATCGATATCGAAGCTTCGATCAGCCGGGTGATGCCGCAGGTGGTCGAGGCCGAGCACTTGCGCGACGCCCAGCGCTTCAAGCAGCTCTGGTCGCGCTACCAGCAGAGTCGCGACCTGATCAGCGTCGGTGCCTACGTAGCCGGCGGCGATCCCGAGACCGACCTGGCCATCGCGCGCTTCCCGGTCATGCGCCAGTTCCTGCGCCAGGGCCTCGACGAAAGCGAAAGCCTGGTGGAAAGCCGTGCGCGGCTGGCGAGCCTGCTCGCCGGCGGGCAGGCCTGAGGCGCCCTGAGGCATGGAGAAGCGCGCGGCGCGGCTGGCGCCGGTGGTGGACATGGCCAGCAAGGCCGAGCGGGATGCCGCGACCCAGCTGGGCAGGTGCCAGCAGCAATTGCTCGCGGCACAGCAGAAGCTGGCGGAGCTGGAGCGCTACCGCAACGACTACCAGCAGCAATGGATCAGCCAGGGCCAGAAGGGCGTCAGCGGCCAGTGGCTGATGAACTACCAGCGCTTCCTCTCGCAACTGGAGACCGCCGTTGTCCAGCAGGCCAACAGCGTGACCTGGCACCGCGAGGCGGTGGACAAGGCGCGGCTCAACTGGCAGGAGAGATACGCCCGCCTGGAAGGGCTGCGCAAGCTGGTCGAGCGCTACCTGGAAGAGGCGCGCCAGGCCGAGGACAAGCGCGAGCAGAAACAGCTCGACGAACTCGCCCAGCGTACCCGCCGCCAGGACGACTGACGACTCAGAAGAACGGACGCGACGCCTTCAGCATGAACGTGGTGTCGCAGTAGCTGTTGTGTCCCGAGTAGGCGCTGCAATCGCTGCCGGTCAGGCTGGTGCCGCTGTAGGACAGGTTCAGGTCGATGCCCAGCCAGGGCCGCGAGAGGTTCACCGACCAGTCGTTGAAGACGCTCACATAGCCCCCGCCGCTGAGGCTCGCCGGGTTGTCCAGGCGATGGTTGCCGTACTTCAGGGTGACGTCGAAACCGAACGGCGGGTTGACCCCGAGGTCGGCGAACAGGGTGGTGTCGTTGCGCCCCGGGTCGCTGCTTAGGGCCGCGCCGAGCCGGCTGCCGAAGATCGACAGGCCACCGTAGAGTTCGGCCGCGTCGTTGGCCGGCTGCTCCGGGCGGCTGTAGCGGATCAGGCCCATTTCGTAGCCCAGGCGGTTGTTCAGCGGGCGCTTGAAGCCGGCGTAGGAGTCGATCTCGGTGGGCTTGCCGGGGTCGAGGTTGGAGGTCCAGTTGCCGATGTACCAGCCACTTTCGTGGCTTAGGTCGAGGCCGCCGTGGAAACTGCCGGAGCTGCCCGGGGTGACCAGGCCCTGGGCCATGCTGCGGGTCGGACTGGTGGCCAGCTTGAGTTCGAAATCGCCCAGGTCGCGGGCCATCACCTGGGCCAGGGCCGAGGAACTGGCGAGCAGGGCACAGGTGAGCACGAGCAGGTGCTTGAGCATGGTTCTCCCCTGGTAATGCGGACAACGGCGCTGCGCCGGTCTTCCCGCACGACGCCAACGGCAAGGCCGCGGCATGGGGCCGGGCGAGGTCGGGCAGGTCGGAAGGGCAGGAAGAGCGGCGAGCTAGAGCGCCACGGACCATCTTAACCAAGGTTCGGGCGGCTGACCGACCGCTCGTCAGGGCCGGCCGATCAATTGTTACCGCAGGCTTTCCGCGAGGCTGGCCAGGCGAATCACTTCCACCCGGTTGCGACCGCTGCTCTTGGCCCGGTAGAGAGCCTGGTCGGCGGCGCTGTAGAGCTGCTCGTAGCTGGCCTGGCCGCCTCCGTCGAGGCTGGCCACGCCGAAGCTGGCGGTCAGGCAGAGCACGCCGTCCTGCGTCGCCAGCGGGGTACCTTCGAGGCGTTCGCGGAGTTTTTCCGCAAGGCTGCGAGCCTGCTGCTCGGCGGTGTCGGGCAGGAGCAGGAGGAATTCTTCCCCGCCCAGGCGCGCCACGCTGTCGCTGCTACGGGTATTGCCGCGCAGCAGGTTGGCGGCATGGCGGATGACCTCGTCGCCGAAGGGGTGCCCATAGCGGTCGTTGATGTACTTGAAGTGATCCAGGTCGACCATCAGCAGGCTCAGCGGCTGCGGTTGGCGAGCGATGCGCGCGAGCTCCATGAGCACCAACTGGTCGAACTCGCGACGATTGAACAGGCCGGTCAGGGGGTCGTGACCGGCCAGGTACTCCAACTGGCGATTCTTCTCCTCCAGCTCCTGCCGCTGCAACTCCAGCTTGCGTTGCTGGCGCAGGTTGCGCACGTGGCCGTGCCAGAGGATCAGCGACAGCAGCAGGCCGAGGCCGAACGCGGTGAGGCCGTTGGCCTGGTTCGACAGGCGCAGTTGCGGGTCGGCCTGGGCGTGGTCCATCGCCACCTCGAAGGCCAGCATCGCCAGACCGTAGAAGGGCACCGCGTAGGCCGGGCGGATCAGGATGAACATGGCGCAGGCGAAACAGGCCAGCAGCAGCGGCGTGATGTTGCTGGTGATGCGCTGGTCGATGCAGGCGATGGCGACGCCGAAGCCTATGATCCCTGCGCCGCCCAGCAGGATCAGCAGGCGCATGCGCCACAGCTTGGGTGGCTGGCGGCGCAGCCATAGCGCGAGCAGGCCGATGCCGCCGAAGAGCAGGGCCATGGCGCCATGGGCGTACATGATTTCCTGGCGCCAGAGCTGATGGCCGAGGTCCGGGCGGAAGTCCTTGAGGGAAAACACCAGGATGTGGATCAGGTTGAAGGGGACGGTCAGCAGCGCGAGGTGGGACAGACGCGAGAGATTCTCCTGGGCGATGGGAAGGGCCAGGGACGAATTCACCTCGATGGCGTGCTGGATCGATTCGAGCGTCGTTCTGGCCACGTTCTGCGGGTCCGCGTGGGCGCTGTGCCATCACAGCATAGCAGCGTCGCGACGGCCGCCCTATCCGGCTTTCCGGGCCGGTCGTCCGGTTTGCACGGGCGTACCTGGTACCGCTTTCATTCCGGCAGCCGCCTGGCCAGCAGCAGTGCGACCAGGCCCAGCAGACTCCAGTACGCCGCCAGCGGCCAGGGACGGTCGAACGGTAGCAGGGTGGACGCGCCCAGTCCGAGGCCGATCAGCAGGTAGTAGGCGAGCCCGAACAGGGCTCCGGCGCGTCCCCGGCAATCGTCGTAGGCGTGCAGCGCCGGACCCAGCAGGTTGGGAATCGCCACGCCGAAGCCGATGAAGATCGGCAGGGCTGGCAGCGCCCAGTACAGGCCTTCGGCGTATCCGACGGCGGCCAACAGCGTCTGCGCTGTCGCGCCGGCGGCCGCCAGCGCCAGGCCCAGGCGTACCCGGCGAGCGCTGTTCCAGGTGCGCGGCAGGCGTCGGTTGAGCAAGGAGCCGAGGCTCCCGGCAATGGCGATGGCCAGGCCGATCCAGCCGAAGCCCAGGCCGGGCAGGTCGCCGACCATGAACGGCCCGGCGGCGTAGAAGGAGAACACCAGCACATTGAGCACCGCCACCAGCAGTGCGCGCGTCTGTAGTGGGCGATCGGCGAGGACCCGTCGGAAGATCGCCAGGGTCGCGGGCTCGGGCGTGCCTGCCAGCAGCGGACGGGTTTCCGGCCAGGCCGGGACGACCAGCGCCGCCAGCGAGGCGAGCAGCACCGCCAGGGTGGCGAACACCGCCGGGTGCCCGCCGAGGTCGGCCAGCCACTGGCCGCTGAGGGGACCGACTGCCGGCGACCAGGCCAGCACCGCGCCGAGCGTGACGAAATAGCTCATCAACGCCGGGCCTTGCAGCACATCGCGCAGGCTGGCCTGCACCGTCACCGAGCAGGTCGCCAGGCCGAGGCCTTGGGCCAGGCGACAGGCAAGCAGGTAGGAATAGTCAGTACTGGCCCAGGCACCGAAGGTTGCCAGGGCCGCCAGGCCGAGCCCGCCGAGCAGAGCCGGGCGCCGGCCGAAGCGGTCGGCCAGCCAGCCCCAGAGCCAGATGCCGGGGGCGAAACCGACGAAGAACAGCGCCATGGTCCACTGGCTGGTAGCGTCGTCCAGTCGCCAGTGGCTGGCCAGGGCCGGCAGGGCGGGGGAAAGGATGGTTTCGGCGACTTGCGGCAGGGCTAGCAGGGCGAGCACCAGCAGCAGGGGAGGGCGAGGACGGTCAGGCATGACGGCTCCGGAAAAAAGAGCCAAGCCTAGGTTGCTTGCGCCTGGCAGAATGCTGCGGTCAGGACGGAAAACATCGCGAAGAGGACAAGGTGCCGCGCTATCCCTACGAACGGGTCGAGGATCCCGATCTCGCCCGCTGCCCGGTGGTCGGCCTCGAGGTCGACAGCACCGGCCACCGCAGCGACTGGCATTGCCACCGGCGTGCGCAGTTGCTGTACATGGCGGCCGGTAGCGTTACGCTGTATTTCGCCGAGCGCATTTGCCAATTGACGCCGCTCCAGGCCGCCTGGCTGCCGGCCGGCGTGCCGCATCGCACGGTCCTGCACGGGCGCTTCGCCTACCGCAGCCTGTACTTCGAACCCTCGGCGTTCGCCGAGCTGCCGGACAGCGTCCAGGTCCTCGAGGTCGGGCCGCTAATGCGCGAACTGATCCTGCGCATGACCGGCTGGGCAGCCGACTTGCAATTGGAAGGGCGGCACCTGACGCTGTTGCGCGCACTGTTCGATGAACTGGCGACCGCCCCGGCACACGCCGCGAGCCTGCCGATGCCGCGCGATGCGCGGGCGCTGAAGGTGGCCGAGGCGCTGCTGGCGCAACCCGCGCTGGACTGGAGCATCGAGGCATGGGGACGCGAGGTCGGCGCCAGCGGGCGGACCCTGGCGCGTCTGTTCACCGAGCAGACCGGCCTGGGTTTCTCCCGCTGGCGAACCCAGGCTCGCTTGTTCGAAGCGCGGAGACGTCTGGCCGAAGGCCGCTCGGTGACCGAGGTCGCCCACGCCCTGGGCTACGCCAGCGACAGCGCGTTCATCGCCATGTACCGGCGGGTCTGCGGACAGTCGCCGGGGCGCGCCCTGCGTGGCCTCGAATGAGCGCTCAGAAGCGTTCGTGGAGGCCGAGGTAGCGCCATTCGCCGAGCGGTAGCCTGGCCAGCGACAGCGCGCCGATGCGCAGGCGGCGGATGCTCCGCACTTCCAGCCCCTCGCTTTCGCACATGAAACGCAACTGGCCGGGCAGCACGTCTTTGAGGGCGAAGCGCAGGTGGCTTTCGTTCTGCCAACTGACCTTGCACGGCGATAGCCTACGGCCCTGGTAGGCGAGGCCGTGACGCAGGCGCTCGAGGCCGCCGGCGGCCAGGTCGCCGGCGACCTCGACCAGGTATTCCTGCTCCAGCCGTGCACCGTCGTCCACCAGCTTGCGCAGTACGCCGTGCTGCTGGCTGAACACCACCAGCCCGGAAGCCTCGCTGTCCAGCGCAAGGGTGGGACGCTGGCGGGCGAAGTGTTTTTTCAGCGCTCGCAAGGGACCGGGGTCATCGCTCCAGCGCCGCCCCGCCGCGAGCAGGCCTGCGAAATCGTCGTGGCGCCAGCCGGCCGGCTTGTGCAACAGCAGGGTGGCCGGTTCGATCGTTTCCGCGCGGGCGCCCGGCAGCAGCTCCACGCGTTGGTCGAGCACCTTGAACTGTGGCTCCTCGATCACTTCGCCGTCGACGCTGACCCAGCCGCCCTCGATGTACAGCTCGGCTTCGCGGCGCGAGCAGGCGGTGAGTTCGGCGAGGCGTTTGGACAGGCGGATCGGATCGGTCATGGCGAGGCTACTGGAATGAAAGACCGCCAGTTTACTCGTTGTGGCGAGGGGCGCCGAGGAATGATTCGGCGCCCGCTCGGTCCCAACTTAAGGAACCGGAGAGGAGACCCTCATGCAGTCACGCCTGATCGATGGCCTGGAGTGGGACCTGGACGAGCAGGGCAGCGGCGGCCTGTGCAACGTCCATGGCGACAAGGTCCATCTGCGCCAGGGCGACATGGACGGCGCCTGCGGGCCCTACTGCCTGGTCATGGCGATGCTGGTCCGCGGCCAACTGCGCCGGCGCCAGGCCAAGGGCCTGGAGCGGGTCGACAGTCGCAGTCGCTACGGGCGCCTGATGAAGGCGCTGGGCCAGCACGGCCCGCTGCTGCGCGTCGGCACCACCGGCGTCGACCTGCTGGAGCTGCTGGCCGAGATCAACGATACCGAGCATTTCGCCCTCAAGGGCGAGGGGCGCAGGTTGGTCCGGCACACCCGCGAATACCTGGAGGCCGGCTTTCCGGTAGTGCTCGGTTTCCACGGTCGCAAGGGCAGCGATATCCGCCACTGGGGCCTGGCCATCGGCATGAGCGAGCGCGCCTTCCTGCTCCTCGACCCGGCCCACGACCTGCCGCGCGGGCAGGCCTGGAACGCGGTGATCACCAGCGAGGCGCACGGTTCCCGGTTCGGCTATCGCTATATCAATGCCAAGGGCACCTGGGCGGTGACCCTCAAGGAAATGGTCGCCTTGCTTTGAGGGGCGGGTTTGTTACAGCCCGTGTGCGGACCGCCAGGCGCGGCGGATCTGCGACTAGAGTGGTGTTTTTCGCTTGGGGAAGGAGAGAACGCATGCCGGGCCTGTCTTTGAATGCCATCCTGCTGAGCGCCGTCGCGTTGCTCGCCCCGTCGGCCGAAGCGGTGGACGCCGGTCGCCACGACAGCGAACTGGGCGCCGTCGAGGTTACCCCGGTGGTTGGCGGTCTGGCCTATCCCTGGGCCGTCGCCTTCCTGCCGGACAACCAGGGCATGTTGGTCACCGAGCGGCCCGGCAGCTTGCGTTTCGTCAGTCCCGAGGGACAGTTGTCGGCGCCGCTGGAAGGCGTACCCAGGGTCTTCGCCAGCGGCCAGGGGGGACTGCTCGACGTCGCCTTGTCGCCGGGGTTCGCCGAGGACCGGCTGGTCTACCTGACCTATGCCGAGGCCGGCGAGGACGGCCGCGCCGGAACGGCGGCGGGACGTGGCCGGTTATCGGCGGACAGGCGACGGCTGGAGGGCTTCCACGTGATCTTCCGGCAGTTGCCGAAGCTTTCCAGCGGCCATCACTTCGGCTCGCGCCTGGTCTTCGACGGCAAGGGCCACCTGTTCATCGCCCTCGGCGAGAACAACCAGCGCAGCACCTCGCAGGACCTGGACAAGTTGCAGGGCAAGATCGTCCGCCTGTATCCGGACGGCGGCGTTCCCAAGGACAATCCCTTCGTCGGCCGTGCCGACGCGCGGCCGGAGATCTGGAGCTATGGCCACCGCAACCAGCAGGGCGCCGCGCTGAATCCCTGGACCGGCCGGCTCTGGACCCACGAGCACGGCCCGCGCGGCGGCGACGAGATCAACATACCCCAGGCCGGCGGGAACTACGGCTGGCCGCTGGCGACCCATGGAATCAACTACACCCTGCTGCCGATCCCCGAAGCCAGGGGCAAGGCCGTCGAAGGTACCGAGGCGCCGCACCATGTCTGGGAGAAGTCGCCGGCGATCAGCGGCATGGCGTTCTACGATGCGCAGCGCTTCCCGGCCTGGCAGCATAATTTGTTCATCGGCGCGCTGGCGACGCAGGAACTGATCCGCCTGCAACTGGATGGCGACCGGATCGTCCACGAAGAGCGCCTGCTGGGCGATCTCGGGGTGCGCATCCGCGACGTGCGGCAGGGCCCGGACGGCTATCTCTACCTGCTCACCGACCAGAAGGACGGGCAATTGCTGCGCCTGGGGTTGGCGCGCTAGCCTTCAGCCTTGGTTGCGCTTGAGCTGGACGTAGAGCGCCTCGACCTTTTCCCGGGCCCAGGGCGTCTTGCGCAGGAAGGCGAGGCTAGACTTGATGCTCGGGTCGTTCCTGAAACAACGAATGTCGACCCGTTTGCCAAGCTCCGCCCAGCCGTGGTGGGCGACCAGTTCGGTGAGCAGTTTTTCCAGGGTGACGCCGTGCAGCGGATCGGGATGGCCAGGCATGAAGGACTCGGGATTCAGGCAATGAAAAAGGGGATGGAGCGTGGCACATCTGCGTGCCGGCCTGCCATCCCCTTCGTAGTCCCCGGCGAGGGGCGGGCGATCAGCGCTTCTTGCTGATGGTGATCTGCCGCGACGGGCCGTAGACCTGGCCGCTGACGCCCTTGGCGATCTTCTGGATCTCGCCGCCGGCCTGGAGGAAGGCGGCGACCTGCGCTTCGATGGACTCGCGGGTTTCGACCGCGGGAGCCGGCTTGGCGGCTTTCGGCGCGACGGTTTTCTTCATGATGGCCATATCCGGGGACCTGTCTCTGCATTAAATATGGCCGTTCATTATAACCGAAGCGGCGTTTTATTTCATCTTGAATATTGTCGATCAGATTTCGGACGTAACCTGCTGTTTTCTATAAAGTCCGTTAGGCAATACCCGAGCGAGGCGCTGCGACATTGGCGAGCCGGCGGCGAACTGCTCGAGGCCTCCGCGGCTGGATGTCCCGCCGACCCCGGGCGACGCAGGATACCGCCAGGTAGACAACTCCCTTCGCGCATCCCGGCATGAATTCCAATGTTTGCACTAATTGGGCGAGAAAGTTCTCCGGGGTTCTATCTCGCCTATATCGAGAATAATGAAAAGTTCACGATTAGTTGTCGGCCAAGTTACCCGGATATATACGTCGATATCATCGCGCTGCCGGCCGGGGCATGCATCGCCTCGCTGCGTTCCCGGTGCTAACCTGCGGAACCCCAGCCGCCGAGCGAGCGCCGCATGCCAGCCATTCTCTCCTCCCGCCAACGTATCGCCCTGCGCCTGGCCTGGCGCTTCATGGCGCCTTACCGCTGGCGCATGCTCGGGGCCCTGGTGGCGTTGCTGTTCACCGCGGCGATCACCCTGTCCCTGGGCCAGGGTATCCGCCTGCTGGTGGACCAGGGGTTCCTCACCGCCTCGCCCGAATTGCTCAATCGCTACATCCTGCTGTTCTTCGTGCTGGTGCTCGGCCTGGCCATGGGCACCTTCGTGCGCTTCTACCTGGTGTCCTGGATCGGCGAGCGCTTCGTCGCCGATATCCGCAAGCGCGTGTTCGACCACCTGATCGAGTTGCATCCCGGTTTCTACGAAACCAACCGTAGCTCCGAGATCCAGTCGCGCCTGACCGCCGACACTACGCTGCTGCAGACGGTGATCGGTTCCTCGCTGTCGATGGCCCTGCGCAATGCCCTGATGCTGTTCGGCGGGGTGCTGCTGATGTTCGTCACCAACGCCAAGCTGACCAGCATCGTGGTGCTGGCGTTGCCGCTGGTGATCGCCCCGATCCTGCTGTTCGGCCGCCGCGTGCGCAGCCTGTCGCGGGAAAGCCAGGACCGGGTTGCCGACGTCGGCAGCTACGTCGGTGAAACCCTCGGCCAGATCAAGACCGTGCAGGCCTACAACCACCAGGCGCAGGATCGCCAGCGCTTCGCCGGCACCGTCGAACGCGCCTTCGACACCGCGCGCAAGCGTATCGCCCAGCGCGCCTGGCTGATCACCGTGGTGATCGTGCTGGTGCTCGGCGCGGTCGGCGTCATGCTCTGGGTCGGCGGCCGCGACGTGATCGCCGGCAGCATCTCGGCCGGCGAACTGGCCGCGTTCGTCTTCTACAGCCTGATCGTCGGCATGGCCTTCGGCACCCTCAGCGAGGTGATCGGCGAATTGCAGCGCGCCGCCGGCGCCGCAGAGCGCATCGCCGAGCTGCTCAGGGCGCGCAGCGAAATTCGTCCGCCGGCGCAGCCACGCAAGCTGGCGGCAAGGGTGAGCGGGAGGATCGAATTGCAGGCGGTGCGCTTCGCCTATCCGACCCGTCCCGAACACTGGGCCATCGACGATATCAGCCTGGCCGTCGAACCGGGGGAAACCCTGGCCCTGGTCGGACCTTCCGGTGCCGGCAAGTCGACCCTGTTCGATCTGCTCCTGCGTTTCTTCGATCCGCAGCAGGGGCAGTTGTTGCTGGACGGACAGCCGATCGTCGAACTGGACCCGGCCGACTTGCGCCGCAGCTTTGCCCTGGTGTCGCAGAACCCCGCGCTGTTCTTCGGCAGCGTCGAGGAAAACATCCGCTACGGCCGTCCGCATGCCAGCGCCGCCGAGGTCGAGGCCGCCGCGCGCGCCGCGCATGCCCACGAGTTCATCCTGGGTCTGCCGCAGGGCTACGCCACCCACCTGGGCGAGGGCGGCATCGGCCTGTCCGGCGGCCAGCGCCAGCGCCTGGCGATCGCCCGGGCGTTGCTGGTAGACGCGCCGGTGCTGCTGCTCGACGAGGCGACCAGCGCCCTGGATGCGGAAAGCGAGCACCTGATCCAGCAGGCCCTGCCAGGCCTGATGAGCGGACGTACCACCCTGGTGATCGCCCATCGCCTGGCCACGGTGCAGAGCGCCGACCGCATCGCGGTGATCGACCAGGGGCGGCTGGTGGCCATTGGTAGCCATGCCCGGCTGATCGCCGAGAACCCGCTCTATGCACGGTTGGCGGAACTGCAGTTCGCCGCTGGCGGACGCTAGCTTCAGAGCGGCTTGTCGATGCCCGCGTACTGCTTGTCCAGCTCGTCGATACGCTGCGCGTAGGCGCGGGAGAGGCAGTCGGTGTCGCCACCGCAGCGCCGGCGCTCGCGCAGCCAGTCCTGCTGCCGGTCCTGCATGGCGCCGCGGCCGCCCATGGCGAACAGGCCGCGGAGGAAGCGGTACTTGACGCTCATCTCGACGTCCTTGTCGTTCAGCGCACGGTTCGCGCAGATGGCCTTTTCGTCCGCTCGCGCAGCCTTTTCGCAATCGAAGCTGGCCGCTTCGGCCAGGGGCGCCAGCAGGAGCCCGCCGAGGGCGAGGAATGCCAGGTGCTTCATGCCGTTCTCCGTTTCGCCTGGTTGCTTGCGAATCTTCGACGCCAGCGACGGCGCTGGGTTCAGCGGGGAGCGCGCGGCCGGGTGGGCCAGGCGCTGCGGCGCGGTCAGTGCGAAAGGATCAGGGCCTTCTGCTCGGGGATGACGGTGCGCTCCCGGGGGGCGTCCGCGCGTTCGGTTTCCTCTGCTTCTGGGCGATTGGCGAACAGGCTTTTCAGGGTGCTCAGCAGCGGCTGTTCCTTCGCCGCTTCGGCGACCTGGCTGCGGCTTTCCACGGGTTCCGGGTTGGCCGCCGTGACCACGTGGAAGTCGCTGATCTCGATGATCCCACGACCCTCGGCGAGCAGGTGGAAGGAGAAAGCCTTGCGCGCTTCCGGGTTGTCGAAGGTGAAGCTCATGTCCAGCGGCTTGCCTTTGACCAGGCGCGGGATGTCCGGTACCGGTATGGGAACGTCGCGTTCGAACTCCTTGGTCTTCAGCGTCACCCGGGCGCCGTTGCGGTCCATCTGCAAGGCGCGGATCTTCAGGGTGACCGTGGTCCTGCTGTTCTTCGGCATCTCCAGGTATTGCGCGCCGATCAGGTTGTCGGTCCAGTCGTTGTGGGTTTCCGGCTTCAGGCGGATGCGTTCGTGGGTGGCGAACTGGAACTCCTGGCCCAACTGGCCGGCCTGTTGCACGGAGTGGTCGAGGACGGCGGCGCGCTGGCTGACCAGGCGTGCCTGGCGACCGCTGAAGCGACCGAGGAACTCGGCTTCGTCGGCGATGAAGCCCTCGCTGCGGTAGCGCCGGCAGACCTGCTGGAAATCGCATTCGACGAAGGTGTCCTTGCCGTCGTGGTAGCGCAGCATGCCGTTGGTGTAGGACATCATTTCGCGGCCGCTGGCGTAGTCGCGGAACAGCGAGCGCCCGGAAATCCCCGCCGGCACGCGGTAGCCGAAATAGTCGAGGACGGATGCGGCGAGGTCGACGTGGCCGTAGACCCCGCTCTTGATCGGCGGCAGCGCCGCCTGTTCCGGTGCCAGCACCAGGTTGAAGCCCCAGGCCGAGGCGAGGCGCACCTGGTCGACACCGTGGGACTCGTCGGAAGTGAGCACCACCAGGGTGTCGCGCAACACGCCCTGTTTCTCCAGGTCGGCGAGGAAGGCGTCGATCGCGTCGTCGAGATAGGCCACCGCGGCCCGCTTGGCGTTCGGGTAGCGGGCCAGGTAGTCGGCAGGCGCCGAATAGGGCTGGTGGGTGCCGACGGTGAGCAGGGTCAGCATCCAGGGTTTCTTCTGCTGGCGCAGCTGCTTCACGTAGGTCGCGGCGCCCTCGAAGAAGGCCTTGTCGTCCATGCCCCAGGGAAACTCCAGGTAGGACTTGTTGCGGAACCAGTCGCGCCCGAGGGTCTTGTCGAAGCCCATCTGCGGCATGACCTTGTCCTTGGCCATGAAGCGCAGGCCGGCACCCTGCAGGAAGTGCGTGCTGAAACCGTGCTGGCGCAGCTGGGCGGGCAGGCACTCCCTGGCCCGGGCCGGGTTGTTCAGCAGCTCGACGCCCTTCGGCGTGCCCGAGTCGAGCTTGCTGTAGTCGCCGCAGAGCATGGCGTAGAGGCCGCGGATGGTCTGGTGGCTGTGCAGCACGTAGTCCGGGGTGGTCATCGCCCGTTCGGCCCAGCCACTCAGCCTGGGCATCGGCGCTTCGTGGTAGCTGCTGTTGATGGCGGCGCGGTTGGCGGCGATATATGCGCCGGGGATTCCCTCCATGGCCACGATCAGGACGTTGCGCGCGCGCCCTCCGCCGGCCAGCAGCGGCGTTCCGGAAAGGTCGAGCTGGTTGAGCCCGGCGACGTCCGGCGGGGTGTCCGGACGGTCGCCGGCGAGCCAGTCTTCGACCGCCAGTTGGCCACTGCTGAGCGCGCTGGCCAGCAGTTTGTGCGGCAGGTTGTACTGCTGCCATTGGTCGGCATCGCTCGGACGCAGGTATTGCAGGCCGACATGCGCCGCCAGGAACGCCGCCGGCAGCGCGTAGGCATAGCGCGGCAGGCGCGGACCGCGGCGGCGCCAGAGCAGCACGCAAAGCAATGTCGCGCCGCCGAGGCCGAGCGCCAGTGGCAGGTGGGCGAGGCCACCGCCCTGGGTGGAGCTGCTGACGAACTGCGGATCCAGCAGGTACTTGAGGTCGGAAGGCTCCGGCATGCGCCCGACCGCGCCGACCAGTTCGGCATTGCCGATCAGGAACAGGCACCAGAGCAGCATGACCGGGAGCGCGAACCACAGGGAGCGTCGATGCAGGAGCAGCACCAGCAGGCTGCCGAGGGCCAGGTCCGAGAGATAGCCGAACGGCGCCGACCAGCCGAGCCAGTAGCGGCCGGCGAGGGGAACGGCCAGGAATAGCGCGGCCAGCGCCAGAAGCGAGCCGCAAGATGAGAGCCAACGGCTGAGTGGACGCACGGGAACTCCTGATGAGCGGCAGCGAGAATCCTTGATAAGGATGTTCCAAAAAAGTCTTTAGGGTTCACGATTTTGAAACATCGTTGTGCTTGCTGCCAGTAGACAGTCGGCATTTGGGAAATGTCCGCGTGGTTCAGGATGTTTCGGCGCGAACGGCCGGCAAGGCGATGAGCGGCGTCGGCGTACCGGCAAAAACTTCCGCCCGCATGCGTGGCGCCCGGTAGAATGCCGCCCCTTCGACAGGGGGAGACAACATGGCGGTCATCGGGCGTTTCAATTCACTGCAGGTGGTCAAGCACACGGAGTTCGGGCTCTATCTCGACGGTACCCAGCACGGCGAGATCCTCCTGCCCAAGCGCTATGTGCCGAAGGACCAGCCCAGCGAAGTGGGCGACTGGCTCAACGTGTTCATCTACCTGGATAGCGACGACCGCCTGATCGCCACCACCCAGACGCCCAAGGTCCAGGTCGGCGGTTTCGCCAGCCTGAAGGTCGTGGAGATCAACCGGATCGGCCTGTTCCTCGACTGGGGCCTGCCCAAGGACCTGCTGCTGCCGCATTCGGAAGAAAAGCGTCCGTTGCAGGTCGGCGACTACTGCGTGGTCTACGTCTACCTGGACAAGCGCACCAACCGCATCACCGCCACCGCGCGCCTGGACCGCCAGCTGGACAACCTGCCGCCGCGCTACAGCGTCGGCCAGGCGGTCGACCTGCTGGTGGTGGAGCGTACCGAGATGGGCTTCAAGGCGATCATCGAGGGCAAGCACTGGGGCCTGATCCACAAGAACGAGGCGTTCAAGTTCCTCCGCAGCGGCATGCGCGAACAGGGCTACATCAAGGAATTGCGCGCGGACGGCAAGATCGCCCTGAGCCTGCAACCGGTCGGCGCCGAGGCCGCCGTCGAGCTGAGCCAGCAGATCCTCGCCCGGTTGCTGGAGGCCGGCGGCAGCCTGCCGCTCAGCGACAAGAGCTCGCCGGAAGATATCCACCGGCTCTTCGGGGTCAGCAAGGGGACCTTCAAGAAGGCCATCGGCGGCCTCTACAAGAAAGGCCTGATCCTGATCCACCCGGAACGCATCGAACTGCCGCGCTGAGGTTTTCGCTCAGGTCTGGAGGAACGGGGCGAAGTCCAGGCCAGCGCCGCCGGGGCGGACGTCGCGCAGGCGCTTGCCGGGGTCCGCGCTCAGCTCCAGGCTGAGGGTCGGCCGGCGGGCGTTCTTGTCGCGCAGTTCCAGGCTGTCCTGCTGCTGGCGAAGGAAACCGGTGGGTACCTTCAGGTGCTCCACTGCATCGCCGGCCGGGTTCGCCAGCAGCAGGTTGAGGAACTTGCCGGCCTTCAGTTGGCTGAGCGGAATATCGAACCACCAGACGTTCTTGCTCTTGTTGAAGCGGGCGAGCAGGGTGTTGCCGGCATCCAGCACGGACATGCCCAAGGCCTGGTTGAGCTGTGCGATGGCTGCCGCTTTATCGAGTTTCATGGAGTTTCCTGACGGGCCGCGCCGGCCGGGATGGCGGGCGGGTAGCCGGATATTCTAGCAGCCGGAGGGACGGCACAGGACCTGCGTGGCGCGCAGGCCCCGCCGCTCAGACCATCCGCCGGAACTGCCGCCAGCGTTGCTGCCAGCCCAGCAGTACCGGAGAGACCGCGGGGCCGGTGCCGGCGTCCTGCAGGCGCGGGTGGTGGCTGACCACGTTGACCAGGATCGGCTCCTGGGCGTTCTTCACATCGACGAAGAACAGGTGCTGCCCCTGGTGCAGGCGTTCTTCGAAGGGGCGGAAGGCACGGTTGGTGCGCTGCAGGCCGAAGAAGCTGCCTTCCCACAGGCAGAACGCGCAGAGCACGGCGCCGAGGAAAATCACCGGAATCCAGCCGGCGGCGGTTTCCGTCCAGCCGCTGGCGTAGGCGAAGGCCACGGCGACGATGGCCAGGGCGAGGCCGACCAGCAGGCCGACACGGCCGGAGCGGACCACATCCTTCTTCATGAACGGAGAGACTTCGTGCAAATGGCGCTGGCCGGTCTCCGCGTCCTTTTCGCTGAGGACGTGGATCTGCTCGGTGGCGATGCCGCTGGCTTCCAGTTCGGCTTCGAGCCTTTCCAGCTCGTCGAGGTTGTCGCTGATGTAGTAATGCCGGTTCATGGCATGCCTCCCATCTTCTGACGGCCTGTTCCCTGGGTGAACAGGCAAAGGTCGATACCCCCTGTCGGTGGACCCCGGAGCACCTGCAAGCGGCAGGTCGGCCGGGGTTGTCGGTTTCTTGCGCAGGATTCAGTCTAGCATCCGCGGCAGCGGCGGCCGGTACGCCGGTCTGCTGGCTTCTTCCTTCAACATAGGCCGGAAGCGGGGTGGCGGCGGGGCCGGGCGATGGACGGGCCAGGTACGGGTGGGCCGTACGCGGCCCGCGAGCGCAGGATTACTCGGCGGGAACGATGATGGCGACGCGGCGGTTCTCGCTGCGGCCGGCGCGGGTCTTGTTATCGGCCACCGGCTTGCTCATGCCCAGGCCGCGGACCTCGATGTTGGCCGCCGGCATGCCGGCTTCGCGGAACACCGCGGCCACCGATTCGGCGCGCCGTTCGGAGAGCTTCTGGTTGTAGCCTTCGTCGCCGTAGTTGTCGGTGTGGCCTTCCAGGCGGACCTTGTCGATGTCTACCGCGAGCAGGGCGCGGGCGATCTTGGCCAGGGTGCTGCGGCTGTCGGGGTTCAGGCGGTCGAGGTTGTTGCCGAACAGCACCTTGCTCGACATGCCGAACTCCCAGCCTTCGTCGCGCAGTTCGAAGCCCTGTTCCTGAAGCACGGCGATCTGCTCGGCGCTCAGGCCGGTCTGCGGCTGCGGCGGCTTACTTTGGCAGCCAGCCAGGCCCAGCAATAGGCCGAACAAGGCGAAGACGAGCAGCTTACTTGGGTGGAACTGAGGTAGCACGGTCTATCTCCTTTTCTCGTTGAAGGATACGGGGGTCGTTGAGATCCGCCAGGCGCCGGCTGCCGCGGGCCTGGCGCTTGGCGATGTACATCGCCATGTCGGCGTCGTGGAGCAGCGCCGCCGGGGTATCCGCATGCTCGGGATAGAGGGCGATGCCGATGGTCAGCGAGGTACTCACCGTGCTGCCGTCGCTGAGCCGGATCGGCGCCTGCATGCTGGCGATGATGTTGTCGGCGATACGCAGGGCGTCGGCGCCGGACGCCAGCGGCGCGAGCAGCACGGCGAATTCGTCGCCACCCAGGCGCGCCACCAGGTCGCTTTCGCGCAACTGCCCACGGATGCGCATGGCGATGTTGACCAGCACGGTGTCGCCGGCGGCATGGCCGAGGCGGTCGTTGATCTCCTTGAAGCGGTCGCTGTCGATGAACAGCACCGCCAATTGCTCGCGATGCTCGTTGGCATCGCGCAGCGCCCGGCTCAGGCGGCCTTCGAAGAAGGCGCGGTTGGGCAGGCTGGTCAGGCTGTCGTGGTGGGCCTGGTGCGCCAGCGAGGCGTTCTCGTCCTGCAGGCGCGCCTGCCAGGATTCGAGTTCGTCGAGCAGGGCGTTGAAGTCCTCGCCCAGTTGGCTCAGCTCGGCGATGCCGGCTTCCGGTACGCGCTTCTCGAAATCCCGTTCGCGGCGCACGGTATGCGCGACCTTCGCCAGTTGGTCGAGCGGGCCGACGATACCGCGTACCAGCCGCCGCGACAGGTAGAAGGCGCCCAGGGCGGTAAGCAGCAGGCACAGGACCATGCCGGCGAAACCGGTGAGCAGGAAGCGCAGCAGGCTGCCGCCGGAGCCTTTCACCTCCACCGAACCGATCTTCTGGCCGTCGTGCAGGATCGGTTGTTCGGTCGGCGCGCTGAGCAGCCAGTGCGCCAGTTGCTGTTCCAGCAGGTGCAGCGGCCCGGTGCTTTCCCGATGCCAACTGGCCAGGGTCTGTCCCTGGCGGTCGTAGACGATGGCGCTGGAGACCTCTTCGCTGGAGGCGATCAGCGCGAGGGACTCCTCGGCGGCCTGGGCATCGCCGAAGACCACCGCGGCTTCGACGGTATAGCTGATGGACCGGGCGATCAGTTGCTGGTTGGGGTCGGCATAGGCGCGCAGGGTCAGCAGGCCGACCAGGGTCACCGCCAGCCCGGCGGTGAATACCGCGACCAGTGCCACGCCCAGGTGCGCGCGATAGAGCACCCGGCGCAGCGATGGATTGGAGCCCGTATAGCGACGACGACGGTTCATCACGGGGTAGCCTGCCGCCTTGCCAGTTTCAGTACGCTCGGGTGTACGCGTACGCCGCTGCGGGCGATGGAGTCGAGATTGGCCTCGAAGGTGATGCGCGGGCCGCCGACGTTGAGGCAGAACATGCTGCCGACGCTGCATTCGGTGCCGCGCTCGCTGATGGAGAGCACCGGATGCCCGGCCAGGCTGCGGAACACCTGCCGGCGCTCGCGCTCGTCGACCACTCCGAGGTAGATCACGTTGCAGAGCGTGCCGAGGTCCGGGTTGTCCACCGCGCGGCGTTCCGCATGCACGCGCCTGCCATTGGCCTGCACCATGCCGCGGAGCATGCCGTCGGCGTACTCGGTCGGGCCGACCACGCAGAGTTGCAGGACCGCGGGTTCCTTCGGCCAGCGCACGTAGCTGAATATGCCCAGCAGAACCTGGCTGACCGCGTTGCTGCGTTGCTCGACCGATGTCCGCGCGTCTTCCGCCCACAGGCCTCCGCCGCCCAGGCAGGAAACCGCCAGGACCAGCCAGGCGAGGGCACGCCTGTACGGGGCGAAGGGCTGCGAGGCAGGCGAACCGGACGCAAGCAAAAAGGGTTTCCTCCATGGAAAAAAGCACGGCGGCACGACTGGGCAGTGTAGCGTTATGTGGGGCGAATATTACCGGATATGCCAGGAAAGAAATCCGTTCGGCGTCAATCCAATGGCGCGGCTATTGGGGGATGGAAGGGCCTGGAGCCTTGTCCTGTCTGGTTTTCTAGTGGTGGATGTGGGAAATTTCTTGTTTTATTCAGAGGTGCGGGATGATCCGGGAAATCCTCAGGATGGGCGACGAACGTCTGCTGCGCATGGCGCCGCCGGTACCGTCGAAGCTGTTCGGCAGCCAGGAGCTGCGACAACTGATCGACGACATGTTCGAAACCATGCATCACGTCGGCGGCGTGGGACTGGCCGCTCCGCAGATCGGCGTCGACCTGCAACTGGTGATCTTCGGCTTCGAGCGCAGCGAGCGTTATCCGGACGCCCCGGCCGTGCCGCCGACCATCCTGCTGAATCCGCTGATCACCCCGCTGGACGACGAGATGGAGGAGGGCTGGGAAGGCTGCCTGTCGGTGCCGGGTCTGCGCGGCATGGTGCCGCGCCACCGGCGGATCCGCTACCAGGGCGTGGACCCGCAGGGCCAGCCGATCGACCGCAGCGTCGAGGGCTTCCATGCGCGCGTGGTACAGCATGAGTGCGACCACCTGATCGGACGCCTGTATCCGTCGCGGATCACCGATTTCAGCAAGTTCGGCTTCACCGAGGTGCTGTTCCCTGGCCTTGATCCCGCCGCGGACGATTGAGCGGCAGCACGGCGGGGCGGCCCACAGCCGCTCGCCGGTGTGGTTCAGCCCTGCTGTGGCGTGCCGGGCAGGGCGTATGGTCCGTGCTTCTTCGCGCGTTTCGCCAGACGCTTCTCATGAGCGCTCTTCAGCGGTTTCTTGCGGGTTTCCTTCTTCGCGTTCAGCCCCTTGCTCATGGCGTTCACCTCCTCGCGCAGCGCCTGCGGCGACCGGATGATCAACGGCGGATGCCTTCAGCATAGTGCTGCGCCGCAGCAGGCGGCGCGGGCGGCGATCGACGGCGTTCAGCGCAACTGGCGTTGCGCGGTGATCTCCGGCAGGTCCTGGCGGCGCAGGTAGACCAGCAGCGCTTCGCCGATGTTCAGCCGTTCGTTGATGTTCTGCTCCAGCAGTATCTGCAACTGCTCGCGGCCCAGGCGCATGACGTCGTCGCGTACCGAACTCCAGACGAACTCGCTGGTGGGCGTGATGCTGTCGTCGGCTACGTCCATGCCGAAGGAGTCTTCGCTGAAACGCACGATGTAGCGGCCGGTCTTGCGGTTGAAACCGACGAATCCCTTGAGGGCATCGGCGGCCTGGCAGATGTCGGTGGATGTGATGCTCATGCGGAACCTCCCTGAACGTTCCTGTTTCTATGGGCGCACGCATGATCGGCGGCGCCCTCGTTCTGCGGCGGGGGTCGCTCGTGCCGAGCGGGGTATTCTGCCAGTTGCCGCCGCCCGGGGAAGAGGGCGGGCCGCGAACGGTAGTGGGACGGATTGTCGCGACCTTGGTTAAACCGCCGCCACGCGCTAGGCTCGGGGTTCGCAGCCGACCGAGTGGAGAACAGCGCCAGATGCCAGGGGCCGTGGATTTCAAGGAGCGGATATCCCGCCAGCGTCCGCACGACAGGGAAACCTACGGACATGCCGGGAATACCGATCTGCAGGATATCGTCTACCAGTTGGAAAGCGACCGCGGGCGCATCGTCAATTCCGCCGCCGTGCGTCGCTTGCAGCAGAAGACCCAGGTCTTCCCGCTGGAGCGCAACGCGGCGGTGCGCAGCCGCCTGACCCATTCCCTGGAGGTACAGCAGACCGGACGCTTCATCGTTCGCACGCTGTTCCGCCAACTGGGCCCGCGCGCCGCGGAGGTCGGCCTGGACGGGCTGGAAGGCGCGCTGGAAAGCCTGGTGGAAATGGCCTGCCTGATGCACGACGTCGGCAATCCGCCGTTCGGGCATTTCGGCGAGTACGCCATCAACGACTGGTTCGAACGCAACCTCGACGTCCTGTTCGAGCGTCGCGTACCGCCGGGCCAGGGCGACGGCCCGTTGCAGCAGCGCATGCTCGCCGACCTCAAGCATTTCGAAGGCAACGCCCAGGCCATTCGCCTGGTGGTGAAGCTGCTGCGCCTGAACCTTACCTATACCCAGACCGCCGGCCTGCTCAAATACGTGCGTCCGGCCTACGAGCCGAAGCCGGACAAGGCGGCGGCGAACCACTACCTGAACAAGAAGCCGGGCTTCTATCTTTCCGAGGAAGCCTTCGTCGACGAACTGCGCCAAGTTCTCGGCATGCGCCCGGGCACTCGCCATCCTGTGGCCTACATCATGGAGGCGGCCGACGATATCTCCTATTGCCTTGCCGATATCGAAGACTCGGTGGAAAAAGGCATCCTCGACATCCGTCAATTGGCGGATCTGCTGGTGAAGAAGTTTGCCGTCCACCATTCGCCGGACGCGCCGATTCCCGGCGACGCGGACAACATGAGCTTCCAGCGGATGGTCGACTACTCGCTGGAAAAGGCCGAGCGGGAGCCGATCAACAAGGTCAGCGAATTCTTCATCCGCCTGCGGGTGAAAATGATCCACCCGCTGGTCCAGCACGCCGCCCAGCAGTTCATCGACAACCTCGAAGCGGTTCATGCCGGCACCCTCGGCCGCGCGCTGATGGAGGACGGCAGCCTGCCGCACGCCATCGTCCAGACGTTCAAGGACGTGGCCATGGAATGGGTGTTCTGCCATCCGGAGGTGGAAACCCTGGAATTGCAGGGCTACCGCATCATCCAGGGCCTGCTGGATTTCTACGCGCCGCTGCTGCATCTGCCGGCCGAGGAGTTCCAGGCCCTCGCCGCAGGTCGCCAGGCCGCCGCGCCGCATCCGCAACTGCTGGTTCGGCGCCTGCCGAGCCAGCAGATCAAGGCTTACCTGGAGGCCATGAAGGGGGTGGCGGAAGATCCGTTGCAGCGGCAGTGGGAGTTCTACCACCGCTGCCGCATGCTCCAGGATTTCGTCAGCGGCATGACCGACCAGCATGCCCAGGACGAATACCGCGCGTTGTCCGCGCTGTAGCCGGAGGAGCGAGATGCGCGCTGTCGTCGAGCTGCTCGCCGGGGCCCGCCGCCTGGTGGTCTTCACTGGCGCCGGGGTGTCGGCGGAAAGCGGGATTCCCACCTTCCGCGATGCCCTTGGTGGTCTCTGGGCGCGCTACGATCCGGCGGCCCTGGCCACGCCCGCGGCCTTCGCCGACGATCCCGCGTTGGTCTGGGGCTGGTACGAGTGGCGCCGCCTGAAGGTGCTGGGTGTCCAGCCGAATCCCGCGCACCGGGCGATCGCCGCGTTGAGTGGACGGATCGCCGGCACCCGGCTGGTCACCCAGAACGTCGACGACCTGCATGAACGCGCCGGCAGCCGCGACGTCCTTCACCTGCATGGCAGCCTGCACGCGCCGCGTTGCGCGATCTGCGCGGCAGCCTACCGGGACGCCTTGCCCGATTCGGTCGAGCCGGAAGAGGGACGACGGATCGAGCCGCCGCGTTGTCCGGCGTGCGGCGGACAGGTCCGGCCGGGCGTGGTCTGGTTCGGCGAGGCGCTGCCCGAGGCGGCCCTGCGCGAGGCTTTCGCCGCGGCCTGCGAGTGCGACCTGTTGCTCAGCGTCGGCACTTCCGGCGTGGTGCAGCCGGCGGCGCGGATACCCGGACTGGCGCTGGAACACGGTGCCAGCGTCGTGCATGTGAACCCGCAACCGGTGCGCACCCGCCATCCGCGCGAACACTGTCTCGTCGGTCCGGCCGGCGAGGTGCTGCCCGACCTGTTGCGCCGGTCGTTCCCCGGCTGAGGCGGCTCAGTCCGGGTACGGGCCGAAGAGGATCACCGCGGAACCGATCAGGATCAGCAGCCAGTAGAGCGCGCCGAGCACGATGAACAGCAGGTTGTAGCCCGAATAGCCGGCGTTGCCCGTGCCCTGCGGGTCGCCGCTGGCGAGGTTGGCCTGGCGCTGGATGTTGCGCATCGGGATCAGCGGCGTGAGCAGCAGCAGGAGCGAGGGCAGCGAGTAGGGCTCCAGCGCGGGGACCACGTCGGTGAGGTGGCTGATCAGGTTCGCCGCGACCGTCAGCAGCACCGCCCAGGTCGCATCCTTGCTCGGGCTCCATAGTGCCTGGCGCTCTTCCGGCAGGGCCTGGTGGATCCGCCGGGCGAGGGCGTGGAAAAAGAAGATGCCGAAGATCGCCCGCCATACCGGGCTGATCCGCCGCTCCATCTGCGGTTGCTGGGCCTTCCAGTGCTTGTACATCCAGTACACGCCGTACAGCCCCAGGGTGACGAGGAAGAGCACGCTCATCTTGCCCAGGGAAGTGACGAAGAAATGCGCCCGCTTCGCGCCGCGGGTTTCCACCAGGGGCGCTTCCGGGGTCTTGTAGACGTTTTCCATAACTGATCAGGCAGTCCTTGAGAAAAACCGCCATTTTGCCTTCCGCCGCTCCGTCAGGCCAGCGGCCAGGGGCGTGCCGCCCCGGCCGTCCGATCAGGCGTTGCGGCTGGGCGGCGCCATGAACTCGGGACCGACCGGATCCTGGATGGTCTCGGCGAGGATCCGCTCGATGCGGGCCATGGCCTCGTCGTCCAGGCGCCAGCCGAAGGCGTCGGCGATGCCGTTCAACTGCTCCGGCTTGCGCGCCCCCCACAGCGCCACCGTAGGCCCGCGATCGAGAATCCAGCGGATGGCCAGGGCCAGCACCGACTTGCCATAGCGCTCGCGAGCCAGTTCTTCCAGTTGCGCGACCGCTGCCAGGTACTGGGCGAAGCGGGGCTGCTGGAACTTCGGGTCGGACTTGCGCAGGTCGTCGCCATCGAAGCGGGTCTCGGCGTTCATCCGTCCGGAAAGCAGGCCGCGGCACAGCGCTCCATAGGCCAGCACGACGATGCCGTTACGCTCGGCGTAGGGCAGCACGTCGGCGTCGATGGCGCGCTCGAACAGGTTGTAGGGCGGCTGCACGCTGGCCAGCGGAGCGAACTGGCGGAACCCGTCCATCTGTTCCGGTGAATAGTTGCTCACGCCGATGGCGAGGATCTTGCCGTCGCGGCGCAGGCGCTCCAGTTCGCCGGCGGTTTCCTCGTGCGCCACCAGCGGGTCCGGCCAGTGGATCTGGTACAGGTCGATACGATCGGTTTTCAGCCGCCGCAGCGAGTCCTCGACCTCCCGGCGGATGCGTGCGGCGGAGGCGTTGCGGTAGATGCCCGCGTCGCTCCATTCCAGCGCCGCCTTGGTGGCGATCACCGCCTTGTCGCGCAGACCCTGCAAGGCCTTGCCGACGACCTCCTCGGAATGGCCGAAGCCATAGACCGGCGCGGTGTCGATCAGGTTGATCCCGGATTCCACCGCACGCCGGATGGTTTCCACCGACGTCGCGTCGTCAGCGCCGCCCCACATCCAGCCGCCGATGGCCCAGGTGCCGAGGCCGATGCGCGAGACCGGCGTGTCGATGCCCTCGATGCGAATGCTTTCAACGCTCATGGAAATACTCCTGCAGGTCGGGAAAACGGCTGCCGGCAATGCGCTCGGCGGCACGGAGCGATTACTCTAGATCACCCGAGATTGAATGTGGCTCAATGCCGCATTGACCTCCGAGAACTGCCAGGAGCCCTGGAATGCCGGCTTTCACCCGTTCCGAACTCGCCGACCTGAACGTCTTCATGACCATAGTCCGGCGCCGCAGCTTCCGTCACTCGGCCCAGGAACTGGGTGTCAGTACCTCGGCGCTGAGCCACAGCATGCGCAACCTCGAGGCGCGGCTCGGAGTGAAGCTGCTCAACCGTACCAGCCGTTCGGTGGTGCCGACCGATGCCGGTAGCGCGCTGGCGGCCAAGCTGGAGGATGGTTTCCAGGTGATCGGCGAGGCGCTCGGCGAGCTCGATGCCTATCGCACCTCGCCGGTGGGCCGGCTGCGCCTGAACGTGCCGCGCGATGCCTCGCGGCTGCTGCTGGGGCCGGTCCTCAGGCGCTTCACCGAGGCGTATCCGGACCTGCAACTGGAACTTTCGGTGGAGGACCGCATGGTCGATATCGTCGCCGACGGCTACGACGCCGGCATCCGTTACGGCGGCACGGTGCCCCAGGACATGGTCGCGGTGCCATTGACCGGGGAGCTGCGCTGGGTGGTGGCCGCTTCGCCCGACTACCTGGCCCGCCACGGCGTGCCCCAGCGGCCGGACGACCTGTTGCGGCACGCCTGCATCCGCATGCGCCTGGGCGACAACTCGTTCTACAAGTGGGAACTGGGCGACGGCGAGCGGATGGTCGAGGTCGACGTGCCCGGCCCTTTCAGCGTCAACGAAAGCAATACGGCGGTCGCCGCGGCCCTGGACGGCGTTGGCCTGGCCTACTGCCTGGAAGTGGGAATCGCCGAGGAGCTGCGTAGCGGCCGGCTGCAACTGGTATTGCCCGACTGGACCTCGATGGGCGCGCCGTTCTGCCTCTATTATCCGAGCCGACGCCAGCCGCAACCCGGCTTGCGCCAGCTGATGGAAATGATCCGCGGCGACTGGCTGGGACGTGCCTGAATCGACCTCCCGCCGCACCTTGCAAGGAACCCCCATGCTCACCGGTCTCAATCACCTGACCCTGGCGGTCGCCGACCTGCCGGCCAGCATCGCCTTCTACCGCGATCTTCTCGGCTTTCGCCTGGAAGCGCGCTGGGACCAGGGCGCCTATCTCGAACTGGGTTCGCTGTGGTTGTGCCTGTCCCGGGAGCCGCAATACGGCGGGCCGGCCGCGGACTACACGCACTACGCCTTCGGCATCGCCGCCGCGGACTTCGCCCGGTTCGCCGCGCACCTGCGCGCGCATGGCGTGCGCGAATGGAAGCAGAACCGCAGCGAGGGCGATTCGTTCTACTTCCTCGACCCGGACGGCCATCGCCTGGAGGCCCACGTCGGCGACCTGCGCAGCCGGCTCGCGGCGTGCCGGCAAGCGCCCTATGCGGGAATGCGTTTCGCTGACTAGGCCTTGGCCTTGCCGGGAGCTGTGGGCGCCACCGCCGGACCGGCGAGGCACTTCAGCAGGCGCGGGCGGTTGGTCTCCGGCGCGCCGCCGATCAGCGTCGGCAGCAGGGGCACGATCAGGCCGACGCCAGCGGCATCCAGCAGGCAGGTGAGGAACAGCAGAGGCAGGACGCGTTTCGCGCCGGGACCCTGTTCCCGCGTGGTGGAGGGGCATAGGCTGGTCGTGGACACGCCAGGACCCTCCCGGCGAACACAGGAAGTCCCGATCCTGGTACCCCAGCGGCGCGAGGGGAACTACCGGAATTCACAGGTTCGACGAACGGTCGCGGCAACGCCGGCGGGCGGCGTGATGTCATAATGCTGCGACCTGTGCGCCAGTCGGGTATCCTTGCCGGCCTCCCAACGTTGTTTCCTAACGATATTTTCCTCCTGTCGCGAGCAAAGGGATTTCAATGACGCCCAGAAAAGGAAAGCTAGCTGCCGTGCTCGCCTGCATGGCATCGCTGGCGGGTTGCAACATCAACCCGGCGAACCAGGGCTCGGTGTCGTCCTGGTTCTCCATGCGCGCCGGCGATCCGCCCAGCTTCGTCACCGGCGTGGTCGGCTTCGAGAACACCGGCAGCAACGACCCGTCCACCCGCCTGACCCTGCGTTTCCGCGATCCCACCTCCAAGACCCATGCGGCCCACGTCACCACCTCGTCGTACTCCGAGCTGTTCAGCCTCGCACTGACGCCGCGCTACTACGAGCTTTACGAGTTCGAGGTGAGGTACCTGTCCTATACCGTCACCCGCGAGACCGGTGCGTACGAGGAGCGCTGCGAGGCCAACGGCGAGGCGCTGGAGAAGACGGTTCGGAAAAGGAAGCGCAGCGTCACCCACACGGCGGTAAACGTGGCGTCCAACTGTCGTTCAACGCCGCTGACCAAGACCGACTACTACTACCAGACCTACACCTCCAAGCCGTTCTCCGCGCCGTTCCGTGCCGAGAGCTTCGCCACCAACTACATCGGTGACTTCCGCGTGCAGTGCAGCTACAAGGAGAAGAAGGGCAAGACCCTCGTCGACAGCTGCCGTCTCAACTACGGCGCCGTCAGCCGCGATCGGGTGGACGCCTGGGTGGCGCAGATGAACGAGGCAGACAAGGACAAGCGCGAGCCGCTGCCGCCGGTACGCCAGCAGGCGGTCGACACGAAGAAGGCCGGCAAGCTCATCCATTCGGTATTTCGCTGAGGCGCTCGCTCAAAGAGCGCCGGCGATCGCGCGCCAGGTGTCGGCGTATCGCCATCGCAGCCAGGCGACCAGGCAGCGCTCGTGCCAGCGTCGCAGGGCGCTGCTCCTTTGCCGCGCCAGGCGTCGCTCGATGGCCTCTTCCAGCCAGGCCTCGTCGAAGGCGGTCCATACCGCCGGAGCGGGGCTGAGCAGGTTGCCGTGGCAGACCGGTGCCACTTCCTCGAAGAACAACCGCTCCAGCAACGCCGGGTCGACGCCCTTTATCCGCCGGGCGATATCCTCGGGCTCCAGGAGAGTGTCGACGAAGGCGTCGGATAGCGCGTGGCGCAGTCGTCGGCGTTGGCTCGGGTCAAGGGCCATGGCAGGTATGGGTCCGCAGGCTGGTGCGCAGGCAGCATAACCCGCCACGGCCAGCGCGGAGAGGCGTCAGGCTCGACGGGGATGCCAGGAGCGACGACGAAGGGGTGGGCGCTGGCGGCCGAACCAGCGCCAGCGGTTGCGCCGTAGTGCCTCGTGGCACTCGTCGCGCAGCCAGGCTGGCAGCAGGCGCAGCCAGCGCAGGTGACGCCAGGGGCCCGGCAACAGGCGTAGCACCTCGAGCAGGGCATCGTTGTCGTCGCAGGCGTAGGCGCCGTCGACGAACAGCCAGGTGTCGAAATGATCGGGTGCCAGCCCGAACCAGTCGAGGATCGCCAGGCCTTCGGCGGACTGCGCGGCAAGCAGCTTCAGCCGATGGTCGGCGCGGCGTGCCAGGAAACCGCTCCAGAGCGTGCAGAAGCGGCAGTGCTGGTCGTACAACACGACCGTGTCGCCGGGCTGGAGGTACGGCGGCAGTGACATGAGGGGCCCCCTTGGGTTCGGCTTTGTGCGCAAGCCCGGAACCGTAACGGCGGGAAGGGAGGACGACTAGTCGGTGTGCTGTCAGAGTTTTCTTTCTGTGCGCTCATCGATTCGTCTTTCGCCGGAAGGCGCCGGGCAACGCGCCATTCCTCTTCCTGAAGGACGATGTTGCGCCAGGCCGGTTTAAGTTCGATGACGCCGGGACGAGCGGGAGATGCCCCGTCCGTGGGGCACGGACGGGGCGCGGCGGGGAATCAGCGGGCGAACGCTTCGAGAAGGGTCTTGGCGGCCAGCTTGCCAAGGTTGTTGGAGGCCAGCGGGCTGTCGCCGGTGATCAGCTTGCGGTCGCGGTGGACCTGGCCGGTGATGCCCTTGTTGAGGATCTTCACCCCGAGCTTCTGCAGGTTCTCGCCCACCAGCCAGGGCAGGGGCCCGGGCATGTAGCCGATCTCCAGGTTGGCGCCGGTGTCCAGGGCGTCGGGGAACACGCAGACCTCGTAGCCCTTGAACGGGTAGCCCTCCGGTTTCTCGTCGACCGCCGGTGCCAGCAGGCAGGCCGGACCGTGGCAAAGGGTGATGATGTAGCGGTCCTTGGCGAGGAAGGCATCGAGCAGCCGTTTCACCTCCCGGCTGTGCGGAATGCCCGCCAGCACGCCGTGGCCGCCGGGAACGAACACCGCGGCGTACGGCGAGTCGTCGGCGACGGCCTGTTCCAGGAGGTCGGCGAGCTTCTGCGGCGCTTTCAGCTTGGGCAGGTACTTCGCGTAGATGCTCTTCACCGCCTCGTCCTCGCCGGGCATCGCCCACATCTCCAGCTTCACCGGGTTGCCGGAGAGCGTGGCGACATCGAACTCGAAGCCGGCCTTGTCCAGGTGGTACATCGGCAGGAGCATTTCCACCGGGTGGTTGCCGGTGGAGAACAGGCTGCCGTTCTGCATCAGGATGTAGCGTTCGTCGGTACCGATCATCAGCACCTTCTTGCCGCCCTTGTACGGGGTCGGGTAGTCGGCGCCGTCGAAGTCGGTCTTCGCCGAGGTGTACTGGCTCAGGGAATAGGGCGAGGGAAAGAACGCGTTGTGCTCGGCGTGGTCGGGCGTCGGGGTTCTGCTGGTATCGCGCTCGTTGCTCATGGCTCGTTCCTTTCTGCGTGATGGAGGTCGCACCAAGACGATAGGCGGGGTCGCCGGCCGGCGAAATAGGGGAAATCCCCTAATCCACGGTCGGTCGCCTGAGGGTTTTCCCCTATGGGCTTTTGCCGGCAAGCCGGGGATCATGCGGGAAAAGCCAGGAACGTCCGCTCCATGACCGACTACGCCAGCTTTCTCTTCGACAGCGTCGCCCGGCTGCGCAAGGCCGCTACCACCGAGGCGGTCTGCCGCGAGATGGTGGAGTTCGCCGCACGCCTGGGCTTCGACCGGGTGATCGTCTGCAGCCTGTTCCCCCGCCCCAGCGAGGACGAACTGATCGACGAGCTGTTCTTCGTCCATGGCGACTGGGCCGAAGGGCGCAGCGCCCAGGAGCGCGACGCCTATCTTCTGCACTGTCCGGTCACCCGGCACATCCTCGAACTGGACGAGCCGTTCTTCTGGTCGAAGAGCCCCTCGGAGGATCCCGCGCGCATGACCTACCGCATCGTCCGCGGGGTCCGCGACCTCGGCCAGGTCAATGGCATGCAGGTGCCGGTGTTTGGCCGCAACGGCCTGGAGGGCGCGGTGTCTTTCGCCGGCGAGCGGCTGGACCTGAATGCCGGTTGCAAGCTCGCCGCCCAGGCCTTCTGCCCGATCCTGTTCTTCGCCCTGAAGCGCCTGCGCGGCCCTGTGTCGGCGGGCCATGCGCAAGCGCTCAGCGAGCGCGAGCGGGAAGTCCTGCAATGGATCGCCCTGGGCAAGCAGCAGGCGGAGGTGGCGGCGATCCTGATGATTTCCGAGCGCACCGTGGAGAATCACCTGCGTGCCGCCCGCCGCCGTCTCGGCGCGGCGTCCACCGCCCAGGCGGTGGCGCGGGCGCTGCGTCTGGGCGATATCGAGGTCTGAGCGGCCTCAGGGAGCGGACGCGAGGACGATCTTGCCGATGTGCTGGCCGGAGTCCATCAGTTCGTGGGCCTGGCGCGCCTGCTCCAGGGGGAAGGTGCGGAACACTTGCGGCCTGACAGTGCCGGCGCGCACGTGTGGCCAGACCTGGCGCTCCAGTTCGGCGATGATCGCGCCTTTCTCGTCGTGGCTTCGCGAGCGCAGGGTCGAGCCAAGATGGACCAGGCGCTTGATCAGCATCGGGAACAGGTCGACTTCGGCGGCCTTGCCCTTGATCACGCCGATCTGCACGATCCGTCCGTTCATCGCCGCCGCCTGGTAGTTCCGCGTCACATAGTCGCCGGCAACGATATCGACGATCACATCGACCCCGCGACCTTCGGTGCCGCGCAGCACTTCCTCGACGAAATCCTGCTCGGTGTAGTCGATCGCCACGTCGGCGCCGAGGCGCAGGCTGGCCTCGCGCTGGGCCTCGCTGGAGATCGTGGTGAAGATCTTCGCCGCGCCGAAGGCCTTGCCCAGCATGGTCGCGGCGGTGCCGATGCCGGAGGCGCCACCGTGGACCAGCAGCGTCTCGCCGGCCTTGAAGCCACCGCGCTGGAACAGGTTGACCCAGACGGTCATGAAGGTTTCCGGCAGCGCCGCCGCTTCCTCCATGCCCAGGCCGTCGGGCAGGTGCAGGGTGGTGCGCTCGTCGGCCACGGCGAACTGCGCGTAGCCGCCGCCGGGAATCAACGCCATCACCGCCTCGCCGACGGCGAAGCGGCTGACCTCGCGGCCGACCGCCCGCACCGTGCCGGCGATCTCCAGGCCGGGAATGTCCGAGGCGCCGGGCGGCGGGTCGTACACGCCCTTGCGCTGAAGCACGTCGGGGCCATTGACGCCGGCGGCGCGGACTTCGACCAGGACCTCGCGCGGGCCGGGCGTCGGCAGCGGCCGGCTGGTCGCCACCAGTACCTCGGGGCCGCCGGGCCGGGTGATCTCGATGGCGGTCATTCGTTCGGGAAGTCGGTTCGTGCTGCTCATCGCATGCTCCTGGGAAAGTGGTTCGGACCTGGTTCGCATGGTAATCAGCGAGGATGCCGTGGTCGCGCAGCGCTTTTTCATTAGACTGATGCGAAAATGCATCGGGGAAACCACCATGAATTGGGACGACACCCGCGTCTTCCTCGCGCTCTGTCGCGAGCACACCCTGCGCGGTGCCGCCCGCGCGCTTCACGTCGACCAGGCCACGGTGGGCCGGCGGCTGGCGTCGCTGGAGGCGGCGCTGGGCTCGACCCTGTTCCTGCGCACCTCGTCCGGCTACCTGCTGACCCCGGCCGGCGAGGCGGCCTTCGAGCTGGCCGAGAAGATGGAACGCTCGGCCCTGGAGTTGCTGCGGCGGACCCGCGGGATGGACCACCGACTGTCCGGCGAGGTGCGGTTGTCCACCACCGACTCCCTGGCCGCCGACTTCGTGCTACCCGCCCTGGCTCGCCTGCACCTTGAACACCCGGATATCCGCGTGCTGCTCGACAGCGCTTCGGCTGTGGTCGACCTGCCCAAGCGTGAGACCGACATCGCTATTCGCACCCTGCGGCCGGAAAATCCCGATTTGATCCTGAGAAAACTCGCCAGCTGGCCCATGGGCCTGTTCGCTTCGGCGGACTACCTGCGGCGCAACGGCGTGCCGGTGCCCGGCGAGCGTTTCCGCGGCCACGACCTGGTGATGTACGAACCCTATTGGCGCAGCCAGCGCGAACTGACCCTGGGCGGCGAGCCGATCCGCGACGGCCGGGTGGTCATCGCGGTGAATTCCAACATGATGGTGCGCCAGGCCCTGGCGCGCGGCCTGGGGCTCTGCGAGCTGCCGCTGTACATGGGCGAGCGCGACGGACTGGTGCGGGTCTGGCCGCAGCGCGAGCGACGCCGGCCATACGAAGTGTGGATGGTTACCCACAAGGACCTGCGCCACACCGCGCGGGTCCGCGCGGTGATCGAGCGGCTGGTGGAGGCATTCGCCGAAGCGCCGGCCTGAGCCTGCAACGCCGGCGCCGGGTTCCGGTCGAATGCGGCGGCGCGCCGCGGAATCGCGCATCATAGGCGCCATCAGATCGAGGAGATTTCCATGGCAATCCCAAGCATCCCGCGTTTGGCCGTACTGACGCTCGGGCTGGTGCTCGCAGCGGTCGCCAGCGCCGCCGACGAGGCGCAACTGATCGAGGCGATCAACGCCTACCGCGGTCAGGTGCAGTCCTGCGGCGGGCAGGCCAGCGGCGAACTGCCGCCGCTGGCCGCCGATCCGCGCCTGGCCTTGCCGGTGAATGCCGCCGGCGACCTGCAGCAGGCGATGGCGCAGGCTGCCTACCCGATGGTCAACGTGCAGTCGATCAGCCTTTCCGGGCCGCGCGATGCCGGCGCGGCGATGAAGGCGCTGGAGGAAAGCTTCTGCCGCGTGGTGCTCGACCCGCAGTTCGTCGACGTCGGCGTCAGCCGCCAGGACCGCGACTGGCGCATCGTCCTCGCCCGGCCATTGCTGCGCGGCGGCATGGGCGATTGGCAGGCGGAAGGGCAGAAGCTCCTGGAACGGATCAACGCCGCCCGCGGGCAAGCCCGCCAGTGCGGTGGCAAGCCCTACGCAGCGGCGCAGCCGCTGGCCTGGAACGCCACCCTTGGCGGCGCCGCCGAAGCGCATTCGCGGGCGATGGCCAACGGCAACTTCTTCGACCACCTGGACCGCGACGGCCGCACCCCCGGCGACCGCGCCGAGCTGGCCGGCTACAGCGGCGGGCTGATCGGCGAAAACATCGCCGCCGGCCAGGACGGGGTGGACAAGGTGGTCGACGGCTGGCTGGCCAGCCCGGGCCACTGCGCCAACCTGATGAATCCTGGCTACCGCGAGCTGGGCGCGGCCTACGCCACCGATCCGAAGAGCGACGCGGGAATCTACTGGACGGCGCTGTTCGGCGCCCCATGAGCCAAGGAGGTTGGCGGTGCCCGAGACGCGGATTCTTTCCATCCTGCTGCACGTCGGAGACTGGCGCGCGGCGACCGACTGGTACGCCCGGGCCTTCCCGGCGGCCCGCCGGCTCCGGCCGGCCAGCGACGACTACGGACACCTGGAGATGGACGGCCTGGCGCTGGAGATCGTCGAGGCCGACGAAAAGGTCGCCAGCGGCGCGGCGGGGACGGTGGTGTACTGGCGGGTGGCGGATCTCGCCGTCGAGGTCGAGCGCCTGGGCGGGCTCGGCGCCCGGCTCTATCGCGGGCCGCTGGACATCGGCGGCGGCGAGCTGATCTGCCAGCTGCGCGATCCCTGGGGCAACTGCATCGGCCTGCGCCAGGCGAGGCCCTAGCCGCGGCTCGCTCGAGCCGGACGGGGAAAAGGAAAAACCGGCGATCGCGCGCCGGTTTTCCGTGTCAGCCTAGCCGTCCGCCTCAATGCGGCGCATTGAGGGTCAGGCGCATGTGCCGGTTGACGTCCTTGTACAGCAGGTAGCGGAAGCGCCCCGGGCCGCCCGAATAGCAGGCCTGCGGGCAGAAGGCGCGCAGCCACATGAAGTCGCCGGCCTCCACCTCGACCCAGTCCTGGTTCAGGCGGTACACCGCCTTGCCTTCCAGCACGTACAGGCCGTGCTCCATCACGTGGGTCTCGGCGAAGGGGATCACGCCGCCCGGTTCGAAGTTGACGATGTTGACGTGCATGTCGTGGCGCATGTCGCTCATGTCGACGAAGCGGGTGGTGCTCCAGCGGCCTTCGGTGTCCGGCATCACCAGCGGCTGGATGTCCTGCTCGTTGGTGACGAAGGCTTCCGGCAGCGGTACGCCGTCGACCTTCTGGTAGTGCTTGCGGATCCAGTGGAAGCGGGTGTGCTGGCCGGTGGTATTGCGCACCTTGTAGTCGGCGCCCGGCGGAATGAAGGCGTAGCCGCCCGGCTGCATGGCGTGGACCTGGCCCTGCAGGGTCAGGCTCAGCTCGCCTTCGACGACGAACAGCACGGCCTCGGCGTTGGGGTCCTGCTCCGGTTTGTCGCTGCCGCCGTTGGGCGCCAGTTCGACGATGTACTGCGAGAAGGTCTCGGCGAAGCCGGACAGCGGGCGGGCGATCACCCACATGCGCATGTTGTCCCAGAACGGCAGGTGGCTGGTGACGATATCGCGCATCACCCCCTTGGGAATCACGGCATAGGCTTCGGTGAACATCGCCCGGTCGGTGAGCAGCTCGGTCTGTGCCGGGTGCCCGCCGTGCGGCGCGTAGTAGCTGGACTTGGACATGGAGCGTTTCCTCGTTGTTGTCTTGCTGCCGGCGCACGCGCCGCCGGAGCGAAACGGGCGGGCGCGAGCCGTTGCTGACGGCAACGATATCCAGCGCCTGGCGCATGAACAAATTAAATGTTGGAATCCAGCATATTCATTTTTCGAATGCGGGTCGGCTCCGGGTATCTTCCGCCAGCACCCGCGACAGCACGCGCGCCAGCGCCTTCACCATCGGGTCCGCCGCCGGTCGGTGCAGCAGTGCCACTTCGAACACGTCCACCGCCGGCAGCCCGACGTTCTTCGGCAGCACCGCATGGCCTGCGCTCACCGCGCGCAGCGGCAGCAGACCTATACCCATGCCGTCGGCGATGGCCGATTGCAGGCCGCTAAGGCTGGAACTGGTGAAGCTGATGTGCCAGCGCCGGCCGACCGCTTCCAGGGCGGCGATCATCTCGTCGCGGTAGACCCCGCGCGGCGGGAAGGTGACGATGGGCAGCGGGTCGAGGTCGATGCAGGGGTTCCTGGCGCTGTCCACCCAGCATGTCTTTTCCGGCCAGCAGGCCAGTGCCTCGCGGCTGGCGCGGCGCTGCTTGAGCAGCACCAGGTCCAGTTCGCCGCGGTCGTAGCTGGCGCTGAGGTCGCGGCTCATGCCGCTGGTGACTTCCAGCTTGACCTGTGGATAACGCCGGTTGAAGGCCGCCAGTCGCTCGGTGGTACGGCCGGCGGCGAAGTCGTCCGGCACGCCGATGCGTACCGTCAGCGCCACCGTGGCGCCGGACAGCGCCTCGGCCAGTTCGTCGTTCAGCGCCAGCAGGCGGCGGGCGTAGCCGAGCAGCGTATCGCCGGCGTCGGTCGGCAACACGTCGCGGTTGCCGCGTTCCAGCAGGCGGTGTCCGGCCAGTTCCTCCAGGCGGCGAACCTTCTGGCTGACGGTCGACTGGGTCGAGTGCAGGCGCGTGGCGGCGGTGGTGAAACTGCCGCAATCGGCCACCGTAACGATGGCGCGGAGCAGGTCGAGGTCGAACAGGCGGTTATTCGGTTTTTCACTGTCGCTCATGGCGGTATCGGGTTTTCGAATGACGATTCCGCTTGTAGCAGGTCGCCGCCGTCCGCCGCAATCCCCGGTACCGGCGTGGCGCGCAGGGCAGGTCCGGCCAATCCCTGGCCGCTCGCGCCATCCTGGCGCAGCCCCGTCGTGGAAGCGAGGTCTAGTCGCGCGGCCAGAGGCGTGGGAACAGTGGGTGTTCCAGCGTGGCGCCGGCGGGGAGCTGATCGACCAGCCCGGGGAATTCCGGCGAGGTCTTCCACGGCCTGGGTGCATGACGCATGTCCTCGCCGAGGAAGCGCAGCGAGAACGCCCGTCGGCGCCGGTCGCCGCCGACACCGCCGGAGGCGTGCAGCGTGAGCATGTGGAAGAACACCGCGTCGCCCGGTTGCAGCTCCCAGCCGAGGATGTTCCAGCGCGAGCGGTCGGCGTCGATGTCCGGCAGTTCGGCCAGGCTGCCTTCGGGGAACCATTGCGCCTGGTTGTCGCGGAAGGTGCGCGGCATCAGCCATGGCCCCCGGTGCGAGCCGGCGACGAACTCCAGGGTCGACTCCCGCGCCACCGGGTCGACCGGCATCCACATACTGCAATTCTGTCGGCCTTCGACGTTGTAGTAAGGCTGGTCCTGGTGCCATGGCGTGCGCTGGCGGGTATTGGGCTCCTTCACCAGCAGGTGGTCGTGGTACAGCCGGGCGCTTGCGCAGCCCATCAACTGCGCGGCGACCGATCCGACCCGCGACTCCAGGATGAAGCGCCGGTAGTGCTGGTTGTCGGTCCAGTTGCAGAAGTCCTCGAAGAACCAGCCGGGATCGTCCGGGCTGCTGGCGACCTTCGCCCGTTCGCTGGGCGCGGCCAGGTTGGCCTCGATTCCCGCCTCGAGCAGGCGGACTTCCTCCGTACTGAACAACTGGCAGATGCACACGGCGCCGTCGCGCTGGAAGGCTTCGACGGTGTGCCGGTCGAGTTCGAATTCGAATGCTGCAAGCGTCATGGCTTTCTCCTTGTTGTTGTTGTTGTTGTTGTTGTTGTTGTTGTTCTGCAACGTGCAGTGTCGCCTTGCACTGCCTCGGGTTCAGGCCGCTTCGGCCTGTTCCTGGCGCTGTCCGCGCGGGCGGACCCAGATCAGGTAGGCGAGGCTGAGCAGGAGCAGCCAGGCCAGTCCGACGTACAGCGCCGGGCGGGTATCCGCAAACGCGGCGAGGACGCCGAAGACGAAGAGCATGAAGGCGATGGCGAAGGCCTGGCCGTAGGGCCAGAACGGCACCCGGAAGCTCAGCCGCTCGACCTCCTGCGGGCTGAGCCGACGGCGCATGGCGACCTGCGAAAGCAGGATCGTCAACCAGACCCAGACTACCGAGAAGGTCACGATGAAGGCGAAGGTGAGGAACAGTTCCTTGGGCAGCAGGTAATTCAGCAGCACCCCGAGCAGCAGGACGACACCCATCACCAGTACGGTCATCCACGGCACGCCGACCCGTGACAGGCGCGAGAAAGCGGACGGCGCGAGGCCATCCTCGGCCATGCCGTAGAGCATGCGGCCGGTGCTGAAGATGTCGCTGTTGATGGCGGAGATCGCCGCGGAGATCACCACGATATTCAGCAGCGATGCCGCCGAGCCGATGCCCAGCCCGCTGAATATCTGTACGAAGGGGCTGCCCTGGCTGCCGATCTTCGACCAGGGGTAGATCGTCATCAGCACCAGCAGGGTGAGGACATAGAACAGCAGGATACGTAGCGGGACCGAGTTGATCGCCTTGGGGATCATGCGCCGCGGGTCCTGGGCTTCTCCCGCCGTGATGCCGATCACCTCGATGCCGCCGAAGGCGAACATGACGATGGCGAACGAGGCGAGCATGCCTTCGATGCCGTTGGGAAAGAAGCCGCCGTGCTGCCACAGGTTATCGATGGCCGGGGCGCCGGCGCCGCCCGGTTGGATGCCGAAGAGCAGGATGGTCAGGCCGCCGCCGATCATTGCCAGGATCGCCAGGACCTTGAGCAGCGACAGCCAGAACTCCAGCTCGCCGAAGACCTTCACGTTGCACAGGTTCAGCCCGCCGATCAGCAGCACGATGCCGAGTACCCAGATCCAGCGGGGCGCGTCGGGAAACCAGAAGCCCATGTACACGCCGAAGGCGGTGACGTCGGCCAGGCACACCATCATCATCGAGAAGGCGTAGCTCCAGCCGGTCAGGAAGCCCATGTAGCGACCCAGGTAGGTGCTCGCGTAGTGGCCGAAGGAACCCGGCACCGGGGTGCGCACGGCCATTTCGCCGAGGGCGCGCATGGTCAGGTAGATCGCCAGGCCGCCGATGAGGTAGGCCAGCAGGACCGAGGGCCCGGCGCGCTGGATGGCGGCGGCGGAGCCGTAGAAGAGTCCGGTGCCGATCGCCGAGCCCAGGGCCATGAAACGGATATGCCGCGCCGTCAGGCCTCGGCGCAGTTCGGGGCTTGCCATGCTGTGCGTCCTCTCTTGTCATTGTTATTTCCCTGGTGGTCCGGCGTCTCCGCAGAAGGGGCCGGCCGCGCGGGCGGATGCTTTATTCGTACACGTATTGACTTGTACATACAGGAATAAGCAGATTCGAGGCCAATATGCCATGTCGACCGCTAACTCATTGATTCGCAGGGATGTGACGGAAAAAGACGGGGGCCCGGGGCGAGCAGAGATGTTACCCGCCTGCCCATTCCCGGTACGCAAGACGCTGGCGGGTAACGTATCGGTGGGTTGTCACTCGGGTACTTCGACGTTCACCTGCAGCGCGTCGTGGCGCCAGTACTCCAGGTCGCAGTCGATCAGGCGGCCCGCCTGGTCGCGGTTGATCCGCACGATCTGTAGCGCCGGGCTGCCCACCGAGACCCGCAGCGGTCCGGCGGCCTCCGCCGGGAGGATGGTCGGGACCATTTCGAAGCGCACCCGGCCGTAGCGGATGCCGTAGTGGTTGGCGTAGAGATCGGTCAGCGAGCGAGTCAGGTCGAAGCGCTCGATGCCGGGAAAGTAGGCGGGATTCAGGTAGTGCTCGACGTACAGCACCAGCCGCCCGTCGACCCGCCGCGCCCGGCGGATCTGGAACACCCGCGACAGCGCCGGCAGTTCCAGGCGCTGGCAGATGTCGACGCTGGCCGGGATCATCGCCGCGCCGAGCACCTCGGTCTCCGGCACCCGGCCCTGGTCGGCGACCATCGCGTGGAAGTGGCTGCGCACCAGCGGGTTGTACAGCAGCCGCTGCGGCGAGACGAACCAGCCGCGGCGTTCCTCGCGGTAGATCAGGCCCTGGTCCTCCAACTGGCCGAGCGCCTCGCGCAGGGTGATGCGGGTGGTCGAGAACAGCTCGCTCAACTGCCGTTCGCTGGGCAGCTTGCTGCCGCGCGCGAGCAGGCCGCGTTCGATCTGCTCGCGCAGGGACTGGTAGATCACCGTCAGGGGTCGGGACGGCTCGTCGCGCATATCGACGCTTCTCCGCTGGGCTCCGGGGGGCTACAGGGTAATGCTTCCGGGCCGCCGGCGGTATAGCGCGGCGCGCCTTCTCAGCGCCATTCCAGCACCGGCCAGCCGGCCTCGCGGGCGTGTCCGAGCAGCGCCGGGTCGGGGTTCACCGTGTGCGGCCGGTCGACCCGCGAGAGCAGCGGCAGGTCGTTGCGCGAGTCGGAATAGAAGGTCGCGCCGGCCAGCGTCTCGTCCTCCTGGGCCAGCCAGGCGTCGAGGCGACGGACCTTGCCCTCGCGGTAGGTGAGGGTGCCGCGGGTGCGCCCGGTGTAGAGGCCGTCGCGCTCCTCGATGTCGATCGCCAGCACCTCGTCCACCCCCAGCCGGCGGCCGATGGCGCTGACCAGGAAGTACGCCGAGGCGGAGATGATCAGCAGGCGGTCGCCGGCCTGACGGTGGCGTTCCAGGCAGCGCACGGCGTCGGCGTGGATGCGCGGCGCGATGATCCGCGCGACGAAATCCTCGACGGCGCCGGCGATTTCCGCCGGGGTGCGGCCGGCGATGGGGGCCAGGCTGAAGTCCATGTAGTCCTCCATGGCCAGCCGGCCCTCGGCATAGAGTTCCATGAGGCGGCGTTCCTGGTGCAGGAAGGCGGTCTTTTCGACCCAGCCCAGTTCGGTCATGTAGCGCCCCCAGAGAGTCGCGCAGTCGCCGTCGATCAGGGTGTCGTCGAGGTCGAAGAGGGCAAGTGGCATAGGCGGTTCCTTGTTCGCTAGGGATTGGCCCGGCGCGCCTGGCGCCGGGCGGTGGTTCGGAGAGTTTTCAACGCGGCTTGCCGGCCGCCAGCAGCGGCCCGCCGGCATGCGCCTTCGGTTCGACGCGGCGCGCGCCCGGCCGGCTGTTCCAGAACGGCACCAGCAGCAGGCTGGCGAGCAGCGCGGTGGCGGTGAACACGAAGAACACCGTGAGGGTGTCGAAGTAGCCCGGCAGCAGGCCACCGAGGATCGCCCCGACCGAGCCGCAGCCGTTGACGAAGCCGGTGGCGGTGCCGGCCGCTTCGCTGGTGCCGAAGTCGATGGCGGCGGCGCCGCTGATCATCGAGTCCGGCCCGTAGAGGGTGACGCCCATCATGAACAGCAGGCCCACCACCAGATACAGGCTGCCGCTCTGCATGGCCGGGACGAACAGCGCCAGGCACACGGTCAGCGCCGCCAGGCTGAGCACGCAGGCCGGCATGCGGCGGGCGCCGAACAGCTTGTCCGAGGCCAGGCCGATGAGGATCGGCCCGGCCAGCCCGGCGACCTCGAAGGCCGATGGCACGATGGCCGAGGCGACCTTGCCGATCTCCGGCATGCGTTCGTAGATGATCACCGGGCCCCAGAGGAGGATCGCGTAGCGCGCCGGCTTGAGCAGGA
>NZ_KV811371.1:142465-244598 GCF_001813025.1 Pseudomonas sp. HMSC066A08
TCGCGTAGCGCGCCGGCTTGAGCAGGAAGTAGGCGATGCCGAGGACCAGCACGTGGGGATTCCTGAGCGCCTTCAGCAGGGCGCCGGAATGGCTCGGCCGGGGCGCGTTGGCGGGGCGCGCGGCCTCGGCCTCCACGGGCGGCAGGCCGACGTCCTGCGGACGGTTGCGCTGGAGGAAGAAGAACAGCACGGCCACCGCCAGCACCACTCCCGCCGAGGACAGGAAGGCTATGCGCCAGTCATGCGTCAACCGATAGGCGCACCAGCCGGCGAATGGCGTCGCCACCAGCCCGCCGAAGGCGTAGCAGGTACTCCACAGGCCGAGCACGCGGCCTCGCTCGTAGGTGGCGAAGAAGGCGCCGATGTTCTTGCACAGCCCCGACCAGCCGGTGGACTGCGCCAGGCCCTGGACCACCATGCAGGCGGCGAAGATCGGCAGGGTGGCGAAGGTACCCATCGCCAGCGCCGCCAGTGCCGAGGTGAGCAAACCGCCGAGCACCACCACGCGGGTGCCGAAGCGGTCGGCGAACACCCCCCACATGAACTGGCCCACGGCGTAGGCGGCCAGGTAGAGGGCATCGAGATCGGCCATGGCGCTCTTGTCGAGTTCGAAGGAGGGGTCTTCGGCGATGCCGAGCTTGGCCACCGAGAAGGCCTTGCGGGTGAAGTAGAAGGCGGCGTAGGCCAGCCAGGTGATGACGAAGATCTGGATGCGCCAGCGCTGGAGCGATTGCCAGCCACGGTGCAGGGTACCGTTGTGGTTGTTCATGTGGGTCCCTATGGGTCTAGACAGTGCGGGGAGGTTGTTCTTGTTGTGCTGCTGCAAAGCTGTCCGGATGCATGGTCTAGGCCAGATGCCTTTGATCATGACTTTTTTCACGCAAGGTTGGGTCTGGTGACGTGCTCCTTCTCGGCCATGCCGAGATAGCAATAGGGTATTGATCAGTAAAGGCGGGGCTTGCCCGGCGATCCGATCAGGCGGATCGGTGAACGGAGGCCAATCTAGCACCGTGATTTTTATTGGTATAGACCAAAAATAGTGCAAAAGGATTTGAATTTTTGCGAGGGAATGCCCTGAATTAATGCGAAAACGTCGCACTGGGAGGGGTGATGCAAGGCATTTATTGAGAAATTTCAGGAGTTTGGAATAGACCAGATTTTCGATGGATAGGCCGAAGGCCCGCCCGGCTGGATGCAAGGCGGGCTTTCATCGCGGAAGCAGGCATAGAAGTCCAGGATTGGCGGGAGACCGAGATGGTTGCCGCTGTGCTCGTTTCAGAGCGGTGAAACGCCGCTTGCAAGGCTGGTCGAGGCCCCGCGCCGGCCGTCGCTGGGGCGGTGGACAGTCAATCGGCGCCGGCGCAGCCGAGACGCACCGCGAGCGTCCTGCCAGTCGCCAGTCGCGTATCCGCCGCCAGCATCAGCGTGCGGACGCCTTCGTGGCGACCGTCGAGCAGGCCTTCCTGAAGGACCAGCGCCTGCGCATTGGCCTGCGTGGCCAGCAGCCGATAGCGCACCAGCGCCGAGGTACAACCGCACTCGCCGGTGGAGCGCCGGGCCTCAAGGGTGATTGGCAGGTGCAGTTGGCCGTCCGCCGTGTGCGGCGCACCGAGTTGGGCGGTGAGGCAGGCGGAGAGGGCATTGTCGAGCGTCGCCGCGTCGGTGAAGGGGCTGGCCAGGCAGAGGCTGCCGAGGAGCAGGGTTTTGGCGTCCATGACGGGGTTCCGCTGGGGCTGAGAGGGAATCATGGCTGAGGTGGGCGGGTGCTGCCAGCCCAGGAGGGCTATCAAGGAAAAACGTCTGGCTGAAACCACCGCTCTATCCGGTGACGAGCGTCGACTTGCATGAACGAGTGGCGTCCTCCACTGCTCAAGCCCTGACTCCTTTCAGGGCGTATGACGGGGTCAGGCCCGGATCAGCGGGCGTGAGCTGTCGAGGAGGTGGGGGCAGTCGGAGAGGGGGATCCAGGTCTTGCCTTGCCAGTGCAGGGTGTCGATCTCGGCGGTTTTCCAGCGCAGCACGGCGCGCTGGGGCGTGGCGTTGGGGCGGGTTTGGCTGCGCAGGCGTGGCAGCACCGAGCCGCTGACCCAGCGGCGCAAACCCCGCGCCGCGCCGGGCACGGCGAGCCAGAGCAGGGCGTAGAGCCCGGACTCGCTGACCAGGCAATCCTGGCGTGGCCCATGGCGTTCGTCATGGAGCCAGGCGAGCCGCCACTGGTCGGCATCCAGGTGCCGTTCCAGCGCATGGCAGAGGGCGAACAAGCGCTCGCGCTGTTCCGCCGTCGCCAGCGGCCACGACGTCTCGTCCCACAACGCCGCCGGCGCCCGACCGCCCAGGTAACGGCCCAGCAGTCGTGCCAGGTCGGAGAGCACGAACCAGCCTTCCTCATCCAGCAGCACGGCGCGCAGGACCCGATGGTGGTGGGTGAAACGGCTGGGGTGGAGGAGGGTGTCAGACATGGCGCACCTCCGGGGAGGTGGTGTTGGTGTCGTGCCGCGAGGGGATGAATGGGGTGGGTTGAAAAACGAATGGCATACGCATGTCCTCAATGGAATACACCGCTACTTTCGGGAGCGGTTTGCCGCTGGGTGGTATGCGTTCTTAGCGCCGACGAATGATTATGGAGTGCACCGATAGCGGTCAACGGTAGGGCGAATAACTGCAAAGCAGTTATCCGTCGATTCTCTGAAGCCATTGCTTGTACATCGGTTTGACGAAGTTTCTTCAATCCCCCGATGCTCGGGCGTTACAGGAAAATCCTGTGTAGCTGCGGATAACGCTTCGCGTTATTCGCCCTACCTCTTCCAGAGAAACATCCGATGCTCCGGTCCGTCCCATCAGGAGGCCGAGCGGAATCGTCGTGTAGGAGGCCGAATGCAGGGGCAAGCGCTTTGGTTACTTTCTCGGGGCCGGCCATCCTGCGAGGCCGAGAAAGACTTGGTAGCCGGGGTAGGGCGAATAACGGCACGGCCGTTATCCGCCAGCAGACTCAAACCCGCTCGGCCGCCCGGACCTCCAAGGAAGGATCACCGGCCCAATCCTCGGGATAAAGCCCTTCAGCCACGGCCCGGTGGAAGGTGGAGAAGGGCCAATCCTTGACCGCTGTAACCAGCCCGTGTTTCACAGGGTTGAGATGGATGTAGCCGAAATGGCGCCGGTAGTCCGTGTCATTGCGAATCAGGTGTTCCCAGTAGCGCTGCTGCCAGATGGCGCGTTGTCCTCGCCGCCGTTGCGCGAAGGTACGTGATTCGTGGCAGGGGATGCGCCGTGCGAAGCCGGACTTGATGACCTTCCAGCGGGTGGCGAAATCCGCGTCGTCGGGCGGCAGGGTCCAGAGGCAATGCATGTGCTCCGGCAGCACGACCCAGGCATCGATGCGGAAGGGATGCCGGCGCCTGGTCTGGGCGACCACGCGGCGCAGCAGGTCGATTTCGCGGGTCAGCAGGTTGGAGCGGCGGTCATGCAGGGTGACGGTGAAGAAATAGGTGCCGCCGGGGACCCAGGTTCGTCGGTAGCTTGGCATTGGGGATCGTCCGTGTATCCAGAAGGATTTCGGAGCGTACCTTGGCCAGCTGGCGGATAACGCTGCGCGTTATTCGCCCTACGGAGATTTCAGATTGAGCGAATGGTTGGGCATGTTTTTATTTCTTGTTTTCTAGGGCTGTTTGACTCAAATAGTCTGTCGATGGTGTCTTGGGGATAGTGAGCTTGGCACATATCTTCTATTTGATTTGGTGAATTAACTTGCTGAACACCTTGGGTTTTTATTTCTCTTTAATGAAGAACCCCGCACAAGGCGGGGCTCTTCATCTCTACCACTGTCCCGAAATCCCTTTCCGGCGACAGCGTCTAACGGTCTTGACCTAAATCGAGAATCTCAATCCCAGCTCAGTGCTCCGCCCGTCTGGTACTCGATAACCCGCGTCTCGAAGAAGTTCTTCTCCTTCTTCAGGTCCATGATCTCCGACATCCACGGGAACGGGTTGGTGGTCCCCGGATACTCTTCCTTCAGGCCGATCTGGGTCAGGCGCCGGTTGGCGATGAACTTCAGGTAGTCCTCCATCATCGCCGCGTTCATGCCCAGCACCCCGCGCGGCATGGTGTCGCGCGCGTATTCGATCTCCAGCTGGGTGCCCTGGAGGATCATCTGGGTCGCCTCGTCCTTCATCTGGGCGTCCCACAGGTGCGGGTTCTCGATCTTGATCTGGTTGATCACGTCGATGCCGAAGTTCAGGTGCATCGACTCGTCGCGGAGGATGTACTGGAACTGCTCGGCGGTGCCGGTCATCTTGTTGCGGCGGCCCATGGAGAGGATCTGGGTGAAGCCGCAGTAGAAGAAGATGCCTTCCAGCACGCAGTAGTAGGCGATCAGGTTACGCAGGAACTGGCGGTCGGTTTCCGGGGTGCCGGTCTGGAACATCGGGTCGGAGATCGAGCGGGTGTACTTCAGGCCCCACGAGGCCTTCTTCGCCACGCTGGGGATCTCGTGGTACATGTTGAAGATCTCGCCCTCGTCCATGCCCAGCGACTCGATGCAGTACTGGTAGGCGTGGGTGTGGATCGCCTCTTCGAAGGCCTGGCGCAGGATGTACTGGCGGCACTCGGGGTTGGTGATCAGGCGATAGACGGCCAGCACCAGGTTGTTGGCGACCAGCGAGTCGGCGGTGGAGAAGAAGCCGAGGTTGCGCATGACGATGCGCCGCTCGTCCTCGCTGAGGCCGTCCTTGCTCTTCCACAGGGCGATGTCGGCGTTCATGTTGACTTCCTGCGGCATCCAGTGGTTGGCGCAACCATCCAGATACTTCTGCCAGGCCCAGTCGTACTTGAAGGGGACGAGCTGGTTGAGGTCGGCGCGGGCGTTGATCATCTGCTTGTCGCCGACCTGCACGCGCGCGGCGGAGCCTTCGAGGTCGTCCAGGCCTTCCTGGATGTCGAGGTCGTTCAGGGCTTTCTTGGCGCGGGCGACGGCGTCGGAGTCGTCGGCGGAAACGGCGCGCGCTTCTTCCACCGAGCCGGCGGCTTCGTCGTCCAGCTTGTCATGGCCCTGGGCAACGGCCTGGGCGGCGGCGGGCGCGGCCTTGGCTTCGGTCGGGTCTTCTTTGTCGAATTCGTCCCAGCTCAGCATCTTGCTCTCTCCTGGTCTGGCGGCCGTCTCGGCGGCCTGGATATGGGGCGTGAGGTGCACGCGAAAGCGGTGGTCCGGCACGGTCTGGCCGGGCCGTTCTTCTCCCCCGGAGGGAAGAAGGGGATTGTTCCTGGCCCTGGCGAGGGGCCTTGTGCTGCCAGCGTGGCGCTGGACGAGCGACCGTCAGGCGCCGGGCAGGCCGGACCCACGAGAGGAGTCCGGCCTGCCCGGCCGCGACACGGATGCCGTTCAGCGATGCGCGATCACTGGCAGGCTTCGCAGTCGGGGTTGTCGATGCTGCATGCCTGCGGCACCGGCGCCGGCTTCGGCTCGGCGGCCGGGGCGGCTTGCAGGCCGTCGTTGCCACCGGCCGACACGGCGTTGAGCTTGCCGGTGTTGATGGTGGACTTCTCGGTGCTGGTGGCGGCCAGGGCACGGAGGTAGTAGGTGGTCTTCAGGCCGCGGAACCAGGCCATGCGGTAGGTCACGTCGAGCTTCTTGCCCGAGGCGCCGGCGATGTACAGGTTCAGCGACTGGGCCTGGTCGATCCACTTCTGGCGACGGCTGGCGGCTTCGACGATCCAGCGGGTCTCGACTTCGAACGCGGTGGCGTAGAGGTCCTTGAGGTCCTGCGGGATGCGCTCGATCTGCTGCACGGAACCGTCGTAGTACTTCAGGTCGTTGACCATGACCGGGTCCCACAGGCCGCGGGCCTTGAGGTCGCGTACCAGGTAGGGGTTGATCACGGTGAACTCGCCGGAGAGGTTCGACTTGACGTACAGGTTCTGGTAGGTCGGCTCGATCGACTGCGAGACGCCGGTGATGTTGGCGATGGTCGCGGTCGGCGCGATGGCCATGATGTTCGAGTTGCGGATGCCTTTCTGTACGCGCTCGCGCAGCGGCGCCCAGTCGAGGGTTTCCGACAGGTCGACTTCGATGTACTTGGCGCCGCGCTCTTCGATCAGCTTCTTCTCCGAGTCGATCGGCAGGATGCCTTGCGACCACAGCGAGCCCTGGAAGGTCTGGTAGGCGCCGCGCTCGTCGGCCAGGTCGCAGGAAGCCTGGATCGCGTAGTAGCTGATGGCTTCCATGGACTGGTCGGCGAAGGCGATGGCCGCGTCCGAACCGTAGGGGATGTGCTGCAGGTACAGGGCGTCCTGGAAGCCCATGATGCCCAGGCCGACCGGACGGTGCTTGAAGTTGGAGTTCTGCGCCTGCGGGACCGAGTAGTAGTTGATGTCGATGACGTTATCGAGCATGCGTACCGCGGTCTTGACGGTCTTCTCCAGCTTGGCGGTGTCCAGCTTGCCGTCGACGATGTGGTTGACCAGGTTGATCGAGCCCAGGTTGCAGACGGCGATCTCGTCCTTGTTGGTGTTCAGGGTGATCTCGGTGCAGAGGTTCGAGCTGTGCACCACGCCCACGTGCTGCTGCGGGCTGCGCAGGTTGCACGGGTCCTTGAAGGTCAGCCACGGGTGGCCGGTCTCGAACAGCATGGAGAGCATCTTGCGCCACAGGTCCTTGGCCTGGACGACCTTGTGCAGCTTCAGCTTGCCGTAGCTGGCCAGGGCCTCGTAGTACTCGTAGCGCTCCTCGAAGGCTTTGCCGTAGAGGTCGTGCAGGTCGGGGACGTCGGACGGCGAGAAGAGGGTCCAGGAGCCGTCGTCGAAGACGCGCTTCATGAACAGGTCGGGGATCCAGTTGGCGGTGTTCATGTCGTGGGTACGACGACGGTCGTCACCGGTGTTCTTGCGCAGCTCGAGGAATTCCTCGATGTCCAGGTGCCAGGTCTCCAGGTAGGCGCAGACCGCGCCCTTGCGCTTGCCGCCCTGGTTGACCGCGACCGCGGTGTCGTTGACCACTTTCAGGAAGGGCACGACGCCCTGGGACTTGCCGTTGGTGCCCTTGATGTAGGAGCCCAGCGCGCGCACCGGGGTCCAGTCGTTGCCCAGGCCGCCGGCGAATTTCGACAGCATGGCGTTGTCGTGGATGGCGCCGTAGATGCCCGACAGGTCGTCCGGCACGGTGGTCAGGTAGCAGCTGGAGAGCTGCGGACGCAGGGTGCCGGCGTTGAACAGGGTGGGGGTGGAACTCATGTAGTCGAAGGACGACAGCAGGTTGTAGAACTCGATGGCACGTGCCTCGCGGTCCTTCTCCTCGATGGCCAGGCCCATGGCCACGCGCATGAAGAAGATCTGCGGCAGTTCGAAGCGGATGCCGTCCTTGTGGATGAAGTAGCGGTCGTACAGGGTCTGCAGGCCGAGGTAGGTGAACTGCTGGTCGCGCTCGTGATCGATGGCCTTGCCCAGTTTCTCCAGGTCGAATTCCTTCAGCTTGGCATCGACCAGCTCGAACTCGGCGCCTTTCTCGATGTAGGCCGGCAGGGCCTTGGCGTACAGCTCGGCCATTTCGTGATGGGTGGCGCTCTCGGCCACGCCGAGGAAGCCCAGGGCTTCGGCGCGCAGGGTGTCCATCAGCAGGCGGGCGGTGACGTAGGAGTAGTTCGGCTCGCGCTCGACCAGGGTGCGCGCGGTCATCACCAGGGCGGTGTTGACGTCCTTCTCGGCGACGCCGTCGTAGAGGTTCTTCAGGGTCTCGCGCTCGATCAGCGCGCCGTCCACCTCGGCCAGGCCTTCGCAGGCTTCGCTGATGATGGTGTTCAGGCGGCCCATGTCCAGCGGCGACAGGCTGCCGTCGGCGCGGGTGATGCGGATGCTCGGGTGCGGCTGGGCGACGTCGCTGGCGGCGCCGGCGTTCTTGCGCTCGGCGGCGCGGGCTTCGCGGTAGATCACGTAGTCGCGGGCGACCTTCTGCTCGCCGGCGCGCATCAGGGCCAGTTCGACCTGGTCCTGGATCTCTTCGATGTGGATGGTGCCGCCGGACGGCATGCGGCGCTTGAAGGTGGCGGTGACCTGCTCGGTCAGGCGGCGCACGGTGTCATGGATACGCGACGAGGCGGCGGCGGTGCCGCCTTCCACGGCGAGGAACGCCTTGGTGATGGCCACGGTGATCTTGTCATCGGTGTAGGGGACTACGGTGCCGTTGCGCTTGATCACGCGCAGCTGGCCCGGCGCGGTGGCGGCCAGATCCTGCGACGAATCGGCGGCCTGCGGCGCGCTGGCCTGCGGGTTCTCGCGTGTGGTGTCGGTATGCATGGGTGGGTATCTCCACGTTCTCGTAATGGTTTTGCTAGCGGGCGCCGGGGCGCCCATTCCCTTGAATCGATAAAGAGCCGGGCAGCCGGCCTCGCGGCGGCTGCTTCATTCGAATGCTGAGGGTGGGGACTGTGAGTGCCTCCCTGGCCCTGGCGGGTTCGTGGCGTTTTGCCGTCGAACACAATACCTAGTGGTGTTGACTGTCTGTTTACAGAGTCCGTTGCAACACCCGTACCGCTTTTCCATCGTCATGAAGGGCTCCTTGCGGTGAGCGCCGTCGATGCTTTCAGTACGTCTGGAAAATGCTTTTTTGCGGAGCCGCCGGAGCCATCAGAGTGGTCCGTGCACGGTTGGTTCCGTTGTAGCCGTTCGTGCGCTCGAAACCCAAGATATAGGGGGTGGCGACGGTGGGGATACAAGATAATGCGCTGATGGGGTGTTTGCAAGGTGACAGTCTGGGGGAAACCTGTGGATAAAGTGTGGGTCTTCTGTGCGTGAGTCCTAGGAAACGTCTGTAGGCCGCGGCAGCGCTGGAGAATGCCATTCGTCGCCCTCGGAAAGCACCGGCGCAGACCCACTCCCCAACCTTTCGGGGCGCGCACCCTACCCACAATATGTAGTGTTTGCAAGATGTTCCTCGCGTGCTGCCGCGCGTCCCCCGTATTGGCTACAATGCGGGCCGCTCTGAGGGGGCCGCGCGGCGGCTCCGGGACCGCGATACGAGGAGGCTGTGTGGAGCAAGAAGCCTGGCGCATCCTGATCGTCGAGGACGATCGACGCCTGGCCGAGCTGACCCGGGAATACCTGGAAGGCAACGGCCTGAAGGTCGATATCGAAGCCAACGGCGCGCTCGCGGCGGCGCGGATCCTCGCCGAATGCCCGGACCTGGTGGTGCTCGACCTGATGCTGCCGGGCGAGGACGGCCTGTCCATCTGCCGCCAGGTGCGTCCGCAGTTCGACGGTCCGATCCTGATGCTCACCGCGCGCACCGACGACATGGACGAGGTGCTCGGCCTGGAGATGGGCGCCGACGACTACGTGTGCAAGCCGGTGCGCCCGCGTGTGCTGCTGGCGCGCATCCGTGCCCTGTTGCGGCGCAGCGAGGCGCCGGAAGCGGGCGCTCCGGCGGCGGACAGCAAGCGCCTGGCGTTCGGTCGGCTGGTGATCGACAACGCGATGCGCGAGGCCTGGCTGGACGGGACCACCATCGAGCTGACCAGCGCCGAGTTCGACCTGCTCTGGCTGCTGGCGGCGAACGCCGGGCGCATTCTCTCCCGCGAAGAGATCTTCAACGCCCTGCGCGGCATCGAGTACGACGGCCAGGACCGTTCCATCGACGTGCGCATCTCGCGAATCCGCCCGAAGATCGGCGACGACCCGATGCACCCGCGGCTGATCAAGACCGTGCGCAGCAAGGGCTACCTGTTCGTCGGCGAGGGCTGAGGCGCTTTTTTCCAGCGGGCCGGGGCGCGGGCGTCCCGGTCGGCCGGCCAGAATCAACAGCAGCGGACAGCGGCCGGGGGCTCGCCGATGAAATCCATCTTCCTGCGCATCTATGGCGGCATGCTCCTGGCCCTGCTGCTGGTCAGCGGCCTGGGCCTGCTCGGCCTGCACTGGATCAACGAGGTGCGCGGCGAGCACTACCGCGAGGAACTGGCGCGCGGCACCTTCCGCCTGATGGCCGACAACCTGCAACCGATGACCGCCACCGAGCGCAAGCGCGCCCTGGCGCAGTGGAGCCGGTTGCTGGGTATTCCCCTGCAACTGCGCGGGCTGGATGAGCTGCGGATGGACGGACGCAGCCGCGCGCGCCTGATGAACGGCCAGGTGCTGGTGAAGCAGACCGCCGAGCACGCCGTCACCGTCTATACCCAGGCCAGCGCCGCCGAGAACCTGGTGCTCAGCGGCGAGGTGCAGCAGGTCAGCGAGCAACTGGCGCGGGCCACGGTGTACCTGCTGATGGACGAACTGGTGCGCTACCCGGCCAGCGAACAGCCTTACCACCTGGCGCGGATCGTCCGCGACAAGCGCTTCGGTTTCCCGGTGCACCTGCTCCAGGTCAAGGAGCTGGACCTCGACGACGACCAGCGCCGGCGGGTGGTGGAGGGCGACACGGTGATGGCGCTGGGCAAGGACGGCGACTCGATCCGCATCTTCGCCGGCATCCTCGACACGCCCTGGGTGCTGGAGCTGGGCCCGCTGTTCCAGATGAACCTCTATCCGCCGCAGCTGCTGTTGCTGCTCGGCGCGCTGTGCCTGAGCTTCATCGGCCTGATCACCTACCTGCTGGTGCGTCGTCTGGAGCAGCGCCTGCGCAGCCTGGAGGCGGCCGCCACGCGGATCGCCCGCGGCAGCCTGGACACCCGCGTCGAGGTGCGCGGCGGCGACTCGGTGGGACGCCTGGGCGCGGCCTTCAACCATATGGCCGAGCATATCCACCGGCTGCTGACGGTGCAGCGCGAGATGGTTCGCGCGGTGTCCCACGAGCTGCGCACGCCGGTGGCGCGGTTGCGCTTCGGCCTGGAGATGATCGAGGCCGCCGAGACCGACGGCGCACGCCTGAAGTACCTGGAGGGCATGGACAACGATATCCAGGACCTCGACAAGCTGGTCGACGAGATGCTCACCTACGCGCGCCTGGAACAGGGCTCGCCGCCGCTGACCTACCAGCGCCTGGAGCTGGGTGCGCTGGTGCGCCAGGTGGTGGAGGAGATCGCTCCGCTGCGCCGCGAGGTGCTGGTCAGTTGCGAGGAGGGCGCACTGGTGCCTGAGGAACTGGGAAGCTGGATCGAGGCCGAGCCGCGCTACCTGCATCGGGCCTTGCAGAACCTGCTGACCAATGCGCTGCGGCATGCCGATCGTCGGGTCAGGATCAGCTACCGGGTCAGCCTGGAGCGTTGCCGGGTGGATGTCGAGGACGACGGGCCGGGGGTGCCGGAGGCGCAATGGGAGCGGCTCTTTACGCCATTCCTACGCCTGGACGATAGCCGGACCCGGGCTTCCGGCGGGCATGGCCTGGGACTGTCCATCGTCCGGCGGATCGTCTACTGGCATGGCGGTCGGGCCTCCATCGGCCGCAGCGAGACTCTGGGCGGTGCCTGCTTCACCCTGGCCTGGCCGCGCAAGGCAGGTCTGCGCGACCGCTGAAAAGCCGACGGAAATATGGCGGCTAGCTATCTGCAAGTGCATGCGCAGACGTATTCCAGGCGTAGCGAAAACATATCGGAAGGCCAGTCCCGCCGGGCGTGGCGAGTATTCCGCCAGGGGCTAAAAAAGTCCTTTTCAGTTGGACTCGTTTGTTTATACTCCGGGACGCGGTGGCTAGTGGAACGCCATTCGAAATGCCCGCTCCAACGGCATTTTGCCGGGGTCGGATAACAAGAACAGCGTTGCGCAGCCGAACCGTCGAAGTCTTCCCGGATTGGGAAGGCCACTTATAAAAAATTGCAAGTTGGAGAGTGTGGTAATGGCTGATCGTGAGGTCGGAACCGTCAAGTGGTTCAATGACGCCAAAGGTTATGGATTCATTCAACGCGATAGCGGTCCGGACGTGTTCGTTCACTACCGCGCCATCCGCGGCGAGGGTCACCGCTCCCTGGTGGAAGGCCAGAAAGTGGAATTCTCGGTGATCCAGGGCCAGAAAGGCCTGCAAGCGGAAGACGTCTCCAAGGTCTGATTCCCGCAAGCAAAAGCCCGTCGCGAGACGGGCTTTTGTCATCCAGCGCATCCACCCCGCCAGGCCCCGTTGGGCGGCCCCTCGCAGCGCGGGGTTTTCGTCGTTCAGGCGGTGCGCCAGGTAATTTCCTCGACGCCCCCGGCGTCGACCCGCAGCCAGCGGTCGGCATCCTCTTCGCCCTGGTTTTCCTCCCAGCCGCCCGGCGCGCAGCGGATCTCCACGCCGAGCGCGGCATGCGCGGCCCTGGCGCAGGCGAGGTCGTCGTCCCAGGGCGTGCTGTCGCTCTCCAAGAACAGGCTGTGCCACTTGCCCACCGCCTTCGGCAGCCAGGTGACGCGCACCGCGCCGTGCTCGCCGCGGGCGGTGCACTTGAGGGTCTGGCCGCGCTCCTGCCATGGGCCGCAGGGCCCCAGCGCCTGTTCCAGCCAGGCGGCGACGGCCGCGTGCTCGGCGTCTTTCAGGTAGATCTCGATATCCGGTTGGCGCATGGGGTCCTCGGGGACGGTCAGTCGCGTTGCAGCCAATCGTAGCGCACCGCCACGCTGACTTCGAAGGGTTCGGCCAGGATTCGCGCGCGGCGCTCGGGGTTGACCCGCCAGCCGTGCGGGGTCATGGCCAGGAGGTTTTCCCGCGCGTCGTAGCTGTCCAGCGCCAGGCGGAACTCGAGGGTCTCGGTGTGGCGCAGGCGCAGTTGCGCGGGCAGGCCGGCGAGGTGCTTGTCGTCGGCGTAGTCGCGCACGTCGTCATAGAGCCGCTGGCGCAGTTCCAGCAGGTGCGCGCTGGCCGGGCCCAGGCGCAGTACGCCGCCGCCGGGGGCGAGGACGCGCACGGCTTCGTTCCAGTCGATCGGGCTGAACACGCTGGCGATCAGCTCGCAACTGGCGTCGGCCAGCGGCAGCCGGGCCATGCTCGCCACCAGCCAGGACAGCTGCGGCGCGCGGCGGCAGGCGCGTTTCACCGCCTCGCGGGAGATATCCAGGGCATAGCCGTCGGCGCCGGCCAGGGCTTCGCCGAGCCGGGCGCTGTAGTAGCCCTCGCCGCAACCGATATCCAGCCAGCGTCGCGGCGCGCGTTCGCCGGCCAGTTCGGCCAGGCGCCGGGCCAGCGGCGCGTAGTGGCCGGCGCCGAGGAACTGGCGACGGGCCTCGACCATGGCGGCGTTGTCGCCCGGATCGAGGCTTTTCTTGTGCTGCACCGGCAGCAGGTTCAGGTAGCCCTGGCGGGCGCGGTCGAAGCGGTGCCCGGCGGGGCAGGCGACGCCGTTGTCGACCTCGCCCAGGGCGGCGGAGCAGAGCGGGCAGATCAGCATCAGGCGAGCAGCCTCACCAGGGTCTGGTAGTAGATTTCGGTGAGCAGCTCCAGGTCGCTGGCCAGGACCCGCTCGTTGACCTGGTGGATGGTGGCGTTGACCGGGCCGAGTTCGACCACCTGGGTGCCCATGGTGGCGATGAAGCGTCCGTCGGAGGTGCCGCCGCTGGTCGAGGGCTGGGTCTCGCGGCCGGTGACCGCCTTGATGCTGGCGGCCACCGCATCGAGCAGTTCGCCCGGCTCGGTGAGGAACGGCAGGCCGGACAGCGCCCATTCGACGTGCCAGTCCAGGCCGTGCTTGTCGAGGATCGCCTCGACGCGTTTCTGCAGGCCTTCGACGGTGGATTCGGTGGAGAAGCGGAAGTTGAACAGCGCGGTCAGTTCGCCGGGGATGACGTTGGTGGCGCCGGTGCCGGAGTTCAGGTTGGAAACCTGGAAGCTGGTCGGCGGGAAGAAGGCATTGCCGTCGTCCCAGTGTTCCGCCGCCAGTTCGGCCAGCGCCGGGGCGGCCAGGTGGATCGGGTTCTTCGCCAGGTGCGGGTAGGCCACATGGCCCTGTACGCCGCGGATGGTCAGCTTGGCGCCGAGGGAGCCGCGGCGGCCGTTCTTCACCACGTCGCCGACCAGGCTGGTGCTCGACGGTTCGCCGACGATGCACCAGTCCAGGCGCTCGCCGCGTGCGGCGAGGCGTTCGACCACCGCCTTGGTGCCGTGGTGGGCCGGGCCTTCCTCGTCGCTGGTGATGAGGAAGGCGATGGCGCCCTTGTGCCCCGGGTGGTCGGCGACGAAGCGCTCGACGGCGACGATCATCGACGCGAGGCTGCCTTTCATGTCCGCCGCGCCGCGCCCGCAGAGCATGCCCTGGTCGTCGATCAGGGCGTCGAAGGGTTGGTGCTGCCAGGCCTGCAGCGGGCCGGTGGGCACCACGTCGGTGTGCCCGGCGAAGCACAGCACCGGGCCGTCGCCGCCGCGCCGTGCCCAGAAGTTGTCCACCTCCTCGATGCGCATCGGCTCCAGGGCGAAACCGGCGGCTTCCAGGCGGCGCATCATCAGGGCCTGGCAGTCGGCGTCGAGGGGCGTGACGGAGGGGCGGCGGATCAACTCGCAGGCGAGTTCGAGGGTCGGCGAGAGACTCGGCGAAGAGGCGGTCATGGGGAGGGCATCCTGAGCGGGTCGAGCGGAAAGGGGGAATCTTAAAGCATAAACGCGGGCGAAGGGACGCCGTTTAGGCGAGCGGGGCCGGCTGTCCCGACGCCTCGCCCGACCTCAACCGCCGATCCGCTCGGCGCCGCCGGCCAGTTCCTCGCGCGGTTTCGGCAGCGACGAGAGCAGGGCCATGACCAGCGCCGCCAGGTAGGGCAGCGATTGCACCAGGAGCATGGCGACCCAGATCAGCAGGTCGCGGCTCGGCACGCCCTGAACCGCCACGATGCCGGCCGCCGCGCCCCACAGCAGGAGCATCACGAAGACTTCCTCGCGGGCCTCCGCCAGGGCCACCAGCAGGCCGTGGCTGGAGCGCATCTTCGGCGTGCGGAAGAACGGGATGCCGCGGGTGACGAAACCGTACAGCACCGCCTTGGCGATGGTGTGCGACAGTGACAGGCCGGCGAGGGCGGCGAAGAACGCGTCGCGCAGGTCGACGCCGACGGTGCGCCGGTAGAGGAAGAGGATCTTGCCGACCTTGAAGGCGAACAGGGCCAGCGGCAGGATCGCGAAGATCAGCAGCGGCGGGTCGACGCGCTTGGGCACGATGATCATCGCCGCCGACCAGAGCAGCGCGCCGAGGGTGAAGAAGATGTTCAGGCCGTCGGCGATCCACGGCAGCCAGCCGGCCACGAAGTGGTAGCGCTGGCCGCGGGTCAGGCGGCTGCCGTCGGGACCGCGGCCGCGCAGCAGGGCGTCGGTATGCCGTTTCATGATCTGGATCGCGCCGTAGGCCCAGCGGAAGCGCTGCTTCTTGAAGTCGATGAAGGTATCGGGCATCACCCCCTTGCCGTAGCTGCGCTCGAAGTAGGCGGCCGACAGGCCCTTCTCGAACACCCGCAGGCCCAGCTCGGCGTCCTCGGTGATGCACCATTCCGGCCATCTCAGCTCGTCCAGCACGCTGCGCCGGATCATGGTCATGGTGCCGTGCTCGATGATCGCGTCGCGGTCGTTGCGGGTGACCATGCCGATGTGGAAGAAGCCCTTGTACTCGGCGTAGCAGAGCCGCTTGAAGGCGCTCTCGTGCTGGTCGCGGTAGTCCTGCGGCGACTGCACCACGGCGATCCGCGGGTCGCCGAAGTGCGGCACCATGTGCCTGAGCCAGTCGGGGTCGACGCAGTAGTCGGCGTCGATCACCGCGACCACCCCGACGTCCGCCGCCACGTGGCCCAGGGCGAAGTTCAGCGCGCCGGCCTTGAAGCCTTCCAGCGGGGCGACGTGGAAGAAGCGGAAGCGCTCGCCCAGGCGCGCGCAGTGCGCCTCGACCGGCTGCCAGACGGCCGGGTCGCGGGTGTTGTTGTCGATCACCAGGACTTCGTAGTCCGGGTAGTCGAGGCGGGCGAGGGCGTCGAGGGTCTGCTTCAGCAGTTCCGGCGGCTCGTTGTAGCAGGGCACGTGGATCGACACCTTGGGCCGATAGGCCTGCGCGGCGGTGATCGGCAGGAATGGCCGGCGCCGCTTGCGCGTCCAGACCGCCTCGGCCAGCTCGTGGGCCTCGGTGAACAGCACGATGACCACCCCCAGCGCGCCGACGCCCAGCAACGCGCCGACGGTCAGGCTGAACCAGGTGCTGTACTGCTGGCTGTAGTCGTAGGCGATCCACACCAGCACCGAGGCGCAGGCGAACGAGACCACGGCGAGGAAGGTCCTCCCGCGCTGGCGCAGCGAGGAACTGTCGATCAGCAGCAGGGTGAAGGCGAGTACCGCGAGTACCGCCGAGGCGATGGCCAGGGCGCGCCACTTGGGAATCGGCACCACCGGCCCGGTGAAGTTGAACTTGGCCTTGCGGTCGGCGTTGTAGACGCCCCAGTAGGCGCCCACCGAGCCTTCGGCGCTGACCTTCCAGGGCTGGTCGAAGGCCTCGATGATGAAGTAGCTGTAGCCTTCGCCGTTGAGCGCGTTGGTCAGGCGCCGCAGGTAGATGGCCTGGTCCGCGGGCGTCGCCTCGGCGCTGCCGCGCATGCGCCCGTTGCTCGGCCAGCCGACCTCGGCGAGCAGCAGCGGCTTCCTCGGGAAGGCGGCCTTGAGTTCGCGCGCGCGTTCGAGCACGAAGTCCACCGCGTCGGCCACCGGCGTGGCCTCCCAGTAGGGCAGGACGTGGGCCGCGATCAGGTCGACGTGTTGCGCCAGTTCCGGGTGTTCGCGGTAGACGTGCCACTGTTCGGCGGTGGTCACCGGAACCTTGACCGCCGCGCGGACCCGGTCGAGGTAGGCGATCAACTGTTCCGCCGTCACCTCGCGGCGGAACAGCGCCTCGTTGCCGACTATCACCCGCACCACGCTCGGCGACTCGTTGGCGATGCGGATGGCGCGGGCGATCTCGGCTTCGTTGCCGGCCGGGTCCGGGCCGAGCCAGATGCCCAGGCTGACGCGCAGGCCGAACGCCTCGGCCAGCGCCGGGATGTCGCCGAGCGCGCCCTGGACCGAATAGGTGCGGATGCTGTGGGTGTGCCGGGCGACCAGTTCCAGGTCGGCGCGCATCTGTTCGGCGCTGGGGTAGCGGCCGCTCTGCGGGTTCTGGTTGAGGCGGAACGGCGAGAAGGAGAAGCCGGAGATGCTTTCCGGCCAGTCCGGTACGCTGACCGGACGGTTGTACAGGGCCCAGATGCCGGTGAAGAGGGCGGCCAGGGCGACGATGACCACCAGGTTGAGCCCGATCTTGCGTGAAGACATAGAGATGAAACCAGGTTCCGGATGTTTCGCTGAACACGGGGCGGCGCATGCTACCCCGCACCCCCCGGGGTGTACAGGCGCCGGGCCGGCGGGTCTGTTGCAAGTCTAGTCCGGCCTGCGCGACGAGCCGTAAGAACGCAGGCGACGCGGCGGCCGCGGCTTTTTATAATGCGCGCGGCAATCCGCGATTCGGTTTCAGAGGTGGTTGGTGATGCAGGTGGATGAACAGCGCTTCGGCGGTATCGGCCGGTTGTACGGTCGCGAGGGGCTGCAACGCCTGGCCGATAGCCACGTCGCGGTGGTCGGCATCGGCGGGGTCGGTTCCTGGGCGGCGGAAGCGCTGGCCCGCAGCGGCGTCGGCGAGATTTCCCTGTTCGACCTCGACGATGTCTGCGTGACCAACACCAACCGCCAGGTGCATGCCATCGAAGGCTCGGTGGGCAAGGCCAAGGTCGAGGTGATGGCGGCGCGCATCCGGGCCATCAACCCGGCCTGCCGGGTTCACGCGGTGGCCGATTTCGTCACCCGCGAGACCATGGCCGAGTACATCGTCGACTTCGACTACCTGATCGACTGCATCGACAGCGTGGCCGCCAAGGCCGCGCTGATCGCCTGGTGCAAGCGGCGCAAGATCCCGGTGATCACCACCGGCGGCGCCGGTGGCCAGGTCGACCCGACGCAGATCCAGGTCGCCGACCTGAACAAGACCTTCAACGACCCGCTGGCGGCCAAGGTGCGTTCCACCCTGCGCCGCGACTACAACTTCTCGCGCACGCCGGGGCGCACCTACAGCGTGCCCTGCGTGTTCTCCAGCGAACAACTGCGCTACCCGAAGCCGGACGGCACGGTGTGCCAGTCGAAGAGTTTCGTCGGCGAAGGGGTGAAGCTGGACTGCGCCGGCGGCTTCGGTGCGGTGATGATGGTCACCGCCACCTTCGGCATGGTCGCCGCCGCCCGCGCCGTCGAGCGCCTGGCGGAAGGCCGCGCGCTGCGGCCGTCGAGGCGCACGCCGGGGAACGCCTGATCAGGCGCCGACCGCCACCAGGCTGAGCAGGCGTTCGTCGAGCACGGCGAACTGGGCGTCCAGCTCGCTGCCGTGGCGCCACTCCGGCGACAGGTCGGTGAGCAGGCGCAGCCGGGCGTGGCCGTCGGTGCGCCATTCCAGCAGTTCCGCATGTTCGAAGTAGAAGCGCTTGCCCACCAGCGGATAGAGCGCCTTGAACAGGCTTTCCTTCAGCGAGAACGCCAGGGTCACCAGCAGGCCGGTGCGTCGCTCCAGGTCGTCGGCGAAGCGCAGGCGCTCGCCTTCGGTGAGGATCTCGCCATGCAGGTAGCGCGCCCGTTCGGCTTCGAGCAGGGTTTCCACGTCCAGGCCGAGCCCGCGCCAGTCGCCGCGCGCCGCCACCAGGGCGGCGGCCCAGCGGTCGCCATGGGTGATCGAGCCGCTGATCGCGGCCGGCCAGACCGGCGCGCGGTCCTCGCCGACGGCCGGCGTCTGGGCGCGGCCATCGAGGGCGAACAGGGCGGCACGTGCGCAGAGGCGCCCGGCGAGAAACTCGGCCTGGCGCTTGGCCACCGCGCGGAGGATGTTCGCCGGCGGCTGGATGCCGGCCAGGGCGAAGTCGCCGGGTTGCAGCAGCGCCGGGTCGAAGCGGGTGCTGCGCAGTTGCACGCCGGGCAGCGCGACGGGCAGCGGCCAGCGGTCGTCCAGCGGGGTGCAGAAGGAGGGGAGACGGTCGTTCATGGCGCGCATTGTGCCGGTTCCCGACGTGGCCCACCAGTCACGCGGCGCTTACACAAGATTGCAAAAGCGCAACAAAGGAAAACGGACCGCGAGGCCCGGTTTTGACAGACTGCGCCGCGCATTCCTGTGGAATGCAGGTGAGGTTGTTTGTTGATGACGGGATACTGTCCTGTCTCGACCTTTCAAGACGGGAGTCCCTCCGGGGACTCCCGTTTTTTTATGCGTCGGCGCAGGGTTCAACCCTGCCCGAAGATGTCCTTGAGGAACGCCTGCAGGTCGGCCCAGGAGCGCCGGTCGGCCTGGCGGTCGTAGCCGATGTCCAGGCCGTGGCCCTTGTGCGCGTCGGCGTCGGGGTTGGTGAAGCCGTGTTTGGCGCCGTCCTGGATCACCACCCGGTAGTCGGCGCCGGCGGCGCTCAGTTCCTGTTTCAGGGCGTCGAGGTCCTTGGCCGGGACCAGGCTGTCGGCGCTGCCGTGCTCCACCAGGATCTTCGCCTTGACGCTGCCCTTGCTGGCCGGGGTAGCGGTGCCGAGGGCGCCGTGGAAGCTCGCCACTCCGGCCAGCGGCAGGCCCTGGCGGGCCATGTCGAGGACGATCTTGCCACCGAAGCAGTAGCCGATCGCGGCGATCTGGCTGGGATCGGTCTGCGGTTGCCGCTTCAGCAGTTCCAGGCCGGCGAGGAAGCGCGCCTTGGCGGCGTCGGCATCCCGGGTCGCGGCCTGCATGAAGGCCATCGCGTCCTGCGGGTGCTCGGTGTGCTTGCCTTCGCCGTACATGTCGATGGCCAGGGCGCTGTAGCCGAGTTCGGCGAGGTCGCGGGCGCGGCGCTTGGCGTAGTCGTTGAGCCCCCACCATTCGTGGACCACGATGACCCCGGGGCGGATTCCCGGCTTGCTGTCGTCGTAGGCGAAATAGCCGACCATGCGCGTGCCGTCGGCGCTCCGGTAGGGCATCTCGCGGGTCTGGATAGCGGCCTGGGCGCTGGCGGCGCAGGCGATGAGCAGCAGGGCGCAGAGCAGGCGCATGGCATCTCTCCGTGAAAGGGTCCCCGATCAAGATAGACGCTTGTGCGCGGGACGCGGGGAAAACCCTCGGTGCCGGCCTTGCGCCGCTCAAACGCGGGCCATTCGGCCAGGCAAAGCGTGCGCCGCTCATCTACCCTATGGGCGAGTCCCTTCCCCTCGCTAGGACACCGTCTGGATGCCTGACCTGAGTACCTGGAACCTGACCATTCCCCAGGGCCGCCCGGCCATCACCATCTCCACCAGCCAATTGCAGCGCGACTACCGCAGCGACTATTTCCAGCGCACCGCCGACGGCATTCGCTTCTGGGTGCCGGTCAACGGCAGCCACACGCGCAACAGCGAGTTTCCGCGCAGCGAGTTGCGCGAGACCCTGTCCAGCGGCAGGCCCTACAACTGGCGTTACGCCAGGGCCGACAACTGGCTGGAGGCGACCCTGCGCATCGAGGCGGTGCCCTCGACCCGGCGCATGATCATCGGCCAGATCCACAGCGATGGCAGCAATAGCGGCCAGGCCGCGCCGCTGGTGAAGCTGCTCTACCAGTTGCGGCTCGACCAGGGGCGGGTCCAGGCGCTGGTCCGCGAGCGGCCGGATGACAGCGGGAGCAGGGTCTACACGCTGATGGATGGGATTCCCCTGGGCCAGTCGTTCAGCTACCGCATCGGCGTTTCCCGCGACGGGCTGCTCAGCGTGTCGGTGAACGGCAGCGCCCTGGAGCAGCGGTTGGATCCGCAGTGGGCCTACCAGGGTTTGTACTTCAAGGCCGGGCTCTATCTGCAGGACAACCGAGGGCCGTCCAGCGAGGGTGGGCGAGCGACGTTCAGTGAGCTGCGCGCTAGCCATCAATGATCGGTCGAGGTGCTGACCAGGGTGATCTTCACTGCCTCCGCGCAGCATGCGGCGGTCAATTTTCCCCAGCCTTCGATGATGACCTACGCGCCAGCGATCTGTGCCACGAGCGCGGCGCCGGCACCGGACTCGCCGAGCGGCAAGAGCGAGGCCGATTGGTTGAAGATGATGCCGCCGACCCTGGTGGCGCTGGAGAAGGTGAACATCTATCACCTGCTCGGTTCGGTCTGCCACGGTCGCCTGGGCGACTACCGGCAGACCGGGTTCCCCTACGCGCCGGTGTTTTCGGACAGGCGGGTGACCGCCAGCGGCGGCCCGCTGGAGCGCTTCCAGGCACGTCTGAAGGAGATCGAGGCGACCATTCGCTCACGCAACCAGGCGCGTCGCAGGCCCTACGAGTACCTGTTGCCGAGCCGGATCCCGGCGAGCACCAATATCTGAGACGGAGGCAGAGGACGGGGCGCCCCTGGGCGCCCCGTTGCTCTTAGCGGCCTTCGCTTTCGGCGGTGTCCGCCGGCGCGGCATGCCGCTGCTTCAACTGGCGGCGCGCCAGGAGGCTGCCGAGGAGGATCACGAACAGCGCGCCGAAGGCCGCCGCACCGTAGTGCAGGTAGGAATCCCATTGCGCGTAGGGCGCCAGCCAGGGCTTCAGGGCGCTGTCGGTGAGCAGCATGCCGCCGGCGATCCAGCCGAGCAGACCGCCGCCGAAGAGGATGATCAGCGGGAAGCGGTCGATCAGGCGCAGGATCAGCTGGCTGCCCCAGACGATGATCGGGATGCTGATCAGCACGCCCAGGGAGACCAGGAAGAAATCTCCGGCCGAGGCGGCGGACAGGGCGATGACGTTGTCCAGGCTCATCACCGCGTCGGCGATGATGATGGTCTTGATCGCGCCGAGCAGGTGGGTGCTGCCCTTGATGTCGTCGCCGTTCTCCTCCTCCGGCAGCAGCAGCTTGATGCCGATCCACAGCAGCAGGAGCGCGCCGATCACCTTGAGGTAGGGCAGGTCGAGCAGGTGCAGGGCGAAGAACAGCAGCAGGATGCGGATCAGGATGGCGCCGGCGACGCCGCCGAAGATCGCCTGCTTGCGCCGGTGCGCCGGCAGGTGCCGGCAGGCGAGGGCGATGACTACGGCGTTGTCGCCGCCCAGGAGGATATCGATGGCGACGATCTGCAGCAGGGCTGTCCAGAACGTCGGGTCGCTCAACCAGTGGATCAAGGTTGTACTCCGAAACGTGTAGTGAGGGTGGAAAGCCGGGGGCGGTGGCGGGTGGCGGCCGCCCGGCTTTCCTGCGGTGGTCTGGGACCGTCGGGGCCGGCTCCGGCTTGTGGACGGAGGCGGGGAACACTGCTTGGACCGGCGAACGCCCGGCCAGTGCCCGGAAAACGGACGCGCGGGTGGCGCAGCGCGTTCGGGCACGGATGTGACGCGGCGGATCGGCCGCGAGACACCCGGCATGCGTATTCCGCCACCAGTCTGCCCGAGCAAGGTTTCACCCGCCTTTCAGGGCGGAGATGGCGCCGCATCCGGCGGGACGGTAGGCTAGTGGCCCGTGTGGCTGACTCGACCAGTCGAACGCCGAACAGCGAGTCAACCGTACAGGCCACCAGGCCTTCGGCGCCGGGGGAAGCCCGCCGGTGCCATGGATGACCGTTCACCGTACAAGGAAACCCCATGCGCAGTCTTCTGCTCTCCTCGCTGGCCCTGCTACCCGCCCTGGCCCTGGCGCAACCCGACGCCTCGACCTTCCCTTCCTGTCTCGCCGGCCTGCAGAAGAAGGCCCAGGCGCAGGGCATTTCCGCCGACAGCTATGCGCGCTTCACCAGCGGCCTGCAGGCCGACCTCAGCGTGCTCGACCTGCTCGATGCGCAGCCGGAGTTCACCACCCCGCTGTGGGACTACCTGGCCGGTCTGGTGGACGAGCAGCGGGTCAGCGATGGCAAGGCGATGCTCGCCCAGCACGACAAGCTGCTCGACCAGGTGGCCGCGCGCTACGGCGTGGACAAGTACACGGTGGTGGCGGTGTGGGGCGTGGAAAGCGACTACGGGCGAATCTTCGGCAAGCGTCCGCTGCTGACCTCGCTGTCGACCCTGTCCTGCTACGGGCGCCGCCAGTCGTTCTTCCAGGGCGAGTTCCTCGCCACCCTGAAGCTGTTGCAGGCCGGCGACATCCGCGACGCCGGCATCACCGGCTCCTGGGCCGGGGCCTTCGGCCATACCCAGTTCATGCCATCGACCTACGCGCGGATCGCCGTGGACTTCGACGGCGACGGTCGCCGCGACCTGGTAGGCAGCGTGCCGGATGCCCTCGGTTCCACCGCCAACTACCTGAAGAAGGCTGGCTGGCGCACGGGGCAGCCGTGGGGCTATGAAGTGAAGGTGCCGGCCGACTTCCCCGCCAGCCTGGCCGGGCGCGGCAAGCGCCAGCCGCTGTCGGCCTGGGTCGCCCGTGGGGTGAAGCGGGTCGACGGCCAGCCGCTGCCGGGCGGCGACGAGAAGGCTGCGATTCTCCTGCCGACCGGGGCCCAGGGCCCGGCCTTCCTGGTCTATCGCAACTACGATGCGATCTATTCCTACAACGCCGCGGAAAGCTACGCGCTGGCCATCGCCCTGCTTTCCGACCGCCTGCGCGGCGGCAGCGGCCTGGTGGCGTCCTGGCCGACCGACGACCCGGGCATCAGCCGGCTCGAGCGCAAGCAATTGCAGAAGGCGTTGCTGGCGCGCGGCTACGACATCGGCGAGGCCGACGGGCTGATCGGCACCAGCACGCGCAAGGCGATCCAGGCCGAGCAGAAGCGCCTCGGCCTGACCCCGGCCGACGGTCGCGCCGGGCGCAAGATCCTCGAGGCGCTGAAGGGCGCCCAGCCCTGATCCCCTAGCGCCGCCCGGTCCGCGGGCGGCGCTACCAGCCCTTCACCCCGGTCATGTCCGGCAGGTGGTGGGCGATCCCCTTGTGGCAGTCGATGCAGGTGGCTTCGCCGCTGGCCAGGGCGGTGGAGTGCATCTGCCGCGCGCGCACGCTCTGCCGGGTGAAGTCCATGAACTCGAAGTTGTGGCAGTTGCGGCATTCCAGCGAATCGTTGGCCTTGAGCCGTGCCCATTCGTGCTCGGCCAGCTCGCGGCGGTGATCGAGGAATTTCTCGCGGGTGTTGATGGTGCCGAAGATCTTGCCCCAGACCTCCTTGGAGGCCTGCATCTTGCGCGCGATCTTGTCGGTCCACTTGTGCGGCACGTGGCAGTCGGGACAGGTGGCGCGGACTCCGGAACGGTTGCTGTAGTGGATGGTGTCCTTGAGTTCGACGAACACGTTGTCGCGCATCTCGTGGCAGGAAATGCAGAAGGTCTCGGTGTTGGTCGCCTCCAGGGCGGTGTTGAAGCCGCCCCAGAAGACGATCCCGGCGATGAAGCCGCCGAGGGTGAGGAAGCCCAGGCTGAAATGCACGCTGGGACGACGCAGGACCCGCCAGTAACCGGCCAGCCAGGCGATGAGTGCTTTCATGCGGCCTCCCTCAGGGTTTGCGCGCCGCATTGGCGGCTTCTTTCTCGAGGATCTGGTCGATGTTCTCGAAGCGGTTGTCGACCAGCGGCTTTACGTCCTGTTGTGGCACATGGCACTGCACGCAGAAGTAGCGGCGCGGCGAGACGGCGGCCAGCGGCTGGCCGTCGCGGTCCATGTAGTGGGTGATGCTGATCATCACCGCCTGGGTTCGCGCGCTGTTGGCGCGGCTGTGGCAGGACAGGCACTTGTTGCTGTCCTTGTCGATGCGATAGCCGACGATGCTGTGGGGAATGGTCGGCGGCTGCTCGGGGTAGTTGCGCTCGCGTTTCAGGTCCTTGTTTTCCTCGGCCGCCAGCGGCGGCGCGGGGCGGCTTTCGGCCAGCGTGCCGCCGGGGCGGCGGCCGTCGGGGGCGGGCGCGTCCAGCGGGTAGCCGAGGTCGGCGGCGAAGGCCGCGGGGGCGCCGAGCAGGACGAGGAGCAGGGCAGTCAGCAGAGGTTTCATGGCGCGCTCCTCAGGCCAGGTTGAGCAGTTCGATGCGAACGGCGCACTTCTTGTAGTCGGTCTGCTTGGAAATCGGGTCGGTGGCGTCCAGGGTGACCTTGTTGATCAGCTTGTTGGCGTCGAAGAACGGCACGAACACCAGCCCCTGGGGCGGCTTGTTGCGCCCGCGGGTCTCGACCCGCGCGCGGATCTCGCCGCGCCGGCTCACCACCTTGACCTCGCTGCCGCGGCGCAGCTTGAGCTGGCGCGCATCCTCAGGGTGCATGTAGACCAGCGCGTCGGGCACCGCCTTGTACAGCTCCGGGACCCGCGCGGTCATGCTCCCGGTGTGCCAGTGTTCGAGCACCCGGCCGGTGGCGAGCCAGAACGGGTAGTCCTGGTCCGGCGCCTCGGCCGGCGGTTCGTAGGGCAGGGCGAAGACGATCGCCTTCTTGTCCGGATAGCCATAGAACTGCACGCCGCTGCCCTTGCTCACGTAGGGGTCGTAGCCCTCGCGGTAGCGCCAGCGGGTCTCCTTGCCGTCCACCACCGGCCAGCGCAGGCCGCGCGCCTCGTGGTAGGCGTCGAAGGGGGCGAGGTCGTGGCCGTGGCCGCGACCGAAGGCGGCGTATTCCTCGAACAGGCCCTTCTGGATATAGAAGCCGAATGCGTCGACCTCGTCGTTGGCGTAGCCCTTGGCCAGGTCGCTGGCCGGGAAGCGGTCGACCTGGCCGTTGCGGAACAGCACGTCGTAGAGGCTCTTGCCCTTCAGCTCGGGGGCCTTCGCCAGCAGTTCGGCGGGCCAGACCTCGTCGGTGGTGAAGCGCTTGGAGAATTCCACCAGTTGCCAGAGGTCGGACTTCGCCTCGCCCGGTGCCTTCACCAACTGGTGCCAGAACTGCGTGCGGCGCTCGGCATTGCCGAAGGCGCCTTCCTTCTCCACCCACATGGCGCTGGGCAGGATCAGGTCGGCGGCCTGGGCCGAGACGGTGGGGTAGACGTCGGAGACGATCACGAAGTTGTCCGGGTTGCGCCAACCGGGCAGCACTTCCTGCATTACGTTGGGACCGGCCTGCATGTTGTTGCTGACCTGGGTCCAGTAGACGTTGAGCACGCCGTCCTTGAGCATCCGGCTCTGCTGCACGGCGTGGAAGCCGACCTTCTCCTGGATGGTGCCGGCCGGCACCTTCCAGATCTTCTCCGCGGTTTCCCGGTGCTTCGGGTTGGTCACCACCAGGTCGGCGGGGAGCCGGTGGGAGAAGGTGCCGACCTCGCGCGCGGTGCCGCAGGCCGAGGGCTGGCCGGTGAGCGAGAAGGGGCTGTTGCCCGGTTCGCTGATCTTCCCGGTGAGCAGGTGGATGTTGTAGATCAGGTTGTTCGCCCAGACCCCTCGGGTGTGCTGGTTGAAGCCCATGGTCCAGAACGACACCACCTTGCGCTTGGGGTCGGCGTAGAGTTCGGCGAGGGCCTTCAGCCGCTCGGCCGGCACGCCGCTTTCGCGCGCGGTGCGCTCCAGGGTATAGGGCTTGACGAACTCGGCGAAGGCCTTGAAGTCGATGTCGCTCCAGGTGTTGGCCTTGTCGGCGTTCTTCGCCTTCTTCTCCAGCGGGTCGTCCGGGCGCAGGCCGTAGCCGATGTCCTCGGCGCCATGGGCGAAGCGCACGTGGCGCTCGACGAAGTCGCGGTTCACCGCGCCGCTCTCGATGATGTGGTTGGCGATGTAGTTGAGGATGATCAGGTCGGTCTGCGGCTTGAACACCATGGGCAGGTCGGCCAGCTCGAAGCTGCGGTGCTCGAAGGTGGACAGCACCGCGACCTTGACCTGCGGCGCGCTGAGCCGGCGGTCGGTGACCCGCGACCAGAGCACCGGATGCATCTCGGCCATGTTCGAGCCCCAGAGGACGAAGCTGTCGGTGGCCTCGATATCGTCGTAGCAGCCCATCGGCTCGTCCATGCCGAAGCTGCGCATGAAGCCCATCACCGCCGAGGCCATGCAGTGGCGGGCGTTGGGGTCGATGTTGTTGCTGCGCAGGCCGGCCTTGAACAGCTTGTTCGCCGCATAGCCTTCCCAGACCGTCCATTGGCCGGAGCCGAACATGCCGACCGACTCCGGTCCCTTGGCCTTGAGCGCGGCCTTGAATTTCTCGGCCATGATGTCGAAGGCCTGCTCCCAGCTGATCGGCTGGAACTCGCCCTGCTTGTCGAACTTGCCGTCCTTCATGCGCAGCAGCGGGCGGGTCAGGCGGTCGCTGCCGTACATGATCTTCGACAGGAAGTAGCCCTTCACGCAGTTGATCCCGCGATTGACCTCGGCCTTGATGTCGCCGTGGGTGGCCACTACCTGGCCGTCGCGGGTGGCGACCATCACGCTGCAACCGGTGCCGCAGAAGCGGCAGGGTGCCTTGTTCCAGGCCAGGCTGGTGACGTCCGCCTCGGTCACCAGGTTGCTGGCGCGGACCAGGATCGGCAGGCCGGCCGCCGCCGCGGCGATGGCGGCGGCGTTGGCCTTGGCGAATTCACGACGGGTGAGGTTCATCGATTGTCTCCTCGGGCGAGCACGGTATCGCGCGGTCGGTCATGGCCGCCGCGTCGTTACTATCGTCGTCGTGCAGGATCTCGTGGTAGACCAGCACGGCGTTGAGCACTCCTGGCAGGTTCTGCAACTGGCCCAGGGTGTCGAGAATCTGTTCTTCGCGTTCGGCTTCCAGCACCAGGATCAGCTTGCCCTGCGGGCTTTCCTGGTAGATCTCCAGGCCGTCGAGCAGCGCCAGGTTGGCCTTCACCGCCGGCAGTCGCTCGGGTCGGCAATGCAGGATGAGGCTGGCGATCTGCAGGGCTTCAGGCATGTCGTGGAGACTCCTTGGTGGATAGCGCGCGCAGTTGGATGGCCTGGCTCGGACAGGGCGCCAGGCAGGCGCCGCAGCCGTTGCAGCGCTGGCTGTCCAGCTCGGCCAGGGCGACGCCGCCGGGGGCCGGGCGGAAGCGGATCGCGGCGGGTTCGCAGGCGTCCTGGCAACTGCGGCAGTGGATCCCGGCCAGGGCCAGGCAGGCTTCGCCGATCGCGGCGATCCAGGGGAAGGCCGGGCGGGTGCCATCGAACAGGCCGGCCTCGCAGCGGCTGGCGCATTCCCCGCACAGCGTGCAGCCAGCGCTGGAGAGGTCGAGTTCGGCGAGTCGCCCGGCGCCGATCCGTAGCACGCCTTCCGGGCAGGCCTCGACGCAGGCGGCGCAGCCTGTGCAGCCTTCGGCGAAGTCGGCGGCGGTCCACGGCGGGCGGCGCGTCGGCGGGTGCCCGCCGAGGCGGCGGAACAGCTCTCGGCGACTGCTCATACCCGACCTCAGGCCGGCGGCCCGGGCGGGCCGGCCAGTAGCTGGTACATCCAGACGCAGAAACCGAAGCTGCCGACCAGTGCGACGGACAGCAGCGGGAACAGGCAGATCACGAGAAACAGGAAGAGCCTGGCTTCCATGCCCTTGACGCGTCCCTGGTCGGGTTGTTCGTTCATTGGCCCAGCCTCTGTGCAGGCGACTGTAGGAAGCCTAGACCCTACTTGCAGTACGGGCAAAAACCTCGCCGAGCCGGCGCTTGGCAGCCTGGAAACAGAGCGTTCGCCGGCAAACGCGAGTCGTTCAGCCCGGGTTCAGCAAGCGTTCAGGGGCGGTTCAGTACCCTGTCCGTACTCTGCAAGCCGTGAACGACACGACTCTCGCAGAACGGAGAAACACCATGAAAGCACTCAAGACTCTCTTCATCGCCACCGCCCTGCTGGGTTCCGCCGCCGGCGTCCAGGCCGCCGACAACTTCGTCGGCCTGACCTGGGGCGAGACCAGCAACAACATCCAGAAGTCCAAGTCGCTGAACCGCAACCTGAACAGCCCGAATCTCGACAAGGTGATCGACAACACCGGCACCTGGGGCATCCGCGCCGGCCAGCAGTTCGAGCAGGGCCGCTACTACGCGACCTACGAGAACATCTCCGATACCAGCAGCGGCAACAAGCTGCGCCAGCAGAACCTGCTCGGCAGCTACGACGCCTTCCTGCCGATCGGCGACAACAACACCAAGCTGTTCGGCGGTGCCACCCTCGGCCTGGTCAAGCTGGAACAGGACGGCAAGGGCTTCAAGCGCGACAGCGATGTCGGCTACGCTGCCGGGCTGCAGGCCGGTATCCTCCAGGAGCTGAGCAAGAATGCCTCGATCGAAGGCGGCTATCGTTACCTGCGCACCAACGCCAGCACCGAGATGACCCCGCATGGCGGCAACAAGCTGGGCTCCCTGGACCTGCACAGCAGCTCGCAATTCTACCTGGGCGCCAACTACAAGTTCTAAATGACCGCGCAGCGCCCGCGAGGGCATGCTTCGATGGCCGGGCCGGAAGGTCCGGCCGCATCTCATCCGGAGGAACCTCATGAAACTGCTGGTAGTGGAAGACGAGGCGCTGTTGCGCCACCACCTCTATACCCGCCTGGGTGAACAGGGGCACGTGGTGGACGCGGTACCGGATGCCGAGGAAGCCCTCTACCGGGTCAGCGAATACCACCACGACCTGGCGGTGATCGACCTCGGCCTGCCGGGCATGAGCGGCCTGGACCTGATCCGCGAGCTGCGTTCGCAGGGCAAGTCCTTCCCGATCCTGATCCTCACCGCCCGCGGCAACTGGCAGGACAAGGTCGAAGGCCTGGCCGCCGGGGCCGACGACTACGTGGTCAAGCCGTTCCAGTTCGAGGAACTGGAAGCGCGCCTGAACGCGCTGCTGCGACGCTCCTCGGGGTTCGTCCAGTCGACCATCGAGGCCGGCCCCCTGGTCCTCGACCTGAACCGCAAGCAGGCGCTGGTCGAGGAGCAACCGGTGGCGCTGACCGCCTACGAATACCGCATCCTCGAATACCTCATGCGGCATCACCAGCAGGTGGTGGCCAAGGAGCGCCTGATGGAGCAGCTCTATCCCGACGACGAGGAGCGCGACGCCAACGTCATCGAGGTGCTGGTCGGCCGCCTGCGGCGCAAGCTGGAGGCCTGCGGCGGCTTCAAGCCGATCGATACGGTGCGCGGCCAGGGCTACCTGTTCACCGAGCGCTGCCGGTGATCCGTTCCCTGCGCATCCGCCTGATGCTCGGCGCCGCCGCCCTGGCGGTGCTGTTCATGCTGGCGCTGCTGCCGGCCCTGCAGCGTGCCTTCGGCATCGCCCTGGAGAACACCATCGAGCAGCGCCTGGCCGCCGACGTGGCGACCCTGGTCTCGGCGGCGCGGGTGGAGAAGGGCCGCCTGGTGATGCCCGAGCACCTGCCGGTGGAGGAGTTCAACCTGCCGGAGGCCAAGGTCCTCGGCTATATCTACGACCAGAATGGCGATCTGCTCTGGCGCTCCACCTCGGCGGCCGACGAGTCGATCAACTACACGCCGCGCTACGACGGCCGCGGCAACGAATTCCACACCACCCGCGACGCGAAGGGCGAGGAGTTCTTCGTGTTCGACGTCGAGATCGACCTGCTGCGCGGCAAGCAGGCGGCCTACAGCATCGTCACCATGCAATCGGTCAGCGAGTTCGAGAGCCTGCTCAAGGGGTTCCGCGAGCAGCTCTACCTGTGGCTCGGCGGCGCCCTGCTGGTCTTGCTCGGGCTGCTCTGGCTGGGCCTGACCTGGGGCTTCCGGGCGATGCGCGGGTTGAGTTCCGAGCTGGACCAGATCGAATCCGGCGAGCGCGAGAGCCTGAGCGAGGAGCATCCGCGCGAGCTGCTGCGCCTGACCCACTCGCTGAACCGCCTGTTGCGCAGCGAGCACAAGCAGCGCGAGCGCTACCGCCACTCCCTCGGCGACCTGGCGCACAGCCTGAAGACGCCGCTGGCGGTCTTGCAGGGGGTCGGCGACCAGCTCGCCGAGGAGCCCGGCAACCGCGAGCAGGTGCGGGTGCTACAGGGCCAGATCGAGCGCATGAGCCAGCAGATAGGCTATCAGTTGCAGCGCGCCAGCCTGCGCAAGAGCGGCCTGGTACGCCATCGCGAGCAATTGGCGCCGCTGGTGGAGACCCTGTGCGACGCGCTGGACAAGGTCTATCGCGACAAGCGGGTAAGCCTGCAGCGGGACTTCTCGCCGTCCTTCAGCGTGCCGGTGGAGCGCGGCGCGTTGCTGGAACTGCTCGGCAACCTGCTGGAGAACGCCTATCGCCTGTGCCTGGGCCGGGTCCGCGTGGGCGCCCGGCTGGGGCCGGGGTACTCGGAGCTGTGGGTCGAGGACGACGGTCCCGGGGTGCCTGCCGAACAGCGCGCACGAATCATCCGCCGCGGCGAGCGCGCCGATACCCAGCACCCGGGGCAGGGCATCGGCCTGGCCGTGGCGCTGGACATCATCGAGAGCTACGACGGTGAACTGAGCCTGGACGATTCCGAGCTGGGCGGCGCCTGCTTCCGCATACGTTTCGCTACAGTCTGAGACTTGGCGGCCGTTACCTACGTCTGAGGTGTTTCCGCGCTACGCTGAAGTCTGTTCGGCTGGCGCAGTTCCTTTGACGCAGGTACCGGGGATTCGAGCGGATGTTCAGTGGCAAAACCGACGACAGGGGCTTGTGGGCGGGCATCCAGGCCGGTGTGCTGTTCTTCCTCGCCGCCCTGGCCTGCATCTACCTGTCGCGCCAGCCTGCCACCATCGCTGCGATCTGGCTGCCCAACGCGATCCTCACCGCCGCCCTGCTGCGCGCGCCGCTGCGCCAGTGGCCGGCGATCCTGCTCTGCTCCGCCGTGGCCAACCTGGCGGCCAACCGCCTGTATGGCGACAGCCTGTGGATGAGCGCGGCGTTCCTGCCGGCCAACCTGAGCGAAGCGATCTTCGCCGCGATGCTGTTACGCATCAACCGGGTGTGCGAGGACTTCGAATTCAACCTGCATTCGGCGGTTCGCGTGCTCTGGGCTGGCGCGCTGATCCCGCCCTTGCTCGGCGCCCCGGTGGGCGCGGTGCTGGTCAGCGTCTTCGGCATGGGGCGTTTGCCGGAGATGTGGGCGCGCTGGTACGTGGGCGATGCGATGGGCATGCTCGCGCTGCTGCCGTTGTGCATGGCCAGCAACCTGGCGGCCTGGCGTCACGGTCTGTCGGGGCGGGCGGGAGTGGACAACGCGATGCTCCTGCTGGTGACCCTGGTGATCAGCTTCGTGGCCCTGACTCGCCTGCCCTACGCCTTCATCTACGTGCTCCTGCCGCTGCTGGTGGCCGCCGCCAGCACCAGCGTGTTCGGCACCGCGCTGATCGGCTGCCTGAACACCTGTTTCATCGCCGTGCTGATCGCCCTCGGCGTGTTCGTCCCGGAGTCGTCCCAGCAGCGTTTCGGCGAGCCGCTGCTGTACCTGCCGATGGCCTTGACCCTCATTCCCGCCTTCCTGGTCTCGGTGATCATGGAGCGCAGCCGCCGCGAGCAGCACCAGGTGGCCATCGGCGAGGCGCAGTTCCGCGGCGCCATGGAATTCTCGGCGATCGGCATGGCCCTGGTGTCGCTGGAGGGGCGGCTGTTCAAGGTCAACGAGGCGCTGTGCCGGATGCTCGGCTATTCCGCCGAACGCCTGGGCGAGCTGTCGTTCCAGGAGATCACCTATGCGGACGACCTGGAACTGGACCTCGACCTGGTGCGCGACCTGCTCGCCGGGCGTATCAACTCCTACCAGATGGAGAAGCGCTACCTGCGCCAGGACGGCGAAACCTTCTGGGCGCGCATCAGCGTGTCGCTGGTGCGCGACGAGGAGGGAGTCGCCCAGTACTTCGTCACCCAGGTGGAGGATATCGACAGTCGCAAACGTGCCGAGCTGGAGCGCGAGCGCCTCGCCGAACGGATCAAGCTGGCCACCGACGCCGGGCAGATCGGCATCTGGGAGTGGGACCTGGCGCGCAACCGCCTGCACTGGGATTTCCGCATGTTCGACCTGTACGGCATCCGCAGCGGTCCCGGGGAGACCACGGTGGAGCAGTGGAAGGCGACCCTGCATGCCGAGGATCACGACCGCGTGCTGCGCGAGCTGGAGCGCGCCGTCAGCGGGTTGCAGAAATTCGACTGCGAGTTCCGTATCGTCCGCCCCAACCGCGAGGTTCGCCACCTGCGGGCGATCGCCACGCTGACGCGCGACGAGGACAACCGTCCGGTGCGGATGATCGGCATCAACAGCGACATCACCGAGATCCGGACCCTGGCGGAAACCCTGCACGAGGAAAAGGAACGCCTGCAGGTGACCCTGTATTCCATCGGCGATGCCGTGTTGACCACCGACGCCGGCGGCCGCGTGACCTTCATGAACCCGGTGGCCGAGGCGATGACCGGCTGGACCCTGCAGGACGCCATCGGTGCGCCCCACGAACTGGTCTTCAACGTGCTCGACAGCGACACCGGCGAGGCCCTGGAAAGCCCGGTGCGACGCTGCCTGCAGAACACCCGGGTGTTCTACCTGGAGGACGGCGCCACGCTGATCAGCCGCAAGGGCGAGCAGCACGATATCCAGAATTGCGCGGCGCCGGTGCGCACCCGCGATGGCGAGATCATCGGCACCGTGCTGGTGTTCCAGAACGTCACCAAGGCCCGGGCGATGCAGCGCGAGCTGAGCTATCACGCCTCCCACGATGCCCTCACCGGGCTGTTCAACCGCACCAAGTTCGAGGAGGAGCTGCAACGCGCCCTGGCCAACGCCCAGGAGCGGGCGACCCAGCATGCGCTGTGCTTCATCGACCTCGACCGCTTCAAGGTGGTCAACGATTCCGCCGGGCACGCGGCGGGCGACATGCTGCTGCGCGAGCTGAGCCGGATTCTCGCCGACCGTACCCGCGCCTCCGACACCCTGGCGCGGCTGGGCGGCGACGAGTTCGGCCTGCTGCTGTTCGATTGCGACCTGGCGGAGGCGGAGCAGGTGGCGAGCAAGCTCATCGAGCAGATCTGCTCGGTGCGCTTCCCCTGGGAAGGGCGGCTCTACGACGTGGGCGCGAGCATCGGCATCACCGCCCTTACCGCCACCTCGCGCAGCACCAGCGAACTGATGAGCCAGGCCGACGTGGCCTGCTACGCGGCCAAGCATGCCGGGCGCAACCGGGTTTCGGTGTACCAGTTCGGCCATGAGGAAGTGGAGCGCCAGCACCGCGACATACTCCTCGCCAGCGGGCTGCGCGAGGCCCTGGAGAACGACCGCTTCCAGTTGCAGGCGCAGGAGATCGTGCCGGTCGGCCCCCGCCGCGACGGTGACCGGCACTACGAGCTGCTGCTGCGACTGTACGATCCGGATGGCCAGATGACTCCGCCGGGCGCCTTCATCCCGGCCGCCGAGCGCTTCAACCTGATGGCCAGCATCGACCGCTGGGTGATCAACGAGGCGCTGATCAACTTCGGCGCGCGGATCGCCGCGGTGGAGGGCCTGAGCATCGGCATCAACCTGTCCGGCAACTCGCTCAACGACCCGCTGTTCCTGCCTTACCTGCTGGATCGCATCGAACACTCGCCGCTGAGGCCGGAGCGCCTGTACTTCGAGCTGACCGAGACGGCGTTGATGAACCAGTTGTCGGTGGCTTCGCGGATCGTCGCCAAGCTGCGTGACCTCGGCTGCAAGGTGGCGCTGGACGACTTCGGCTCCGGCCTGAGTTCCTTCAATTACCTGAAGAATTTCGTCGTCGACGTGATCAAGATCGACGGCAGCTTCGTCCGCAACCTGGACAAGAGCCCGGTGGACCAGGCCATCGTCGACTCCATCAACCAGATCGCCCACCGCCTGGGCGCGGTGACCGTGGCCGAGTTCGTCGAGAGCCGGGAAATCCTCGATCACCTGGCGCGCCTCGGGGTGGATTTCGCCCAGGGCTACGCGGTCGGTCGGCCGCAGCCGTTCGCCACGGTGCTCGACCAGTTGCGCAGCGGGCTTCGTCGCCAGGAGCTGGGCTGAGCTTCAGGCTTCCGCCTGGTGCCGGTACGCGCCGGGGGTGAGGCCGGTCCACTTCTTGAACGCGCGATGGAAGGCCGAGGGCTCGGAAAAGCCGAGCTGCTCGGCGATGTCCTGGATCGACAGCTCGTCCCGACCCAGGTGGTAGATCGCCAGGTCGCGGCGCAGGTGGTCCTTGAGTTGCTGGAAGCTGCCGCCTTCATCGCGCAGGTGGCGTCGCAGGGTCTGCGAACTCATGTGCAGTTGGCGGGCGACCTGGTCGAGGTCCGGCCAGTGCCGGCAGTCGCGGCCGAGCAGGCGGCGGATCTGGCTGGTCAGGCTGTCGCCGCCGTCCGGGCGCGCCAGCAGGTCGGCGGGAGAGTGCTGGAGGAACTGCTTGAGGGTGCGTTCGTCCTGCAGCAGCGGCATGCCCAGGTAGCGGGCGGCGAACAGCAGGCTGGTGCAGCCGGCGGAAAACCGCCGGGGGCAGGGAAACAGCAGGTCGTACTCGGCCTGGTGGTCCGGCGCCGGGTAGCTGAAGGTGGCTTCCTCCAGGCGGATGCGCTGGCCGATCAGCCAACTGGCGAGGCGGTGCCAGATCACCAGCAGGCTTTCGGCGAGGAAGTGATCCGGGTCCGACAGGTGGCTTTCCTCGAGGCACAGGCGCACCAGGTCGCCGTCGCGCCGCAGGTGGATCAGCGGCGCCTGGGGGAACAGGCCGTAGAACAGTTCGCCGCGCTGCAGGGCCTTTTCCAGGGTCCGGCAATGAATCAGGGTGTGGCACATCATGGCGAAGGTGCCGCGCTTGCTGCGGACTTCGCCGAAGCCCATGTATTCGTCGTCCAGCACTTCCCAGAGCAACTGCATCAGGCGGGTGAACTGCTCCGGCGCGATGCGTGCCCGCGGTTCGTCCAGCAGGGCCGGCTGGATACCGGCGCGACGCAGCAGGGCGGGGCCGTCCAGGCCTTGGCGCGTGGCCCCGCGCAACGCGGCGCGGACGAAATGGCTGGCGATGGTGCGCTCACGCATGGCGGCGTCCTTGTTGTTGGAACGGCGATGGTAGGGCGCCGCCCGGTAGACGACAAGGGTGGTGGCGGACTCCCGCCATGCTCGCGCAGCACAGCCGGCCCGCCGGGCGGTAATCCGCCACGCTTAGCCCGCTATGCAATTTTCATTTATTATTTAATTTATTGATTTATAAGGATTTTATTTAGAGAAAGAGCATCCTGGCACAGCCTCTGCAATGCCTGGGCAAGGTTCCGCCGCGGCGGTTCACGACAAAAAATCTCCCCAGCAAGGGGGGTAACGCTACCGGTGAGCGCGTTCCAGGGAACTGGCGAAGCGCCCCCGTGAGGACTCTGCCCATGACCAAACAACCCTTCTACAAGAGCCTGTACGTGCAGGTTCTGGTCGCCATCGCCATCGGTATCGCGCTCGGCCACTGGTACCCGGAAACGGCGGTGGCGATGAAGCCGTTCGGCGACGGCTTCGTCAAACTGATCAAGATGGCCATCGCGCCGATCATCTTCTGCACCGTGGTCACCGGCATCGCCGGCATGCAGAGCATGAAGTCGGTCGGCAAGACCGGCGGCATGGCGCTGCTGTACTTCGAGGTCGTCTCCACCGTGGCCCTGATCATCGGCCTGGTAGTGGTCAACGTGGTCCAGCCGGGCGCCGGCATGCACGTCGACCCGAACACCCTCGACACCAGCAAGATCGCCGCCTACGCCGCTGCCGGCGAGAAGCAGAGCACCGTCGACTTCCTGATGAACGTGATCCCCGGCACCGTGGTCGGCGCGTTCGCCAACGGCGACATCCTCCAGGTCCTGTTCTTCTCCGTGCTCTTCGGCTACGCCCTGCATCGCCTGGGCAGCTACGGCAAGCCGGTGTTCGAGTTCATCGAGCGCGTCTCCCATGTGATGTTCAACATCATCAACGTGATCATGAAGGTCGCCCCGATCGGCGCGTTCGGCGCCATGGCCTTCACCATCGGCGCTTACGGCGTGGGTTCGCTGGTGCAGCTCGGCCAGCTGATGCTGTGCTTCTACATCACCTGCATCCTGTTCGTGCTCATCGTCCTCGGCGGCATTGCCCGCGCCCACGGCTTCAGCATCCTGCGCTTCATCAAGTACATCCGCGAGGAACTGCTGATCGTGCTGGGCACCTCGTCTTCCGAGTCGGCCCTGCCGCGGATGATCGACAAGATGGAAAAGCTCGGCTGCAACAAGTCGGTGGTCGGCCTGGTGATCCCCACCGGTTACTCCTTCAACCTCGACGGCACCTCGATCTACCTGACCATGGCCGCGGTGTTCATCGCCCAGGCCACCGATACGCCGATGGACATCACCCACCAGATCACCCTGCTGCTGGTGCTGCTGATCGCTTCCAAGGGCGCCGCCGGCGTCACCGGCAGCGGCTTCATCGTGCTCGCCGCGACCCTTTCCGCCGTCGGCCACCTGCCGGTCGCCGGCCTGGCGCTGATCCTCGGCATCGACCGCTTCATGTCCGAAGCCCGCGCGCTGACCAACCTGGTCGGCAACGGCGTGGCCACGGTAGTGGTTTCCAAGTGGTGCAAGCAGCTCGACGAAGGCACCTTGCAGCGCGAACTGGCCGGCGAGGGCAACGCTTCGTCGCCTGCCAGCGATATTCCGGTGGGCGGCCGCGAAGCGGTCTAAGCTCAAACCTGTTCGGCAGGGGGAAGTGAAGAGCTCCCTGCCGCCCTTCGAACCCGCCCTCGTGGCGGGTTTTTTTATGCCTCGGCGGCGGCCTGCTCGCGCAGCCAGGCGAGGAACAGCGAGAGGGGCGCTCGTTGCGCCGCTCCTGGCAGGCTCACCGCGTAATAGGCGAAGCGGCTCGGCCAGGGCCGCTCGAGGGCGACCGCCAGGCGGCCGCTGGCGATCTCTGTGCGGGCATGGATCTCACGTACCAGCGCGATACCCTGGCCGGCCTCGGCGGCGCGAACCAGCAGCAGGTCGTCGGCGAAAGCCGGACCTCTCTCGCTGCGCGGGTCGTCCTCCGCCCCCATCGCCCGCAGCCACAGGCGCCAGTCGTTGCGCTCCGACTCCTGCAACAGCGGGTAGGCCAGGCAATCGATAGCTTCGCGGATCTCAGGGCCTTCCGCCAGCAGGCGCGGGCTGGCCACCGGGATCAGCGGCGGGGCCATCAGCGCCTGCACGTCGAGTCCGGGGTAGTCGCCGAGCCCGTGGCGGATGGCGACATCGATTCGTTCCCGGCGCAGGTCGGCGAGCAGTGCCGTAGCCTCCACGCGGACTTCCACCTGCGGGTGCGACGCGCTGAATTGACCGAGGCGCGGCACCAGCCAGGTGGCGGCGAAGGAGGGCTCGGTGCTGACCGTGAGGGTCTGGCGGGCATTGATCGCCTCCAGCTGGGCAAGGCTCGCGGTGATCTGCTCGAAGGCCTGGCGGAGGCCGGGATAGACCTGCTCGCCCTCCGGCGTCAGGCGCATGCCATGGCTGAAGCGCTGGAACAGGACGACGCCGGTGCGTGCCTGCAGAGCCCTTAGCTGCTGGCTTACCGCGCCGGGAGTGACGCCCATGGCCGCGGCCGCGCGGGTGAGATTGCCATGGCGGGCGGTTTCGACGAAAGCGCGTAGCGCGAGGAGCGGGAGGACGGCACCCATGAATTCAGTTTTTCTATAAACAGGTTGTAGAAAGGATCGTTTTTCATCCGCCGGCCTGGGCCTCAGCATGTGTGGCGAAACGAGAGACTTTAGCCTAGCTGCTTTCTTCGGTGTGCGGGAAGCGGCCGAGGCGGTTTCCACGGTCGGCGCCGCCCCCATCGCCCGGGCGCCGGATAGTCCAGCGCTGCAAGGATACTTGCCATGCCTTCCCTCCAGCTCTACAGCGACAGTTCACCCAACGGATTCAAGATCACCATCGCCCTCGAGGAACTGGGGCTGCCCTACGCACTGCACCACGTTCGCATCGACCATGGCGAGCAACGCCGCCCGGAATTCCTGCGCCTGAATCCACATGGCCGGATACCGGTGCTGGTAGACCGGGCCGCCGGCATCACCCTGTTCGAGTCGGCGGCGATCCTGCAGTACCTGGCGGAGACCAGTGGGCGGTTGCTTCCCGACGCCCCCCGGGAACGCTGGGAGGCCCTGACCTGGCTGACTTTCCATGCTTCCAGCATGGGGCCCATCCTCGGCCAGCGCGTGCATTTCGAGATCTTCGCCGAAGAGCGGTACCCGCCGGCCATCGAACGCTATCGGCGGCTCTCCGAGGAGGTTTTCGCCACCCTCGACCAGCGCCTGGCCGGACGGCCCTGGCTGGCCGGTGAGCAATACTCCATCGCCGATATCGCCACCTTCGGCTGGACCCATACGGCGCGGATCGTCGACTTCGACTTCAGCCATTATCGCCACCTGGACGACTGGCACCGGCGCATGGCCCTGCGGCCGGCGGTGCAGCGCGGGATCGTCCTGCCGGAACCGGCGGTGGGTCCATGAGCGCCCTGCTGCAAGGCGCCTCGGCGCCGGCCTTCGTCGGGCACCCTGGCTATCGGCGCATGTTCGCCGCAGACGCGCTGACCCTGGGCCTGTTCCTGCCGTTGCGTTTCTACCAGGGTGACATGAGGGTGCTGCTGGGCCAGGCGCGGCTGGTCGAAGAAATCGATCGACTGGGATTCGCCGCCGTCTGGGTACGCGACGTAGCGCTGTTCGACCCGCGCTTCGGCGATGCCGGACAAGTGTTCGACCCGTTCACCTACCTTGGCTATCTGGCCGCGCGGACCCGCCGTATCGCCCTGGCCACCGGCAGCGCGGTGCTTTCCCTGCGCCAACCGGTCGACCTGGCCAAGGCCGCGGCGAGCGTCGACCGATTGTCCGGCGGACGCCTGGTGCTGGGCCTCGCCTCCGGCGACCGGCCGGTGGAGTTCCCCGCCTACGGGTTGGAGCATGCGCAGCGCGGCGAGCGGTTCGCCCAGGGGCTGGACTACCTGCGCCAACTGCTGCACGGCTGCCGGCACGTCGCCTCGCCGCTCGGTACGCTGGACGACGCCGAACTGTTGCCGCGTCCGCCGGCCGGCGCCATCCCGCTGGTCGTCACCGGCTCCGCGCGACAGCCGGCGGACTGGCTGGCACGCCAGGCGGATGGCTGGCTGACCTATCCGGAGTCGACTGTCAATGCGTCCGGGCCACGTCGCCTGGCTGGGAAGATCCGCGCCTGGAGGATGTCCATCGCGGACGGCGGGTTCCGCCCGCACATGACCAACGAATGGCTGGACCTGGTGGACGACCCGGCGTATCCGCGTACGCCGTTGCACGGCGGCTACGTCTTGCGCACCGGGCGCAACGGCCTGATCGAGCTGCTCGGCGAATGGCGCGCGGCGGGCGTCAACCACGCCGCCCTGGGCATCCAGTTCTCCGCCAGGCCGGCAGCGGAAGTCATCCAGGAACTGGCCGAGGAGGTGCTGCCGCTGTTCCCGTCCCACCCGGGCGTACAGCCGGCGAGCATGGACTGGTAGCTGACCGATTCGGTCAACCGAGCCTGAGCGGTCGCGTCATTGAGGGTGCCGGCCGGCGCCGCCTACCCTGCGGAACCACTGACCGCAGGGAGTTCCCCGTACATGCAACGGCAGATCTTCGAGACCGAACACAACCTGTTCCGCGACGCCTTTCGCGCCTTTCTCGACAAGGAGGTGGCGCCGCACCAGGACGCCTGGGAAGAGGCCGGGGTGGTCGACCGCGCTGTCTGGAGGAAGGCGGGTGAGATGGGCTTCCTGCTGCCCTGGGCGGATGAGGAGTACGGCGGCGCCGGGCTCAAGGACTTCCGCTACGAGCAGATCATGTGCGAGGAGCTGGCGCGGATCAACGAGCCGGGCTTCATGATCCCGCTGCACTCGGCGTTGTGCGGGCCGTACATCGCCGAATACGGTAGCGCCGAGCAGAAGGCCCGCCTGTTGCCGGGGATCGTCCGTGGCGAGACCATCCTCGCCGTGGCCATGACCGAGCCGTCCGCCGGCTCCGACCTGGCCGGCATGCGCAGCACCGCGGTGGACAAGGGCGACCACTGGCTGCTCAACGGCTCCAAGGTGTTCATCTCCAACGGCCTGCTGGCCGACCTGGTGATAGTCGCGGCGAAGACCGATCCGGCGAACAAGCACGCCATGGGCCTGTTCCTGGTGGAGCGCGGCATGGAAGGCTTCGAGCGCGGGCGCAACCTGAAGAAGCTCGGCATGAAGAGCCAGGACACCGCCGAACTGTTCTTCAACAATGTGCGGGTGCCGAAGGAAAACCTGCTGGGCGACGCCAAGGGCGGCTTCTTCTACCTGATGAACATGCTCGCCCAGGAGCGCCTGACCAACGCCTGCGGCGCGGTGGCCGGGGCCGAGGCGGCGTTGCAGGCGACCATCGACTACGTGAAGGAGCGCCAGGCCTTCGGCCGGCCGGTGGCGCACTTCCAGAACACCCGCTTCAAGCTCGCCGAAATGCGCACCCAGATCGACGTGGCGCAGGTCTTCACCGACCGCTGCGTGATGGACCACAACCAGAAGAAGCTGACCCCGGAGGTCGCCGCCGAAGCCAAGCTGTTCACCACCGAGCTGCTGGGCAAGGTGGTCGACGAAGGCGTGCAACTGCATGGCGGCTGGGGCTACATGTGGGAGTATCCGATCTGCAGGATGTACGCCAACGCCCGCATCCAGCGGATCTTCGCCGGTACCTCGGAGATCATGAAAGAGATCATCAGCCGCGGCATGAAGCTCTGACGCCACGGCCATGTCGCGCCGCGCGGCGGGCGGATAGGCTGCTCGGCAGGCGATCCCGACCAATGCCCGGCGACCCGGAGGAGGGAGCATGAAAGGCCCGTTGTCATCGTTGAAAGTGCTGGATTTCTCGACCCTGCTGCCGGGGCCGTTCGCCTCGCTGCTGCTGGCCGACATGGGGGCCGACGTGCTGCGCGTGGAGTCGCTCGGGCGCATGGACCTGGTGCGGGTGCTGCCGCCGCACGTCGACGGCACCTCGGCCAGCCATGCCTACCTGAACCGCAACAAGCGTTCCATCGGCCTCGACCTGAAGCGGCAGGGCGCACGCGAGGTGGTGCTGGAACTGGTGCGCGAATACGACATCGTCCTCGAACAGTTCCGTCCGGGGGTGATGGACAAGCTCGGCGTCGGCTACGAGGCGCTGAAGGCGGCGAACCCGCGGCTGATCTACGTGGCCATCACCGGCTACGGCCAGACCGGGCCGTACCGCGAGCGCGCCGGGCATGACATCAACTACCTGGCGCTGGCCGGCGTCGCCAGCTACACCGGGCGCCGCGAGCGTGGCCCGTTGCCGCTGGGGGTGCAACTGGCGGACCTCGCCGGCGGTTCGCTGCATGGCGTGATGGGCCTGCTGGCGGCGGTCATCCACCGGCAGCAGACCGGCGAGGGGCAGTTCGTCGACATCAGCATGACCGACTGCGCCTTCAGCCTGAACGGCATGGCCGGCGCCGGCTATCTCGCGGCCGGGGTCGAGCCGGAGATGGAGGCGCTGGCGCTGAACGGCGGCAGCTTCTACGACTACTACCGCACCCGCGATGGCCGCTGGTTCTCGGTGGGCAGCCTGGAACCGCAGTTCATGCAGCAGTTCTGCGCCGCCATCGGCCGCCCGGAACTGGCCGCCCGCGGCCTGTCGCCGAAGCCTGAAGAGCAGCGGGCGCTGAAGCGCGAGATCGAGATGGAGTTCGAGAAACGCGACTTCGCCGAATGGCAGGCGGTGTTCGCCGACCTGGATGCCTGCGTGGAGCCGATGCTGCCGCTCTCCGAGGCGCTGGAACACCCGCAGTTGCAGGCGCGCGGGCTGGTCGCCCGGGTGCCGCTGGCGGACGGCGGCAGCCAGGCGCAGATGGCCTGTCCGATCAAGTTCTCCGCCGGCCTGCCGGCGCCTCGCCACATCGGCGCGGCGCTCGGTGCCGATACCGTGGCTGTCCTCGAAGGCCTGGGCTACTCCGCCGAGCGGATCGCCGAGCTGAAGGCGGCCGGGGCCATCGCCTGAGTCACTCGCGGAACACTTCGCCGGTGAACACCAGGGTCGCCTTGCAGCGCCGGCAGTAGTAGCGGCGCCCCTTGGCCACCAGGTTGTGGCGTTGCGGGGAGAACGGGAAGTCGTTGTGCTCCGGGCAATGGCAGCGGTACAGGTAGCGGGTGGTGGCGCGGCGCTTGACCGCGTAGGTGTGGCAGCGGTCCGGCGGCAGGCCGTAGATGCCGCGCATGATCAACTGCCACTCCTCGCCGTGGGGGCGGATGCGCGGGCCGAACAACTGGTGCGCGATCAGGTGCGCGACTTCGTGGGCCACGGTCTGTTCCAGGAAGTGCTCGCGGTTCTCGCGGTACAGCTGGGGATTGAAGCGCAGCAGGTTCTCGTCGAGGTGGGCGACCCCGGCTTTCTGGCCGCGCAGGCGGAAGCTGACGGTCGGGCGGGGGAAGCTGCGTTGGAAGAAGTGTTCGGCCTGCCGATAGCAGGCCTCGACGCGGGCGTTGAGGTGTTCGGGCATTCGGGAAGACTCCAGCAGCGGGCGATTATGCCGGAGACGGGAGGGCGGGCGCAGGCGTCGGGACGACCGCTCGTCCGGGGTGCAGGATCAGGCAAGCGCGGCGGCGGCCAAGAAAAAACCGGGCGGCGGTTGCCCGCGGCCCGGTCGTACGATGCGTTCGCTGGGCGTCAGTTGGTGTATTCCGGGCCGACCCCGCTGCCCCAGAGGATCACCGACAGGGCGATCATCGCCACCAGCACCACCAGGCCCACCGCCAGCACCGAGCTGGAGAACAGGAAGCCTTCGTCCTTGTGGATGTTCATGAAGGTGGGGATCCCCACGTAGAGCAGGTAGACCGTGTAGCTGATCGCCGCCACCCCGACGATCATTCCCAGCCAGAGGTGCGGATACAGCGCCGCCAGCCCGGCTATGAACAGCGGCGTGGCGTTGTAGGCGGCGAACACGATGCACTGGGTCAGGCTCGGATTGGCGTCGTAGGTCCGCGCCATCCAGTGGATGAACGCGCCCATCACCGCCACCCCGGCGAGCATCGCCAGGTAGGTGAGAACCGTCATCTGCAACGCGCTGGCCTGGGTCAGCTTGACCGGATCGCCACCGCCGACCACCCAGCCGACCTGGGTCGTGCCGATATAGGCGGAAATCGCCGGAATGGCAGCCAGGATCAGGATGTGGGTCAGGTACATGTGGCTGATGCTTTCTTCTTCGCCACGGATTTCCTGCCACTCCTGATCGGGATGGGTGAAGAGCCCCCATACATGATGGATCATGCCGTTTCCTCCTCGTTCTTATGTGGTCGCCCCCCAGCGAAGCGCCGGGCGCGCATGGACAGCGCCACCCGGTGCTCGGCCGACCTATGCGACCTTATGTCGCAGTATAGGAACGGCCCGACCCCTCGTCGCTCGCGGGGTTAGAGCAAATCGAAGTTTCACGGCCGGCTGTAATAGCGTTGCAGTATTTCCATCGCCTTGTTGATCGATTGCAGGCGCGCGGTGCTGCCGCCGCGGTCGGGATGGTGCTGGCTGACCAGTTGCCGGTAGCGCAGCTTGATGGCGGGATAGTCGATCGCGCCTTCCAGCTCGAACAGGGCGAGGGCGGCGGCCTTTTCCTCGCTGCCCTGCATGCGCGTCCAGAAACTCTGCAACAGCCGCTCCACGTCGGCCTCGCTGGTCTGCCCCAGGTGGCGAAGGTCAAGGTAGTAGTCGCGCAGCGGGTCGCCCTGTTCCAGCGCCTGCGTGCCGTCCACGTAAGGACGTAGGCGCAGGCTCAGCGGGCTGATCTCCAGGTGTGCCTCGCGCTCTGCCCAGAGGTGGTCGCGCAGGTGGTAGAGCGCGTTGAACAGCAGGAAATGGGTGCGGAACAGCACCAGCTTGTCGGCCAGTTCGCGATGGGGGATGTGCGTCGAATGGCGGGCCTTCAGCAACTGGATCAACTGGTATTCGGAAAGCCCCTCGGGATGCTCGCGCAGCAGGCAGAGGATCTGCCCGGCGAGGTCGAGGCGGTGGTCGAGGTCGGTTGTCATGGGGCAAGACTAGCATTGACCGATCCGAGAGGCCGGGGCGGTGTCGTTTCCTGGGAGAAACTGCCGACCCGGTCGCGCGGCGGGTGCGAGCTTGCGAGCGCTCGGCAGGCCGTCGCGTACGGTATTCCCTTCGTCATCGACATTGGCGAGTGGGCCGTGGCCGGGGGCGCTGGCCGCGCGCCTTGGTCTTTCTCTTGAGTGCTCGCTCGAACTGGCTCTGCGTATCAGTTGTATTCGAGCACATAGGTCAGTGTCGCGTCCGCCTTGCCGGGTTTGATTTCAGAACCGTTTGCCGCATAGCGCGCTTTTCCAGAGAGCTTATAGACCTCCGCCGTGGGATCCCTGCGTATCCATGGCAACGCCATTGCATTTGCCCGGGCAAAGGGAAGCGCTTTTCCTTGTTCGTCGGTCAGCTGTATGCCTACTCCCGATGCGACCTCAGGATCGCCAGTGCCGGAGAGGGCCAGCAATCCGCCCGATACATTGCCTTCGAAATAGGCTTTTACCGGCGGCTTCTGCGTGAACTCCTCGCTTTTACACTGGATGTCTACGGAGAACTCGCTCCAGAGCGCGTCATTCCGGCGGACCTGGGAGGCGGGTACCTTGCCCAGGGGGACATCGACTACTTTCCTGGTGGGCTGGCAGCTCTCGATGAATACTTTATTCACGAGCTTGGTGGTGCGGGCCGCATAACGAAACTCGATTGGTGCCAGGTTCCCGTACGTTGTGGTTGCGGTGAAGGACAGCGGGACGTCTCCGGAGCCTACCGCCATTCCTGTCCGAACGAACTCGATATGCAGAACGTTCTGCACGTTGTAGATGATGCCACCAGAAGGCCAAATTGCTTCATGGGGCGCATACCATTCGGCACTGCTGATGCTGGTGCCTATGCCTATACCTATACGAATCCCCACGCCTTCCACATTGGTTGCGAAGATATTTCCATTTTCATAAGGGAAATTGTCCACCTTCGCGGTCAAAGTACCTTTCGCGCCTCTCTGGCACGAGAAGCTTGCCTTTATCGCGCTCACATAAAGGGTGGATTTCGCAAGAACCCCGCCAATCGCAACCTTGTTGAGGTTCAGGGACGATGGAAGCGGGGGCACTGCATAGGAAGCTGCTGGAGCTGCCCCGTTCCAGGCACAGGTATTGGAGAGGGCGGGCCCGGCGTGAATCGCTACAGCCAGGAACAACAATGGCTTCAAGAGGTTCTTCATAAGAAGTGCCTGAGCAAGAAATAAAATCCAGGTTCTGCCGGTATCTTTCGGCCTGGAAGGCTTCGGAAGTCGTTGAATTCGAAATCTTACGAAAAGTCTGAAAGCTCTTATAGGTGAGGGATTGCGGTTAGGATTTTTCCTAAAAAACTTAGGAAAGTTCTCCGCTCTTCCCGGGCTGGCCAGCGCCTGGCTACTTCCTGAGGTGGCTGCTGTCTTGGGCGTTGATCGCTCAGGCCCAGGCCCGGCCCGGCCGCAAGGCCAGGGCGGGCTGGCCCGGTGCGTGGTCGCCAGGGCGCGTGCCGCGGGAGACCGCGATGCGCCGCCAGCTCTTGCTGTCGTGAGGGAGCGCCGCTGGCTGAAGAGCGATTCTCGGGCGGCCCTCGCCGAACACGGCCGTGCGCCATGCGTATTGGGCGCCGAGGACCTGGGGCATGCGGGCGCGATCCGCCAGGGGGCCGCTATCGGAACGATCGAAATTATCCCTTTTGGACCAATGGCTTACATGAGATTATCCGGGTTTTGCAAATTGTACGTAAAATAGTCGGCTTTTCTCCCCGTATACCCGGATTCCAGAGCACCATGGGCACCCTTTCGGTCAATCAGAACAAACTGCAGAAGCGCCTGCGCCGCCTGGCCGGCGAGGCCATCACCGACTTCAACATGATCGAGGATGGCGACAAGGTCATGGTCTGCCTGTCCGGTGGCAAGGACAGCTACACCATGCTCGACATCCTGCTCTACCTGCAGAAGGTCGCGCCAATCCGCTTCGAGATCGTCGCGGTGAACATGGACCAGAAGCAGCCCGGTTTTCCCGAGCACGTCCTGCCGGAGTACCTGAAGTCGATCGGCGTGGAGTACCACATCGTCGAGAAGGACACCTACTCGGTGGTCAAGGAGAAGATCCCGGAAGGCAAGACCACCTGCTCGCTGTGCTCGCGCCTGCGCCGCGGCACGCTGTACACCTTCGCCGACGAGATCGGCGCGACCAAGATGGCCCTCGGTCACCATCGCGACGACATCCTCGAGACCTTCTTCCTCAACATGTTCTACGGCGGCACCCTGAAGGCCATGCCGCCGAAGCTGTTGGCCGACGACGGGCGCAACGTGGTGATCCGGCCGCTGGCCTATTGCAGCGAGAAGGACATCGAGGCCTATTCCCGGCTCAAGGAGTTCCCGATCATCCCCTGCAACCTCTGCGGTTCGCAGGAGAACCTGCAGCGCCAGGTGGTCAAGGAAATGCTGCTGGAATGGGAACGCAAGTCGCCGGGGCGTACCGAAATCATGTTCCGCGCCCTGCAGAACGTGGTGCCGTCGCAACTGGCCGACCGCAACCTGTTCGACTTCGCCAACCTGCGCATCGACGAGAACGCCGCGCCGCGCTTCCTCGACGTGATGAACCTCTGAGCCGCGCCGTCGGTCAGTTCTTCTCTCCGGTCTGCAAGGATTCCCGATGCGCGACTACGCCTGGATGTACGAATACTGCCTGAACCGCTTCGGCTCCAGGGAGGCGCTGGAAGCGCGCCTGCCGCAGCCGAAGAGCGCCGCCGAACTGCGCGCGGTGGGTGACGACCGCTACCTGTCGCTGATCAGCCTGCGGATCTTCCGCGCCGGTCTCAAGCACAGCCTGGTGGACGCCAAGTGGCCGGCTTTCGAGGAAGTGTTCTTCGGCTTCGATCCGCAGAAGGTCGTGCTCATGAGCGCCGAGCATATCGAGCGGCTGATGCAGGACGCCCGCCTGATCCGCCACCTGGGCAAGCTCAAGAGCGTGCCGCGCAATGCGCAGATGGTGCTCGACCTGGCCCGCGAACATGGCAGCTTCGGCAACCTCCTCGCGGATTGGCCGGAAACCGACATCGTCGGCCTGTGGAAGCTGCTGACCAAGCGCGGCAACCAGCTCGGCGGCTTGTCGGCGCCGCGTTTCCTGCGGATGGCCGGCAAGGACACCTTCATTCCCAGCGACGACATGGTCGCCGCGCTGAAGGCCCAGGAAATCATCGACAAGCCGCCCACCAGCCTCAAGGACCTGGCGGCCGTCCAGGGAGCCTTCAACCAGTGGCGCGAGGAGAGCGGCCGGCCGCTGTGCCAGCTGTCGGTGATGCTGGCACATACGGTCAATCATTGAGCTAGAGGCTCAGCCGACCGCTGCCGATCATCCATAGCGCCGCCAGCGCGAGGGCCAGCACCAGCGCCGCGACGTTGCCTTCGGCGCGATTGCCGAACGCCGGCAGGCCGCGCTGGCGACGGGCATGCAGGAAGAAGCCGAGGCCCGGCGCGTAGAGGATCATCGACAGCAGCAGGTATTTCAGCCCGGCGGCGTAGATCAGCCAGACCCCGTAGAGCGTCCCCAACAGCGCCAGCGCCAGCATCGCGCCCGAGTGCGGGCGGCGCGCCACCAGCTTCAGGCAGAAGCCGGCGCAGAGCAGGTAGGGGATCAGCGCCATCGAGGTGGCCAACTGGATCAGCGCGTTGTAGCCCGAGGCGTTGAGGAAGGCCACCAGCAGCAGCGCAGAGATCAGCGTGCTGGTCAGCCACAGTGCCGGTGCCGGGGTTTCCACCGCATTGGTGCGGCCGAACAGTGCCGGCGCGGTGTGCGTTGGGCCACGGCTGGCCAGGTAGAGCATTTCCACCGCGAGCATGGTCCAGGCCAGCAGCGCGCCGCCGACCGAGACGATCAGCCCGACGTTGATCAGCGTGGCGCCCCAGGGGCCCACCGCCGCGGCCATCACCTGGGCCATCGAGGGGTTCTTCATCTGCGCCAGTTCGTGCTGCGGCACCACGCCCAGCGACAGCACCGAGACGCAGACCAGCAACAGCAGGGTGACCACGAAGCCGAGCAGGGTTGCGCGGCTGACATCGGCCGCGTGCCGCGCGTGGCTGGCATAGACCGTGGCGCTCTCGATGCCGAGGAATACCCAGACGGTGTAGAGCATGGTGGTTTCCACCTGGCGGGTGACGCTGCCCAGTGCCGGGCTGCCCCAGAAGTCCAGGTGAAAGGTCTCGATGCGGAAGGCCAGGGCTACGCAGAGGATGAACAGGGCGATCGGCACCACCTTGGCGAGGGTCACGATGGCGTTGGTGATCGCCGCGTTGTGCACGCCGTGGAGGACGAAGGCATGCATCAGCCAGAGCACCGTCAATTCGCCGAGCAGCGCCGGCCAGGTGGTTCCGTCGCCGAAGAAGGCCAGCGCGCCGAACGAGCCGAGGGCGCTGAACAGCACCACCAGGTAGCCGGCGTTGCCGACCCAGGCGGAAATCCAGTAGCCCCAGGCGGCGTTGAACCCCAGGTATTCGCCGAAGCCTTCGCGGGCGTAGCCGTAGACGCCGTCGTCCAGTTCGGGGCGGGTGGTCGACAGCCACTGGAATATCCGCGTCAGGGTCAGCATGCCGACGAAGGTGATCGCCCAGGCGATCAGGATCGCGCCGGCGCCTGCGCCTTCGGCCATGTTCTGCGGCAGGCTGAAGATGCCGCTGCCGATGATGCCGCCCACCACCAGCGCGGTCAGCGCCGGCAGCCCCAGTTTTCCCTTGTCCGAATCGGCCATGTGGCACCTCCGAAACTGCATCCGGTATGTCGCGCCCGACGCAGGCGGAGCCTGCGCCGGGGTGCGACGGCGGGTGGCGGCGGGTCGGTCCGCCGCGGCATGGTTCAGAAGCGCAGCGACATGCAACTGACGCCGCCGTCGATCTTGCGGTATTCGGAGGTGTCCACCTCGATCACCCGGTAGCCGAGGCGGGCGATCTTCTCGCGGGTCCGGGGATAGCCGGCGGGCATGATCACCCTTTCGTTGACCCAGATGCAGTTGGCGGCGTAGGACTCCTCTTCGGGGATCTCGATGATGTTGAAGTCCTGGAACTCCGGCTTGCTGACGAACTCGCCGGCGGCCAGCAGGTTGTTGTGTTCCAGATAGGCGAGCCCGGTCTTCAGGTGCAGGACCTTTTCCAGGCGCACCACCGAGCCGCCGAGACCATGTTTTTCCAGGATCGCGATCATCTGCCGGGCGCCCTCGGCGTTGGTGCGGGCCGATTCGCCGATGTAGAAGTGGTCGCCGACCATCATGATGTCGCCGGCTTCCACCGTGCCGGGGGCCTCGATGCGCTCGACCTTGCCTGGATAGAAGCGCTGCACGGTTTCCTCGATGATCTCGGTCTCGCCGCGCCGCGATTCGGCGCCGGGGCGGGTGATGATGGCGCAGTGCGAGGTGCAGAGCACCGGATCCTCGACGAACACCGAGTCGGGGAAGCGTTCGTCCGGCGGTAGCAGGGTGATGTCCACGTCGCAGGTCTGCAAGGCGCGGATGTAGGCATTGTGCTGCTCGAGGGCCTTGGCGTAGTCCGGCTTGCCGAGGTGGCTGGAGGTCAGGCCGTCGACCAGGCTGCGAGCGGGCGTGCGAGCGATGATGTGCTTGAACATGACGATTTTCCTCGTGTGGGGACGACGAGGTCGTTGCAAGCCACGCGCCAGCCAACGCCCGGGAATTGCCTTGGAAATCCTTGATAAATTGGAGGATTTTCCTGGTTTTCCGAGGGCTTGGTTGATCCACGCCAAGGATGCTCGGTCGCGCTGCGTCGAAGATTGGACAACTGACGAGACTTCGACATCCGGGAAACCGAGGGGGAGAGCATGGCGCTTGTCGAGGAGCCGACGATTTCCGCGCGAAGCGGTGAACTGGCCTGGTTGGTGGACTGCCTGGCGCCGATTTTCGACGGCCTGCGGCAACCGGTCACGGTGGTCGATCCCTCCGGTCGCTTCGTCTACTACAACCGTGCCAGCGGCCTGCTCGATGGTCTCGACCCGCAGCGGGCGCTGGGCATGCACCTGTTGCAGAGCGCCCCCTGGCTGGCGGCCGAGCAAAGCACGCTGCTGCGTTGCCTGGCCGAAGGTCGGCCGTCGATCGATACGCTGCAGGCCTACGTGGGGGCCGGCGGCGAGCTGTTGCAGTATCGCCACCGGGCGATCCCGCTGCGCGGGCGCGACGGTTGCCTGCTCGGCGCGATGGAGCTCGGCGAAGTCGTCGCCGAGACCGAAGAGACCGCAGGCCTGGCGGATTGCCCGAACATCCTGAGCGTGGCGCCGAGCCTGCTGCGGCAGTTGCAGCGCCTGGACGTCTTTGCGGCCACCGACCTGCCGCTGCTGATCCATGGCGAGACCGGCACCGGCAAGGAACTGTTCGCCCGTCGCGCCCATGCCCTGAGCCCGCGACGCAGCGGTCCGATGATCAGCCTGAACTGCGCGGCGATTCCCGAGACGCTGCTGGAAAGTACCCTGTTCGGCACCACCCGCGGCGCTTTCACCGGCGCCGAGAACCGCAAGGGCATGTTCGCCCTGGCGCAGGGCGGCAGCTTGTTCCTCGACGAGATCAATTCCATGCCGATGGCCATGCAGAGCAAGCTGCTGCGGGTCTTGCAGGACGGCAGCTACCTGCCTCTGGGCAGCCTGAGCCCGCAGCGGGCCGATGTACGACTGATCGCGGCGAGCAACCAGCCGCCGCGCCAGGCGATCGCCGAGGGACGCCTGCGCGAGGACCTGTACTACCGCCTGGACGTGGGCAGCCTGTGCATCCCGCCGCTGCGCGAGCGCCCCGGCGATGTGGAACTGCTGGCACGGGCGTTCGTCCGTCGCGATGCGCGCAGCCTCAACCCGCGTGTCACCGCTCTTGGCGAGCGGGCGCTGGCGCAGTTGCTGGCCTGCGACTGGCCGGGCAACGTCCGGCAACTGGAAAACGTGATCCGGCGCAGCCTGTTGCTGCACGGGGAGGGCGGTGCACTGCTGGATGAGGTGGCGTTCGCCGACGACGGCGCAGAGGCCGTGGGCGGCGAGGCCGCGCGCTCGATGAACAGCGCGGCGGTCGGAGGCCTGCGCGAGGCGCTGGCGCAACAGGAGCGCAACCTGATAGAAGACGCCTTGCGCCAGGCGCGCGGCAATCTCTCCCGGGCCGCCGCCCGGTTGCGGATACCGCGCACGACCCTGCTCGGGCGCATGCGCCGGCTCGGCTTGCCGGCTTCCCTCGATCCGCCAGCCTGACAGGAGCCAACCATGGACAGCCACAGCCCGATCGCCACCGTCGCCCAGGCCCTGCGGCGTGCCGAACGCATCCTGGTCATCACTGGCGCCGGCCTCTCCGCGGACTCCGGTATGCCCACCTATCGCGGCCTCGGCGGTCTCTACAACGGTCGCACGGAAGAGGGCCTGCCGATCGAGGCGGCACTTTCCGGACCGATGCTGCGGCGCGATCCGGCGCTGTGCTGGAAGTACCTCGCGGAACTCGGCAAGGCTTGCCTGGCGGCCCGACCCAACGCCGGCCACGAAGCCATTGCCGAGTTGCAGAAGCGCAAGCCGGAATGCTGGGTGCTGACCCAGAACATCGACGGCTTCCATCGCCAGGCCGGCTCGCCGGCCGAGCGGCTGATCGAGATCCATGGCGAACTGGCGCCGCTCTACTGCCAGTCCTGCGGCGCCGAGAGCGGTGGCCTGGAGGAGCATCTGCACGGCCAGTTACCGCCGCGCTGCGCGGCCTGCGGCGGCGTGCTGCGGCCGCCGGTGGTGCTGTTCGAGGAAATGTTGCCGGAAGAGGCGATCGACACCCTGTACCGCGAATTGCGCAAAGGCTTCGATGCGGTGCTGGTGGTGGGAACCACCGCGAGCTTCCCCTATATCGTCGAACCGGTGCTGCGCACACGGCAGGCGGGAGGCTTCACCGTGGAGGTGAATCCTGGCGTGACCGACCTCAGCGAGCGGGTCGATGTGAAAATGACAGGACGAGCCTTAGACATCATGCCGCAGGTGGTAAGTCACATTTATCGATAAAAAACTTGCATAGGATTGATCGAGAAGGCAAATTAGCCCGCTAGTAAAACTAATGAGACACGGTCGTGCCCATGCTTAAACGCTTAGCACCCCTCGTGCCCATGAGTTTCGTTCTGCTGCTGGCCGCTTGCGCCAGCCATTCGCCGGAGCCGCAGGTCGCCAAAGAGCCGACCGCAGCCAAGAGCAGCATCGACGTCGAACGCGACGCGATCGCTTGGCAGGATGTTGAGGACGAAGGGGCGGACAATTCATCGGCTGGTACGCCTGCGCTGGCGTCCAGCATCCTCGAGCGCGCTTTCGAACTGATCGGTACGCCGTACCGTTTCGGCGGTACGACGGCGAAAGGCTTCGATTGCAGCGGCTTCGTCGGCTACCTGTTCCGCGAGGAGGCCGGCATCAAGCTGCCGCGCTCCACCCGCGAACTCATCGATATGGACGTGCCGCTGGTCTCCAAGGACGAGTTGCAGCCGGGCGACCTGCTGTTCTTCAACAACCGTGGCCGTGGTCGCGTCAGCCACGCCGGCATCTACATCGGCGATGGCCAGTTCATCCATTCCGCCAGCCGCCGTGGCGGCGGGGTGCGGGTGGACAGCCTGGACTCCAGCTACTGGAGCCTGAGCTACATGGAAGCCAAGCGGGTGCTCGAGCCCGGCTACAAGGACGCCCTGACGAGCAAGCGCTAAACTTAAAGTTTTACTTTAAGTATTGCGTTTAACTCCTTGTCGTAGCAAAGTGGAAGCATTCCTCACCAGGAAGGCTTCCACTATGCATGCACTGGCCCGATTCTCGATCCTCGCCTTTGCTGCGCTGCTCACCGCCTGCGCCAGCAAAGCGCCGCCCCCCGCGCCCGCCAAACAGGTCGTATTCCGTCCAGCGACGAATTTCTCGCCCGCCGCCGACGATGTGCTGTTCCGTGCCCTCGGCCTGGTCGGCACGCCCTACCGCTGGGGCGGCAACACGCCCGATTCGGGCTTCGATTGCAGCGGCCTGATCAACTTCGTCTACCGCGACATGACCGGCATCAAGCTGCCGCGCTCGACCCGCGAGATGATTTCCATGCGCGCGCCCAGCGTGCCGGTGCAGGCCCTGCAGACCGGCGACCTGGTGTTCTTCGCCACCTCCGGTGGACGCACCGTGAGCCATGCCGGCATCTACGTCGGCGAGGGTCGCTTCGTGCATGCGCCGCGCACCGGCGGCACGGTGCGCCTGGACAGCCTGCAGAACAGCTACTGGCAACGCGCGTACCTGGACGCCAAGCGCGTGCTGGTCGCACCGTCGCCGTTGGCGCGGGTGCCCTGAGGCGGGGAGGTCCGGGGCCATGACCACCCGCACCCTCAATCTCGACGACAACCTCTACCGCTACCTGCTGGACGTTTCGCTGCGGGAAACCCCGCTGATGACCCGCCTGCGCGAGGAAACCGCGAAGCTACCCAATGCTCGCTGGCAGATCGCCCCCGAGCAGGGCCAGTTCATCGCCTTGCTGCTTACCCTGATCGGCGCGCGGCGGGCGCTGGAGGTCGGCACCTTCACCGGCTACAGCGCCCTGTGCATGGCTACCGCCCTTGGCGAGCAAGGGCGTCTTACCTGTTGCGACTTGCCCGGCGACTACCACCTGACTGCGCGCCGCTACTGGCGCGAAGCCGCTGTCGAGGAGCGCATCGAGCTGCGCCTCGGGCCCGCCCTGGAAACCCTGCGTGCGCTGCTCGACGAAGGCCTGGCCGGGCAATTCGACCTGGCCTTCATCGACGCCGACAAGGCCAACTACCCCGAATACCTGGAGGCCGCGCTGGCGCTGGTGCGCCAGGGTGGGCTGGTGCTTTTCGACAACGTCCTGTGGAGCGGCCGGGTGCTCGAAGCGCAGCCGAAGAGTGCGGATACCCGCGGTATCCAGCAGCTCAACCTGACGCTGAAGAGCGACGCGCGGGTCGACTATTCGCTGCTGCCGATCGGCGACGGGCTGAGCGTCTGCCGCAAGCGCTGAGCGAGGCTCAGCGTATGCCCCACGGCGGGCTGCCCAGGGCCTGCTGGAGAAACTGGACGAACAGCTTGACCTTCGGCGAGAGGGTCGCCGCCCGCGAATACATGGCGTAGATCAGGTCGTCCAGCGGCCGCTCCTGCGGCAGGGCCTCGACCAGCCGGCCGGCGGCCAGGTCCTCGGCGGCGATGAACAGCGGCAACATCGCCAGGCCCAGGCCGCGCACCGCGGCGTCGCGCATGGTCTGGCCGTTGTTGGTGTTGAAGCGTCCGCGCGGGGTGATCATCCGCGCCGGCTCCCCGGCCACCCGCGGCTCGAAGCTCCATAGCTGCGAGGGGGTGTTGTGGCTGTAGCCGATGCAGGGATGGCAGAGAATGTCTTCGATGCGTTGCAGCGGGCCGTGCCGCTCCAGGTATTCCGGGCTGCAGCACACTACCCGGCGGCTGGTGCCCAGTTGGCGGGCGATCAGCGAGCTGTCCTGCAGGCGGGTGATGCGGATCGCCAGGTCGTAGCCTTCCTTCTCGAAGTCGACGATCCGGTCGTCCAGTTGCAGGACCACTTCCAGGCGCGGGTTGCGCGCCATGAACTCCATCACCAGCGGGCCCAGCCAGAGCGTGCCGAAGCTCATCGGCGCCATCACCCGCAGCTCCCCGCACAGATCGTTCTCGCGTAGCGCCACGGTTTCGGCGGCGTTGTTCAGGTCCTGCACCGAAGCCTTGGCCGACTTGTAGAAGAAGCCGCCGGCTTCGGTCGGCTCGACGTTGCGCGTCGAGCGGTAGAGCAGGCGTACGCCGAGGTGACGCTCCAGGTCGCTGACGCGTTTGCTGATCACGGACTTGGACAGGCTCATGCGTTCGGCGGCGGCGCTGATGCTGCCCAGCTCGACCACGTTGAGGAAGGCCTGTATGTCTTCGAGGCGCAGGCTCATGGATTAATCTCGAAACAATCGGGAGGCAGACTGTCGCATGCTGGCGAACTCCAGGTAAGGGGCGAGACGTGCCGAGCGCACTGCGGCGGCAACCGCAGGGCAAGCGTAGCGCGCCTGCGCGCACGCGGTGTTCGCGGACGAAGAACACCGTTTTCGTATTTTGCCGGGCGGTAAATGGGCGTCGCCGGCACTACTCTTGATAGGCGGCCGGCTGCCGAAGCCGCCCATGCATGCCTCACCCGAGGTGCTTCGATTCACACCGCGCGGCGACGGACGCCGCCCGAGACCGGAGAAATACCATGTCCTTCACCTACAAGCGACTCGACAAGAACGATGCGGCAGTGCTGTTCGTCGACCACCAGGCAGGCCTGCTCTCCCTGGTCCGCGATTTCAGCCCGGACGAGTTCAAGAACAACGTCCTGGCATTGGCCGACATCGCCAGGTTCTTCAACCTGCCGACCATCCTCACCACCAGCTTCGAGGACGGCCCCAACGGCCCGCTGGTGCCGGAACTCAAGGAAATGTTTCCGCAGGCCCCGTACATCGCCCGCCCCGGCAACATCAACGCCTGGGACAACGAGGACTTCGTCAAGGCGGTCAAGGCCACCGGCAAGAAGCAACTGATCATCGCCGGCGTGGTGACCGATGTCTGCGTAGCCTTCCCGACCCTCTCGGCGCTGGAGGAGGGATTTGACGTATTCGTCGTCACCGACGCCTCCGGCACCTTCAACCCGGTGGTGCGCGACGCCGCCTGGGCGCGCATGACCGCCGCCGGCGCGCAACTGATGAACTGGTTCAGCGTCGGCTGCGAACTGCACCGCGACTGGCGCAACGACATCGAAGGCTTCGGCGCCATCCTCGGCGGCCACCTGCCGGCGTACGCCAACCTGATCCAGAGCTTCGGCACGAAGAAGTAAGCCGGCTTCGCCGCTGTCCCGGACACAAGGCACTCCGACCATCGGGTGCCTTGTGTCGTTTTCCGTCCAGGTGTTTTCATCGGAACGCCGCTTCGCCGGAACCCGAGGTTCCGGCACGCCCCCCATGCACAGGAGAAACCCCATGGCTACCCAGGTCGTCAACGCTTCCCTCGGCGCCACCCCTTACCGCGTGACCCTCGGCGACGACAGCCACCAGTGGCTGAGCGACGTGCCGGCCGCCCTCGGCGGCGCCGACAGCGGCCCCTCGCCGCACGAGATCCTGCTCTCGGCGCTGGGCGCCTGCACGGCGATCACCGTGGCGATGTACGCGCAGCGCAAGGAGTGGCCGCTGGAGGGTATCGACGTGCAACTGAACATCGTCGAGGAACGCACCAAGCCGGAGCCCTTCACCCATATCCGCCGCGACATCGGCCTGGCCGGCGATCTCGACGCCGAGCAGCGCCAACGTCTGCTGGAGATCGCCAATGCCTGCCCGATCCATCGTGTACTCTCCGGAGAGGTCAGCGTCAGCAGCCAGCTACGCGACTGAACCCGCACGCACAACGAGGAGCACGGCATGAGCGACGACATCAAGGTATTGGGCATTTCCGGCAGCCTGCGCAGCGGCTCCTACAACAGCGCGGCGCTGCAGGAAGCGATCGGTCTGGTCCCGCCGGGCATGAGCATCGAGCTGGCGGACATCTCCGGCATCCCGCTGTACAACGAGGACGTCTACGCCCTCGGCTTTCCGCCCGCGGTGGAACGCTTCCGCGAGCAGATCCGCGCGGCGGACGCGCTGCTGTTCGCCACCCCGGAATACAACTATTCGATGTCCGGGGTGCTGAAGAATGCCATCGACTGGGCCTCGCGGCCGCCGGAGCAACCGTTCTCCGGCAAGCCGGCGGCGATCCTCGGCGCCAGCGCCGGGCGTTTCGGCACCGCGCGGGCGCAGTATCACTTGCGCCAGACGCTGGTGTTCCTCGACGTTCATCCGCTGAACAAGCCGGAAGTGATGATCTCCAGCGCGCAGAACGCCTTCGACGCCCAGGGCCGGCTGCTCGACGACAAGGCGCGCGAACTGATCCAGCAGCAGTTGCAGGCCCTGCAACTGTGGGTGCGCCGCCTGCGCGGTTGAATGCCTCGTCACCGGAGAGCCTGAACATGAGCAATACCGAAGAGCGTTGCGACCTGTCCTCCTCGTGGGACTGTCCGGAGCGCCGCGAGCACCTGCTGCAACGAGTCACCGCGCGTGCCGCGGAAATCGGCGGCGGGATCACCGTCAGTCGGCTGATGCCGTCGCGCCAGCGGCGGATGATCGGTGCCTGGTGCTTCCTCGACCATGCCGGTCCCGCCGAATTCGAACCCGGCGGCGGCCTGGCCGTGGGCCCGCACCCGCACATCGGCCTGCAGACCTTTACCTGGATGATCCAGGGCGAGGCGTTGCACCGCGACAGCCTGGGCAACGTCCAGGTGATCCGCCCCGGCCAGGTCAACCTGATGACCGCCGGCCATGGCATCGCCCACACCGAGGAGTCGCTGCCCGACGAGCGCCACGCCCACGCCGCGCAGTTGTGGATCGCGCTCCCCTACGAGCAGCGCGACATCGCCCCGGCCTTCGACCATCATCCCGACCTGCCGCGCTGGCAGGAGCAGGGGGTCACCTTCACCCTGCTGGCCGGCGCTCTGGACGGTCGGCAGGCGCCGTGCCGGCTCTACTCGCCGCTGCTCGGTGCCGACCTGGCCTGCCACGACGCCTCGACCCTGCAACTGACGCTCGACCCGCACTTCGAGTACGGCCTGCTGCCGCTGGAAGGCGGGTTGGAAGTGGGCGGCGAGCATTTCGCGGTGAACGAACTGGCCTACCTGGGCGACGGCCGCGACGGCCTGCAACTGCAACTCGACCCTGGCGCGCGGGTGCTGTTGCTCGGTGGCGCACCGTTCGGCGCGGAGATCTTCATGTGGTGGAACTTCGTCGGCCACAGCAAGGGCGAGATCGCCCGGGCGCAGAAGGCCTGGGAGGAGGGGGATCCCCGCTTCGGCCGGCTCGACGCCCTGGAAGGGCCGCGCTTGAGCGCTCCGCCGATTCCCTGGAAGATCGACGCCGAGTGAGGTCGATGTGCCGTCGGGTGCCCCGGCGGCGTCCTCGAATGCCTGTCGGCGATCGTTGCGGACCTGCGCCCTGGCGATTCGCCGGCAGCGGGAAAACTTTCTGCACCCATCGCCGGTCAGAACTCGCCTATCGCATGCACCGAACAGGAAGTGAGCCACATGCAATTCGAACACTTGGTCCAGGTCAACGACCGGACGCTTGTCGACCTGCCGGTCCTCGACCGGCTGCAACTCTGGGAAGGCCTGGTCTGCCGTGCGCGCGAGCCACAGTATTTCGTCGTCGGCCTGGAGCGTTTCGAGATCCTCGTCGATGACGGCGACCGCCTGCATCGGCGCCTGTACCTGCCGGGTCTGGTGGTCGAGGACGAAGTCGTGCTGAAGGCGCCGGACAGTGCCCACTACAGCATCAAGCCGAGCGCCGAGGTGGCCGGCGGCAGCCTCGACATGACCATCGAGGAGCCGGAGCCCGGCTCGCTGTTCGTGCGTTTCGCCTACTGCACCCGCTACCTGCAGCCGCTGGGCGACGAACTGCCCTACGACGCCTTCGTCAAGCAGGCCTATATCGCCATGGATGTGGAGACCATCGCCACCATCCGCGACCGGTTCGGCGCCAGCGCCGCCAGCGGGAGTTGAGCGTGGAACACGGAAGCAGTTTTCTCCAGTCCGGCGTGGTCTTCCTGATCGCGGCGGTGTTCATGGTGCCGCTGGCCAAGCGCCTGCAACTGGGCGCGGTGCTCGGCTACCTGCTGGCCGGGGTGCTGATCGGTCCCAGCGTGCTGGGCCTGGTGGACAACCCGGAAAGCGTCGCGCAGATCTCCGAGATGGGCGTGGTGCTGCTGCTGTTCATCATCGGCCTGGAGCTGTCGCCGCGGCGCCTGTGGGTGATGCGCAAGTCGGTGTTCGGCGTCGGCCTGCTGCAGGTGCTGCTGACCGGCCTGGTGATCGGCACCGTGGCTCTGGTCGGCTTCGACCAGCCGGTGAACAGCGCGGTGGTGCTCGGCCTGGGCCTGGCGCTGTCGTCCACCGCCTTCGGCCTGCAGATCCTCGCCGAGCGCAAGGAACTGACCCAGCCCCATGGCCGCCTGGCCTTCGCCATCCTGCTGTTCCAGGACATCGCGGCGATCCCGCTGATCGCCATGATCCCGCTGCTCAGCGGTGCGCACAGCGACGCCGGCGGCAGCGAACTGACCCAGACCCTCAAGGTGGTCGGCAGCATCGCCGCGGTGGTGGTCGGCGGCCGCTACCTGCTGCGCCCGGTGTTCCGCATCGTCGCCCAGACCAAGCTGCAGGACATGTCCACCGCCACCGCGCTGCTGGTGGTGATGGGTACCGCGCTGCTGATGGAGCTGGCCGGCGTGTCCATGGCCCTCGGTGCCTTCCTCGCCGGCCTGCTGCTGGCAGACTCGGAGTACCGCCACGAACTGGAGGCGCAGATCGAGCCGTTCAAGGGCCTGTTGCTCGGCCTGTTCTTCATCAGCGTGGGCATGAGCGCGGACATCAGCCTGCTGCTCAAGTCGCCGTGGATGGTGCTCGGCCTGACCGTGCTGCTGATCGCCCTGAAGGCGCCGGTGCTGTACTTCGTCGGGCGCATTTCCGGCGGCCTCGACAAGGCCTCGGCGCTGCGCCTGGGCGTGGTCCTGGCGGCCGGCGGCGAGTTCGCCTTCGTCGTGTTCAAGATGGCCCGCGACCAGGGCCTGTTCCAGAACGACCTGCACAACCTGCTGGTGCTTTCCATCACCCTGTCGATGGCCCTGACTCCGTTGCTGGTACTCGGCCTCGCGCGCCTGCTGGCGAGGGAGCCGGAAGCGACGAAGCCGCCGCCGGAAATGGAACGCATCGACAACGACGACACCCCGCGCGTGGTGATCGCCGGGGTCGGTCGCATGGGCCAGATCGTCGCTCGCGTGCTGCGCGCCCAGCGCGTGCCGTTCATCGCCCTGGACACCTCGGTGGAGACCATCGAGCTGACCCGTACCCTCGGCGCGATCCCGATCTTCTACGGCGACCCGATGCGCCCGGAGATCCTTCGCGCGGCCCAGGTAGAGAAGGCCGAGTTCTTCGTCATCGCCACCGACGACCCGGAGACCAACATCGAGACGGCCAGGCGCGTGCGCAAGCTGTACCCGCACCTGAAGATCATCGCCCGCGCGCGTAACCGCCAGCACGTCCACCTGCTGCTGGACGCCGGGGTCGAGCCGGTGCGCGAGACCTTCTTCTCCAGCCTGGAGATGAGCCGCATGGTGCTCTGCGGCCTGGGGCTGAGCGAGGAACAGGCGGACGCGCGGATCCGTCGTTTCCGTCGGCACGACGAAGAGGTCCTGGCCTCCCAGCACCTGTTCTACAACGACCGCGACGCGCTGATCAAAAGCGCTCGCGAGGCGCGGGTCGAGCTGGAGACGCTGTTCCAGAGCGACCAGTTGGAAGACCGCGGCGCGGTAGCGGCGGAGACCCCGGAGAAACCTTCTCGCGCATCCTAGCGCCCGACCCATGCCGGTACGCCGGCATGGGTAATTCCCACGCCTGGGTCCATACTCTCCGGATATCGCAGTACGAAGGTTGGGATACCCGCGCGGCGTCCCCTCTGTAGGGTGGAGGGCATCAGCCCAGCAGACGGCTGGACGCTTGCGCCGATCGAGGAACCTTATGCCTGTCGAACACCTGGACGTACTCATCGTCGGCGCCGGACTGTCCGGCGTCGGCGCCGCCTACCACCTGATGAAGCATTGCCCCGGCAAGAGCTTCGCCCTGCTCGAAGGGCGTGCGGCGATGGGCGGTACCTGGGACCTGTTCCGCTACCCCGGCATCCGTTCCGACTCGGACATGTTCACCCTCGGCTACAACTTCAAGCCATGGAGCGATCCCAAGGCCATCGCCGACGGTCCGTCGATCCGCCGCTACATCGAGGAGACCGCGCGGGAGAACGGCATCGACCGGAAGATCCGCTACCGCCACCGGGTGCTCAGGGCCGACTGGGATTCCGCCAATGCGCGCTGGAACCTCGACGTGCAGCGCGGCGACGAGCCCGAGCCGCTGCGCATGACCGCGCAGTTCCTGCTGATGTGCACCGGCTACTACCGCTACGAAGCCGGCTATACCCCGGAATTCGTCGGTCGCGAGGACTTCGCCGGGCAGGTCGTCCATCCGCAGCTGTGGCCCGAGGACCTCGACTACAGCGGCAAGAGGGTGGTGGTGATCGGTAGCGGCGCGACCGCCGTGACCCTGGTGCCGTCGCTGACCGACAAGGCCGCCCACGTCACCATGTTGCAGCGCTCGCCGTCCTACGTGATCACCCTGCCGCAGAAGGATGCGATCTCCAGTTTCCTCCGCCGCTTCCTTCCGGAGACCTGGGTCTACCGCCAGGCGCGGGCGCGCAACGTGGCGATGCAGATGGCCTTCTTCATGCTCGCCAGGACCTTCCCCGGCCTGGTCCGCAGGGCCCTGCTCAAGCTGGCCAGCCTGCAACTGGGCAAGCGCTTCGACATGCGTCACTTCAGCCCGCGCTACAAGCCTTGGGACGAGCGGGTCTGCGCGGTGCCGGACGGCGACCTGTTCAAGGTGCTGCGCAAGGGCAAGGCGTCGGTGGTCACCGAGCACATCGACCGCTTCGTCGACCGGGGCATTCGCCTGAAGACCGGCGAGGTGCTGGAGGCGGACATCATCGTTACCGCCACCGGTCTCGACCTGGTGATGTTCGGCGGCGCCGAGCTGGCGGTCGACGGCAAGCCGTTCCAGGTCAACCGGAGCATGGGCTATCGCGGCATCATGCTGCGCGACCTGCCGAACCTGGCGGCGGTGGTCGGCTATACCAACGCCAGCTGGACGCTCAAGGCGGACCTCTCCAGCGAATACTTCTGCCGCCTGATCAATCACATGGACGCCACCGGCATGCGCCAGGTGACCGCCCGCGACAGCACCGGCGACGTGCGCGAGGAGCCCTTCCTCAACCTAGACTCCGGCTACATCCAGCGCGCCGCCGAGCGCATGCCCAAGCAGGGCGACCGGATGCCCTGGAAGCTTTACCAGAACTACGTCCTCGACCTGGCGCTGCTGCGCTACGGCAAGGTCGAGGACGGCTACCTGGTGTTCTCCTCGCCGGCGCCGCAGCGGCAAGCCGACGGCGCGGCGGTGCAGGCGCTGGGCTGAACCCGGTGGGCGTCGCTCAGGCGTTCGCCACGACCTGCCCGTAGGCCTTGCGCCAGGCGTCCAGGCCGCCGGCCAGCGCCCAGGTGCGGGTGAAGCCGGAGGCGTTGAGGCGCTGGGCGAGCATCGCGGCGGAAAGTTCGTGGGGACAGGCGCAATAGATGACGATGCTGGCGTCCCTGAGGTCGCCGGGCAGGTCCTTCAGCGACACGTTCAGTTCCACCGGGATGGCTCCCGGAATGCCGCTCGGCTCGTCCTCGTGGTGGGCGCGGACATCGAGGATCACCGGCAATTGCCCCTGTTCGCGAAGGTTTTCCAGTTCCTCCACGCTGATTCGCGGAATCCGCCGGCTGCGCGACAGCAGGCGCTGGCGCTGCCAGAGCTTCCAGGCGATGAAGGCGGCGAAGGCCCCGGCGATCAGCAGCGCGCCGATGGCCGCGTAGTCGCTGAGCAGGGCCAGCAGGTGGTCCACCGCATCGCTGAAGATCACCCCCAGCAGCAGCGCGGAACCGGCCCAGAGTGCCGAGCCGGCGGCGTCGTAGGCGAGGAAGCGGCGCAGGCGGGTGCGGGTCATGCCGGCCAGGGTGGTGGACAACGCACTGGCGCCGGGCAGGAACTTCGACATCAGCAGCGCCCTCGGACCGACCCGCAGGTACATGTTCTGGCTCTGGCGGATGCAACTGTCCTGGGACAGCGAGACCTTGCAGATGCTGCGCAGGAGGAAGCCGCCGTAGCGGCGCCCGGCCAGGTACCAGGCGACGTCCGCCAGCAGGCAGGCGAGCACCACTACCAGCAGGACCACGCCCAGCGGCGCGCCGACGCCCTGCATGGCCAGCGCGCCGGCGACGATCAGCGCCGGGTAGGCGGGGATCGGCAGCCCGGCCTGTTCGCAGAGCACGTTGAGGAACAGCAGGAGCAGCCCGTGGTTTTCCAGCAGGGGTTGCAGTTCACGCATGGCGGAGCCTCTCGAATTCTTCTGCGGGTAGTGTGAGCGCGAAGCGTGAAGCTGGGAAGAACCAAGTCGGCCGGGCCGGAGGCGTTGCGGCGGATAACGCCGCTGCGTCGAGAGAGGGGCCCTGGGCTGGGGCGAAACGAAAGCAGCCCCTCGCCCGTGGGGGCGAGGGGCTGTCGGGTCAGGCCACTTCCACCAGCAGCACTTCGCTGTCTTCCAGGGCGGTGACCTTCAGGGTCGGCTCGTCGCGTACCGCCAGGCCATCGCGGGCCTCGGCGCGCACGCCGTTGACCTCGATGCTGCCGGTGGCCGGCACCAGGTAGGCGCGGCGACCGTTTTCCAGGGCGTACTCGGCGCTCTGGCCGGCCTTCAGGGTCACCGCGGCGACCTCGGCGTCGGCGCGGATGTGCAGCGCTTCGCTGTCATGCTCGTCGCCGCTGGCGAGAGTGACGAAACGACCGTCGCGCTCGGCCTTCGGGAACGGTTTGGAGCCCCAGCGCGGCTGGTCGCCGCGGCGGTCCGGGATGATCCAGATCTGGAAGATCCGGGTGGTCTCGGCTTCCAGGTTGTACTCCGAATGGACGATGCCGGTACCGGCGCTCATCACCTGCACGTCGCCGGCCTCGGTGCGGCCCTTGTTGCCCAGGCTGTCCTGGTGGGTGATCGCGCCTTCGCGGACATACGTAATGATCTCCATGTCGCGGTGCGGGTGCGGCGGGAAGCCGCTGCCGGCGGCGATCTCGTCATCGTTCCAGACCCGCAGGCGGCCCCAGTCCTCGCGCTCCGGGTCATAGTAGTCGGCGAAGGAAAAATGATGACGCGCGTTCAGCCAGCCGTGGTTGGCGTGGCCCAGACGGTCGAAGGGACGACGTTCGATCATGATCGGATCTCCATTGGGCCCGTCGCCGCTCGTTTGCGCGAGGGTGCGGGCGGTTGATGGGGTCATCATCCGTCAGATTGTTACGATAAAAAAGCGCGTATTTTCGGCTTTATCTATCTAATTATTAGATTCGATCAGGGCGTGAAGGAAGCGCGGGTCCGCCAGTGCGGCGAGGTGCCCACCCGGGTATTCCCGCACCCGCGCGTCCAGGCGACGGGCGAAGGTGCGTTGCAGCGACGGTGGGCTGAGCCGGTCGGCGGCCGCCACCACGTAGGTGACCGGGCAGGCCGGACGAACCTGCGGCGGTGGGTCGACCAGCAATTGCGCGGGTTCGCTGGCGCTGGTCGGCACCTCGGCGCCGAGCAGTTCGAGGAAGCCGGCGCGGTCCTCCAGGCGGACCCGCCCTCCGAGCGGATCGAGGCGGCACAGCCCGAGGAGATTGTCCTGGCCGCTGTCCTGGTAGCTTTCCAACGCGCCGCCGCCCTCGCTGACCAGCGCGCTGAACAGGTACAGGTGCGCGGCGCGCTCGCCCAGGCGGGCCGCCAGGCATTGCGCCAGGTAGCCGCCGAAGCTGTGGCCGCAGAGTATCACCCGCTCCTCGCCGGCCAGCGTGGCGGCGGCCTGGTCCAGCCAATGCGCCAGGTCGCATCCGGGCGCGTCGCGCAGATGGTCGCAGCTTCGCCAGCCGGCGCCTTCCACGGACCAGGCGGAGCGGCGCAGGAAAAATCCCGAGACCAGCAGCGCGCCGCTCATCCGCCGGCCCGCTCGGCCTGGCGCAGGCCGACCGCGCCGACCTGCAGCAGCATGATCACCCCGCACAGCGCGGCCAGGCCGAGGTACAGCGCCTGGCTGCCGGCATGGTCGAGCATGATCCCGCCGTACAGCGGCGCCAGCGCGGTGCCGAGGCTGTAGAGATTGGCCGCGCCGAAATAGCTGCCGCGCAGGTCGTCGGGGGTCAGTTGGTCGACCTCCACGCTGAAGGTCGGGAACACGATCAGTTCGCCGAGGCTGAGCACCACCGTGGCCAGCGCCAGGCCGGCGAACAGGGTCACCGGGGTCCAGGCGAAGCCTAGCTGGGCCAGGAGCATGAGCAGCATGCCGAGCACCAGGCGGCCGCCGGTGCCGGTGTTTTCCAGCAGGCGGAGGAGGGGAAACTGGGCGACCACTATGGTCAGCGCGTTGATGGTCACCAGCAGGGCGATGCTGTTGACCACGTCGGGCAGACCGCTGCGGGTGAGGTACTGCACCAGGGTCGAATCGAAGGTGGCGTAGATCAGCGCGGCCAGCATGTTGCACAGCAACAGCAGGGTGAAGGCGCGATGCCGGGCCATGCTCAGGCAGGCTTCGAGGAACCCCGTCGAGGCTCGCGGGGCAAGGCTGCGCCGCTTCGGTTCGAGGTGGTGCAGCAGGCGCCAGAGCAGCAGGCCGTAGCAGAAGTAGACCAGCGCAGTGACCAGGAAGGTGCCGGCCTGGGCGGCGACGCCGAGGGTCAGGCCGATCAGCGGGCCGAGGGCGGCGCCGAGGTTGATCAGGAAGTACCGGCAGTAGAGCGCCAGTTCCCGCGAGCGGCGATCCTCGACGCGGTCGCCGATCAGCGCCTTGCAACTGGATTCGAGCAGGGCGCAGCCGATGCTCACCCCGGAGATCGCCAGCCCGTAGGACAGCGGCTGGCCGCTGAAGCCCAGCAGCACGAAGGAAAGCCCGCTGAGGCTGGTGCCGAAGAAGATCAGGCGCTTGCGCCCGAAACGGTCCGACAGCCAGCCGGTATAGATGCCGCTGAGCGCGCCGCAGACAGTCGCCAGCGCCAGCAGCAGGCCGATGGCGCTGGCGGACAGCCGGAACTCGCGCCACAGCAGCAGTGCCAGGAACGGCCAGACCATGAAGTAGGCGCCGCGGGTGAGCAGCGTACCGACGAGCATCACGTGGATTTCCGTCGGCAGGGCACGGAAGCGTTGCACGCTGAAGATGTTGTCGCTCACGGGCGGGGCTCCTGGGCGAGGGGACGGATGCCGCCGCGCAGGCTGCCGGCGGCTACCTGGTGGAACAGCGGCAGGAAGCTTTCCGGCAGTTCGCGGGTGAACTCGCTGCTCAGCCAGCAGCGCAGCAGGCAGCGGCGCTGCCGCTCGTCGTCGCTGAACTCGGTGCGCGCGTGCAGGGTGGTGTGGTTGTTCACCAGCACCAGCATGCCCTTGCTGAAGTCCAGTTCGGCATAGCCGTCGGCGCGTTCGATCGCCTCGTCCAGGCCGTCGAGCATGCTTCGCACCTGCGGGGCGAGGCTTAGCCCGTGGCGCGTCACCGATTCGTTGAACTTGCGGATGTAGCGCAAGACGAAGGTCCGCGGGGTTTCCGTGAGCAGCGGCACCAGCGCGTAGTCGGCGTCGCCTTCGTCGCGCAGGTCGTGGGGGATCGGCTGGCCGAGCAGGGGCAGCCAGGCCGGGTTGGCGGCTTCCAGGGTGGCGAGGACGTCGGCCGAGGAACGTATGCGAAAGGCGCCACCCCGGCGCGCCGGCGACCAGCAGGCGAGCACCGTGAGGTCGGCGCGATCGGAGTGGAAGGCCAGTTCCTGGCTGGTCAGGTGGCCGCGCTGCGGCGCATCGCGGGCGTCGCGCAAGCCGAGGTCGCGCACCTCCTTGAGGTACTCGCCGTTGCGGTTGATCGCCACGGTGCGTCCAAGCCATTGGCAGAATGCGCGGAATACCCGCTGGAACTCGTCCTCGGCGAGCCCGCGCAGCAGCGCGGAATCGTGCAGCAGCACGCCGCTGCCGTGCTCCAGTTCGTGGTGCAGGCGCTGGCGCAGGAGAGCCTCCGCGCTATCCGCGGAACGCCGCTCCAGCAGGCGCGCGAACAGTGTTTCCAGGCCGGCGGCGAAGGCGGCCGAAGCGGAGAACACCGTGTTGCCCCGCCAGGGTGCGGGGCGACGATGGATGGTTGTCATAGCGAGGCTCCGTATTCCTGCTGCCAGAGCGACAGGGTGGTGAGGGTGAACAACTGGTCGCCGGGCAGCGCCTCGATGCTCGGTGCGTCCAGGCCTTCCAGTCCGAGGTCGTGGAGTGCCGGCAGGCGTTCGGCGAGGTGCCGGCGCATTTCCCCGAGGGCCTGCGGCCAACGTTCGAACGGCAGGCGGAAATGCCGTTTCGGCTGCGCCTGCCAGCGTTTCTCGCGCTGCTCCAGGAGCGCCACCAGCGGTGCCTTGGCGGTATCGCCGACGATTCGCTGGAGGCGCCCGGCGCGCTGCGCCAGGGCACCGTGCAGGTAGGGGGTGCGCGCTTCGATGGTGCGCGACATCAGCAGATGGTCGGCGCGGCGCAGCAGCGGCTCCAGCGAGTAGTGCAGGTCGAACTGGCCGATCGCCGCCTCGAGGCCCTGGCCGAGGGCCTCGTGGGCGAGTTCCTCGATCCGCTCGGCGACCCGTCGGCCCGCCGGCTCCGCCAGCAGCGCGGCCTTGCGCCGGTACTCGCCGAACCAGGCGGCGGCGAAGCGCCGCGGTTCCGGTGCGTCGCGCCGGCGCCAGAGTTCGAGATGGCGCGGGTAGCCCCAGAACAGTTCGTCGGCGCCTTCGCCGAGAAGCACGCAGTGATAGCCCTGCTCGCCGATACCGTCGGCCAGGCGCTGGTACATCAGCAGGCTGGACATCCGTGTCGCCCCGCCGAAGTTGCCGACCGCGCGACGCAGCAGCGGCATGAAGGCTTCCTGGCGCAGCTCGAAGCGTTGCAGCCGAGGGTGTGGCAGCAGGCTTTCCTCGTCGCCTTCCAGGCACAGGTGAAAGCGCTGCAACTGCGGGTCCAGGTAGCTGCCGAGCAGGTTGGAATCGACCCCGCCGCTGACCAGCAGGGCACAGGGGCGGAAGGTCTGGCGGCAGCGTTCGAGGGTTTCGCCGAGCTGCTCGTCGAGGCTGTCCGCCTCGCTGGCCGGGGCAGTGGCCAGCCGCTGGCGCTGGCAGAGGCGCGGACGCTCCTGGGAGAGATCGAAGCGCAACACCTCGCCGGGCAGCAGCAGGCGGATCTGCTGGAACAGGGTCTGGCCTTCCAGCGGCACGCCGGCGGCGACCACCTGGGCGATCGCCTCGGCGTCGGCGCGGGCGCCGCCGAGCAGGTGCAGCAGTGCCCTCGGCTCGGAGGCGAAGGCCAGCAGGCCGCGCTCGGGCTGGTAGCTGTAGTACAGCGGCTTGATGCCGAACTCGTCGCGCAGCAGGGTCAATTGCCGGGTCTGCGGGTCCCAGCTGGCGAGGGCGTACATGCCGTCCGGCAGTACCCCGCGCTGCAAGCCGTCGAGCAGCAGGCGGATCTCGCCATGGATTTCGCAGCCGGCCTGGTAGACCTCGCCGTTGTAGGCGACCCGCCGCTGGCCCTCCTGCGGCGGCAGCGGTACCGCCGCGGCGCCGGACATCGGCAGGCGGGTCATGCCGATGGCGCCGTTCGGCAGGGCCGCGATGCCCTCGCCGAACGGGCCGCGATGGGCCAGCAGGCGTAGCGCTCCGGCGAAGCGCGAGACACTGAAACCGGTGCCGACGTAACCGAGGATGCCGCACATCACGAGGCTTCCCGTTGCAGCAGGGCGGCGAGCGCACGGCGGTCGTGCTTGCCAGCGCCATTCAGCGGCAGGGCCTGGTGCGACAGCACCACGCGCTGCGGCGCGCGGAGGGTGCCGAGCTGCTGCTGGAGCCAGGGCAGGAAGGCGAACGCGACCTGCGGCGCGGTGTGGATCACGGCGACATAGTCTTCGCCATAGAGCGGGCAATCGACCTTCAGGCAGCAGACGTCGATCACCTCGTCCAGGCCGTTGAGCGCCCGTTCGCATTCATTCAGGTGGAACAGATTGCCACCCTTGTTGATGGTACCGTCGCAACGACCGAGGACGTGCACGCAGCGGTCCTCGTCGAAGTAGGCGAGGTCCTGGGTGTTCAGCCAGCCGTCCTCGAGCACCTGGGCGGTCAGGTCGGGGCGGTTGACGTAGCCGGAGAACAGGCTCGGCGTGCGCACCCACAGGCGCCCGCGTTCGCCGCTGCCGTCCAGCGGGCGGCCATCGGGATCGGTCAGCTTGAGTTCCAGGCCGACGGCCGGTCCCACCGAGTTGTCGAACGCGTCGCCGCGACGCTTGCCGAAGAGGAAGGCGAAGCCGCACTCGCTGAGGCCGTAGATGTTCGCCAGCGCCGCGTAATCGCGCTGGAAGGCCGCCTGCAGGTCGGCGTCCAGGCGCGCCGAGCCGGCGACGCAGAGCAGGCGCTGCAACGGCAAGCGGCGCGGCGGCGGGGAGCCTTCCTTGACCATGTGGTTGACCACCGGCGGCACCAGGTAGAGGAAACTGATGCCGAAGCGTTCCACGTATTCCCAGAAGCCTTCGCTGTCGGCCCAGCAGTGCAGCGGCAGGAGCACCGCGCTGCCGCCGTACAGCAGCGGGAAGAGGAAATTGATGCCGAGGATGCCCAGGCCGCTGATCCGGTAGAAGCAACCGGAGCGCGTGTGCTCGCCGATGCCCAGGCAGTCGCGGCCGATGCGGTAGGCATGGAGCATGGCCTGCTGGCTGAGTTCGATGCCTTTCGGCTGGCCGGTGGTGCCCGAGGTGAACAGGATCATGTGGCTGTGCGCGGCGCGGTCGAGCCGGCGCGTCGCGCGGCGCTCGAAATCCAGCGCCAGGCGCAGCCCGGCCAGCGCGCCCTCGAGCGGGTCTTCGCTGGCCAGCGCGTCCAGGCGCATCTCGTCGACGATGGCCTGCTTCGCGGCCTCCCCCCACTCGGGATCGATCAGCACCAGATGCTTGCCCGCGCGCATGACCGCATAGATCAGGCAGAGGTTGCGGTAGCTGTTGTCGAGCAGCACGCCGACGCTGCGGCAGGCATGCTCGGCGATCTGCTCGGCGAGGGCGTCGACCTGGCGGTCGGCGTCGCCCCAGGTGTATTCCAGCGGACGCTCCGGCTCGCGGGCGTCGATCAGGAACGGCCGCCGCGGGTCGGCGCTGCCGAGATGGCGGAGGGTGCTGTCGAGCGATACGGGTACGGGGAGGCTGCTCATGCCGGCTCCTCAGCGATTCAGCGCGGTGAAGGCGTGGATGTCGAAGTTCACCGCCACCTGCGGCGCGCTCTCGATCTCGCGCACCGCGGCGATGAAGCGGTCGGCGTAGTCTTCGCCGCCTTCCTGCTCGATGTAGCGGGTCACGTAGCTGGTGGAGAGGAAGAACAGCGCGACCTCCTCCGGGCTGAGGAAGATGATGTTGGCGAACACTTCGCGGCGGCAGTCGCGCAGGTGCGGGCAACTGCCCATGATCTCCAGGGTGTCGTCATAGCGGGTCAGGCGCGGATCACGGTGCTTGGCCCACTTGTTCACCAGTTCGTGCTCGATGAAGTCGCGCAGCGGTCCGTAGGCGATCGGGAAATCGTACTTGTAGGCGCAGAACAGCCCGCCGGGGGTCAGCCAGTCGGCCATGCGCGTCAGCACCTGCTTGCGGTCCATCCAGTAGAAGGAGGTGGCGCTGGTGACCAGGTCGAAGCGGCGTTGTGGCGCGAAGGTTTCCGCCGGCGACACGCTGAAGTGGATCTCCGGGTAGTTCTCGCGGGCCTTGGCGATCAGCGCCTCGCCCAGGTCGCTGCCTTCCACGTAGCGGAACCAGGGTTGCAGGCGGACGGTCGAGACGCCGTTGCCGCAGCCGATGTCCAGCGCCGCTTCGCGTGCCGGGGCGCGTTCGGCGAGGTTGCGGTAGAGCGAATCCGGATAGGCGATCTTGCCGCGGACCACGTTGTAGGCGTCTGCGTGCTTGTCGAACTGCTTCATTGGGTAATCTCCAGTAGGCTCTCGTGGTAATCGCCCTTGTGGACGAAATTGATGTAGGTGCCGCTGCCGCCGAGGTAGCGGTAGCTGTGCTCGACGCCGGCGGGGATGAACACGCTGGCCGGGCTCTGCAAACGGCGCAGTTGGCCGCCGAGCAGGACTTCCACCTCCAGGCCGCGGTAGTCCTCGTCGCTGCCGAGGAACAGGAACACCGAGTCGCAGTTGTGCACGTGGCTGTCGACGTGGCCCGGCCCGCCGTCGCCGACGTCGTGGAACTGGCGGGCGATGAAGTAGAACGGCGAGCCGTCGAGCAGGCGCCGGTCGAGCATGACGAAGCGCTTGCCGGGGCCGTGGCGGTGGTACTTCAGTTCGCTGGCGGATTTCTCGAAAGGCGTGAGGAACAGGGATTGGCGGTGCATCGGCGTGTAGCGTTGCAGCGAGACGCGGCCGTTGATCAGTTCCGGATCGAAGGCGCTGTAGGCGTCCTGGTTTTCCTGCATGGCCAACTGGTGCAGGCGGGCGACATGGACGAAGGCGTTCTCGCCGACCACCGGGTGCATCGGCGAACGCTTGATCCGGCTGTGCGCCTCGACCAGCTCGGAGACCGCGAGGACGTTCTTCAGGTTGAAGCGGTCGGCGGCGAACTTGGTGTGCAGCAGGGTCAGCAACTGGAAGGTATCGGTGATCCCGGCGCGTTCGCCGATCCCGTTGCAGCTCGCCGAGTGCCACTGGACCCCGGCCTGGATCGCCGCCAGGGTGTTGCCCAGGGCCAGGCCGCGGTCGTTGTGCACGTGGTACTCGAAGACCACGTCGGGGAACTCGTGGCGCAGCAGCGAGAGCACGTCGAAGGTCTCGTCCGGCAGCAGGATGCCGACGCTGTCGGCGAAGCAGATGCGATCGGCACCGGCGTCGCGCGCGGTGGCGATCATGCTGACCAGGTCGCTGACCGAGGTGCGCGCGGCATCTTCCACCGTGGCCCGGACCCGCAGGCCGCGTTCGCGGGCGTAGCGGATCGCGTCGTGGAACAGTTCGAGCACCTCCTCGCGGCTCATGCCCTTGAACTTGGTTTCCAGCGAGATCGCGTTGATCGAGGCGAACAGCCCGACCCACTGCGCACCGGTTTCCAGCACCGCGTCGATATCCTCCCGGCGCGCCCGGGCGTGGGCCAGCACCGGCGTGGAAACCGCCGCCACCACGGCGCGTACCCGCTCGCGTTCGTCCGCGGAAATCCGCGGGTGGCCGCACTCGATCATATCCACCCCCAGCGCCGCGATTTCCCTCGCCAGCTGGACCGACTGCGCGCTGTCGAAGCTGCACTGGCGGGCCTGGCACCCCTCGCGCAGGGTGCAGTCGATGACCCGGATCATCGTCTCGCTCCCGCGTCCGAGGCCGACAGCGTCGCCAGCCGCGGCTCCCTGATGAAGTCGTGGATCTTCGGCGCATGGCCGAACTGACGGGAGAAACGGGCGAGGAAGGTGACCATCTTCAGCGAGTAGTCGCACAGCTGCGGAAGATAGTGGTCGAGGTTGTCCTCGGTGATTGCTTCGTCCGGGAACACGCTTTTCAGGTTGGAAGCGATCCAGGTTTTCATGCTGTCCTCTCGATTCAGTTGGTGGAATTCGTCGTCGTCGACGAAGACGATCGGCATGCCGATGCGCAGCTGGCCGCTGCGGTTGTTGTGGCTGCCATGTGCGGTGCGGGCGGGCCAGACCAGGACGTCGCCGGCGTCCAGCTCGGCATCCACCAGTTGCTCGCGGGAAATGCCGTTGGCCTGGAGGTCGATGCACTTGAACATCGGGTAGGCGAGGTCGAATTCGTGAGGGAAGATCGTGCGGTCGTCGGGGTAATAGAACATCCCGCCGTTGTCGTTCCGCGACGGGGTCAGGGCGACCCAGAAGGTCTGCGCGCTTTCGTAGCGCTTCTCCCACAGCGCGATGTCCTGGTGCAGCGGGATGTAGGACTCGTCGGCGTGGCGCTTGATGAACGCCGCGTGGCGCAGCAGGCGCGGCTTGCGCAGATGGTCGCGGACCAGCGCGTCGAGCCCGGAGCGGGCGAACCAGTCGTCCCAGAAGAGTGGGTCGTGGCGGTGCAGGTTGCGCACCTTCTTCGCCTCGCGGCGCTCGTCGTCGGCGATGTCGAATTCCGGTTCCAGCGCCGGGTCCGGCCGCTGCGCCGCGGCGAGGATCCAGTCCAGCGCCTGTTGGCGCAATTGCGGGGATACCACCTGCCGATAGTGTTTCATTGGACGGACTCCTTGCTGACGGTGTGGACGATGAAATCGATCACCGCCGGGTCCTGCAGGGCCAGGTGGTGCGGACGCTCGCAGGGGAAGGTGTCGAGCCGCTCGATCAGGTCGCACCAGCGTTCGGCGGCCGGGTCGCGGCCGGCGTCGTCCCGGCAGCGCACCCAACTGGCGCGGGCGAGGCGATGGCGGGGCTGCCAGCGGGCGAACAGCTCGACATTGCGCAGCAGGACCTCTTCGCGCAGTTCGCCAAGCTCGCTCATCAGGGCGATCCACTCGCGCATCTCGGCGCTCAGCCAACGCTGGTATTGCTCGCTCGGCGGCATCCGCCGCAGGGCCGGCCAGGGCAGGTGGCTGTCGATCATCAGCAAGCGGCTGGCCGGCAGGTGGCGGGCCATCTCGTAGCCGACCAGGCCGCCGAAGGAATAGCCGATCAGCCAGGCCGGCTCTTCCGCCAGCCCGTCGAGTACCCGCCTGGCGAGGGCTTCGATGCTGGCGTAGGCATCCAGCCGGTGGTAGTCGACCGGCCGGCAGTCCGTTGCGTCGAGGCGTGCCAGCAGCCCGCGGAAGCAGCTCGGGTGGCCGATGAAGTCAGGCAGCAGGATCAGCATGGGCGCAGCGCCTCGGCCATGGCCGCCGCCAGCGCCAGGGTCCGTTCGCGGCCGAAGCGGCTGGCCAGGCTGGCGTCCCAGCCGCCGTCGTCGCGCCGGACCAGGGTCAGGGTCAGCGGCAGGCGGCTCTTCAGCGTCGGCCGGTGGACGAACCCGGCGCTGCGGAATGGCTGGTCGATGACATTGATCATCACCTGGGCGTCGGCATAGCGCAGTCCGGCCCGTTCGGCGATGGCCTCCGCCGGCAGCAGGCTGTGCTCGAACGCCTCGAGCCTGTGCCGTTCGAAGGTTTCCTCGGCGGTCGCGACGTCCAGCAGCAGCGGCACCAGGTTCAGCCAGCAGCCGGAGACCGCCGTGCCTCGGCGACTGCGCAGGCTGACCGGGGTCAGCGCCAGGAAGTTGCCGGTGGCGCCCAGGCTGGCCAGGGCGAGAGCCAGGGCGCAAGCGAGCCGGGTCAGCAGGGCGGTCTCGCCGTCTCCTGGCGTGGCGGCCAAGCGGAAATCCTCGCAATGGCTGGCGCGCTCCGCCCAGGGCAGGCTCGCCAGTCCGCGGAACGCCTCGCCGCGCTCGCTCCAGTAGTCTTCCAGCCTGGTCCTGCGCTCCCGCAGCTGGCGCTCCAGGCGCCATTGCTGCTGGAGGAAGCCGAACTCGGGGGCCGCCGCTTCGGTCTCGGGGTCCGCGTTGAGCGCGGCCAGGCGGGCCAGCAGCACGCTGGCGAAGTCGGCGTCGGCGACCAGGTGATGCAGCCAGACGCCCCAGCGCGGACGTCCTCCGCAGCGCCCGTGGAACAGTCGCAGCAGGCCGCGCTCGAACAGGGAGTGCGGGCGTTGCAGCAGCGCTGCGATGAGCGTGTCTTCATCGGCGAAGGGGCCGACCTCCAGCGCCGGACTCTCCTCGGGCCGCCCGTGGACGACCAGTTCGAAACCTGCCGCGCCGCTGTCCACCTGGCTGTCGAGCAACGGGAACTCTTCGCGCAGGCGCCGACCCAGGCGCGTCAGGTCGGATGCCGGCACCTCGGCCGGAGCCAGGTAGCAGAGGCCGAAACGGGTCAGGTCGGCGCCGAGCAGCTCGCTGAAGACCATCCCGCAGGACCAGGGCGACAGGTCGACGCGCAAGGACTGCGCGGCCTCATCCGGCATCGGCTGGTGCCGCAGTCGGTTGCGCTCGGAAAGGGACAGGCGGTGCCAGTCGCCGACCACCACCAGGTGCTCGCGGAACCAGTGGTAGCGCACCTCCGCGGAGAGACCGACGTTCATGCCGCGCTCCTCGGCAGCACCAGCGGCTGCTCCGGCGTCGCCGCCCGTTCCAGCAGACGCTCCGGCGCCAGGCCGTGGCTGCGCAGGAGACGGCTGAACTGGTCGAGGCGCGAGTTTGCCTGCAAGTCGGCGAGTCCCAGGTTTGCTCCCGCACCCGCCGATTGACAGAGGGCGACCAGTTGCAGGGCGAGCAGCGAGTTGCCGCCGCAGAGGAAGAAGTCCTGGTCGGCGGCGCCGACCTCGCAACCCAGCAATTCGCTCCACAACTGCGCGCAGCCGCGCTGGTCGGGATCGAGCGCGCTGGCGCAGCGCTCCAGCGGTTCTTCCAGGCGGCGCAGCAGGGCGGCGCGGTCCAGCTTGCCGTGCGCCGTCAAGGGCAAGGCCTCGACCCGGACGCAGGCATGCGGGCGCTGCCAGGTGGGCAGTTGGCGGAGCAGGGCCTGCGGGCTGGCGTCGGCTTTTCCCGTCCAGGCGCAGAGCAGTTGCTTGACGCCGTTGCGCTCGCGGACCAGCAGGGCGCAGTCGAGGATGCCCGGTTGGCGGCGCAAGCGCTGTTCCAGGGCGGGGAGGTCGAGGCGATAGCCGTTCAGCTTGACCTGGCCATCGCCGCGGCCGATGAAGCGCAGCCGGCCCTGCTCGTCGTAGCGAGCGCGGTCGCCGGTACGGTAGGCACGCAGGAGGCGGCCGCGATAGGGCAACTCGACGAAGCTGGCGCGAGTGCGCGCCGCATCGTTCCGATAACCCTGCGCCAGGCCGGCGCCGAAGGCGACGATCTCCCCGGCCCGGTCGGGCTCGGCGATTTCCTGTCCGTGCTCGTCGAGCAGGAGCACCGCGGTGCCGGCGATGGCCTTGCCGATGGGGATGTCGTCTTCCTCGAGGTCGTCGTCGGTGACGACATGGCAGCAGGTGAAGGTGGTGTTCTCCGTCGGTCCGTAGCCATTCACCAGGTGCAGTCCCGGATGCCGCAGCAGCGCCCGGCGCACGTGCGGCACCGAGAGGATGTCGCCGCCGGTGAGCAACTGGCGAAGGCCGCCGAGGCAGTCCGGGTCGAGGTCCACCAGGGTGTTGAACCGCGAGGCGGTGAGCCAGGCGCTGTCGGCTCCGCGTTCGCCGATCAACTGGCGCAGCACGCCCGGTTCGAGGGGGCCGAGGTCGTTCAGCACGCAGCAGCCGCCGTTGAGCAGCGCGCCCCAGATCTCCAGGGTCGCCGCATCGAAGGACAGCGGCGAGTTGACCAGGAAGCGCATCTGCGGAGCGAACGCGAGGAACGACTGGCCCAGGCACAGGCGGGTAATGCCGGCGTGGGTGCAGGCGATGGCTTTCGGGCGGCCGGTGGTGCCCGAGGAGAAGTTGATGTAGGCGATCTGGTCCGCCGCGAAGCATGGCCGGGCGACCGAGGGTGGAGCGGCAGGCAAGTGCCTGACCGGGACGCAGGGAAGACCGTTGGCCGGCGTCGGCGTGGTCGAGCAGTCGAGGATCAGGCGGCAGTCGACCTGCCGGCACAACTCTGCATTCCAGGCCGCCGGTTGTTTCAGGTCTATATATAAGTAGTGATGGCCGGATAATAGTATGGCGAGCAGGCAGACAATACTTTCCCGAGAATATTCGCCGTACACTCCAAGACAAACTCCCGGCTGCGGATAATGCTCGAGAAGATAGTCTGAAAGTTGTTCGGCGCTATGCAGGAGTTGCCGATAGTCGACACTTCCGAAACGGTCCCTGATGGCTTCGCGATGGGGATGAAGCGCTGCCATCTCGCTGAAGCGGGCCACCACCGTCGGGTGCGCGTACAGGTCGAGCAGGGAGTTCTGGGACATTCTGGCGATCGCCTTTTTTCGAAAAAATGGGTCCATCTGCCGGCTTTTTCGGCTAAATGAAGGATTTTTGGTTTTTCGCGAAGACGGCGACCGAGTCTTCCCGGGCTCTGCCAGTCGTCCGCCGCCCACCGGCTCGCTCACGCGAGCGGCAAGCGTCGAGGCGCCTTGCCCGGAAAAAACGTTATGGAAATACGGAGTGCCGTCGACTCAAGGGCAGTCAACTGCTGCCATGCAGTCTTATCGTCAGGAAAGAGAGAAAAGCGATGAGAATGGATTCACGGTCACGCATTGCACTTCCACCTTGCGTTGGTTTTCCGAAGTGTTTCGCTGTGTGTGTTTTTATATGTTTCGTGGGTATTTAAAATAAGATACAAATTTCCCCTCACAACTATGAAAATTGGTAGTTGGCGAAAGGGCGCCATGAGGGGTGTCGAAGCGCGCCGGCTGATGGCTTTTTGCCGAGGCAGGCGGCCGCGGCTACGCCTGCCGGGGGTAGCACGGACAAGTGGTGTCGGGGGGCCTGGCCGCTGCGGCGAGGCGCGGAGGTCCGGCTGATGAGGCGGTCATCACAGAAGATTCTGCGGTGTCATTCAGCGCTTGAATGGTTGCTGCGCAAGCGCGCCCGGCGCCGTCGATGCTGGACGGCGGTGTCGGGCGCCAGCTGGCGTTGCGTTGGCCAGCCGCCCCGGCCGGGTGCGTCGGCCCCGGCCGGAGGTTTTCAGGAGGCGGGCAGCGGCGCGCCCTTGGGCCATAGCAGCCAGAGCCGGCCCGGCTGCTTCATGTGTCCGGCGAGTTCGCCGGCGGCGTCGCCGGTGCCCCAGAACAGATCGGCGCGGACCTCGCCGACGATGGCCCCACCGGTATCCTGGGCCGCCACCGGGCGGACCACCGCGCTGCCGTCGTCAGGGCGGGTGGTGGACAGCCACATCAGGCTGCCCAGCGGAATCACCTTGCGGTCGATGGCCACGCTGTAGCCGTCGGTCAGCGGCACGTTCAGCGAGCCGCGCGGACCTTCGTCGCTGTCCGGGCGCAGGCTGAAGAACACGAAGCTGGGATTGCTCGCCAGCAGCTCGGAGACCCGCTGCGGATTGGCCTCGGCCCAGTCGCGGATGCGCTTCATGCTGATCTCTTCCTTCGGCACCAGGCCCTGCTCGACCAGCCAGCGGCCGACCGGCCTGTACGGGTGGCCATTCTGGTCGCCGTAGCCGATGCGCAGTTGCCGGCCGTCTTCCAGCTGGATGCGCCCGGAACCCTGGATCTGCAGGAACTGCAGGTCCATCGGGTCGCCCAGCCAGGCGAGCACCGGCGCGCTGGAGCCGTTGTCGCGGATCGTCGCGGCGTCGTCGTAGGGTTTCAGCACCCGGCCTTCCAGGCGTCCGCGCAGGCGCTTGCCCTTGAGTTCCGGGTAGACGCTTTCCAGCGCGACCACCACCAGGTCGTCCGGTACGCCGTAGACCGGCACCGGGGTCTTCTCGCCCTGGCTCAGGCTGCCGTGGTAGACCGGTTCGTAGTAGCCGGTGATCAGGCCCTGGTCGCCGTTGCTGGAGGAGCGCAGGCTATAGACCTGCATCCGCTCCTGGAGGAACGCACGCACCGCCGTCGGATCGGCGGCGACCGTCGTGGCGCTCGCACAGGGCTCGCCCCATACCGGGTCCTTGGCCAGCCGCGCGCAGGCCGAGCGCCAGGCATTGAAGCCGGCGAGCAGGTCGGCGTCGCTGGTGGCCGGCAGGGCGTCCCAGGGCACGCTGTTGTAGGTGGTGACTTCGGCGGGTTTGGGCGGGGGCTCTTTCTTGCCGTCGTCGCATGCGGTCAGCAGGGCGGCGAAAGGGAGCGCGCAGAGCAGCAGGCGGCGCCAGGGATGGAACGGAAACTTCACGCCAAGGACTTCCTGGTGGTGGATCGAAGCCCGCTAGCTTGGGCAAAGCGCGACGGTGCGTCAAACCGCGGCGACGACCGAAGCGTATCGCCGCGTTACACCGAGGCGGCGATGAGTTCGCGCAGCCAGCGATGGGCCGGATCGCGGTGCGAGCGCTCGTGCCAGAGCATGGCCAGATCGTAGCCGGGCACCTCCAGGGGTGCCTCGACCACCCGCAACCCGTCGCGCTCGCGTACCAGTCGCGACGGCAGCAGCGCCACCAGGTCGGTGCTTTCCAGCACCGCGCGAAGGAACAGGAAGTGCGGTACCGACAACGCCACCCGGCGTTCCGCGCCGAGTTCGGCGAGCGCCTGGTCGGTGGGGCCTAGGAAGCCGCCGCCGTCGGGCGAGACGATCGCCTGCTCGAGGCGGCAGAACTGCTTCAGCGTCGGTCGCCGGCGCAGCCCCGGATGCCCGGCGCGCCCGGCCAGCACATAGCGCTCGCTGAACAGCCGGCGACAGCGCAGCCCCGGCGGCGCTTCTTCGAGGGTGTGGAAGGCCAGGTCGATCTCGCCGCGTTCCAGCTGCCGGCAGACTTGCGCCGGCGCCAGTTCCAGCACCGCCAGGCGGCTGCCCGGCGCCTGGCGGCGAAGACTGGCGAGGATCGGCAGGAGGATCGCCGACTCGGCGTAGTCGGTGGCGGCGACGCGCCAGGTATGCCGCGACTGCGTCGGATCGAACGGCGCGGCCGGCGCCACCGCCTGCTCCAGGGCTTCCAGGGCCAGGCGTAACGGCTCGCGCAGCTCCTCCGCCCGCGCCGTCGGGCGCATCCCGCGCGGGCCGGGAAGCAGCAAGGGATCGTCGAAGATCGCCCGCAGCTTGGCCAGGTGCACGCTCACCGAGGGTTGGGAAAAGTTCAGGCGTTCCGCCGCGCGCGTCACATTGTGTTCGGTGAGCAGCACGTCGAGGGTCACCAGCAGGTTCAGGTCCAGTCGCCGGAGATTAATCATCCATATACCTGGAATTTCGGATATTCATTTCAACTATATCCGGCGATGGCCGATCCTGCGCCCACCTTTTGCCGGAGACCCGCCATGAACGTACTCATCGTCTATGCCCATCCCGAACCGCGCTCCCTCAACGGTGCGCTCAAGGACTTCGCGGTCGCCCGCCTCGAGGCGGCCGGCCATGCGGTGCAGGTCTCGGACCTCTACGCGATGGGCTGGAAGGCCGTGCTCGATGCCGGCGACAGCCTCGAACGCGAGGCCAGCGAACGCTTCGATCCTTCCGCAACTTCCCTGCGCGCCTTCGAGAACGGTTGGCAGAGCGTCGACATCGCCGGTGAGCAGGACAAGCTGCGCTGGGCCGATACGCTGATCCTGCAATTCCCGCTCTGGTGGTTCAGCATGCCGGCGATCCTCAAGGGTTGGATCGATCGCGTCTATGCCTGCGGCTTCGCCTACGGGGTCGGCGAACATTCCGACAGCCACTGGGGCGACCGCTACGGCGAGGGCCGGATGCAGGGCAAGCGGGCGATGCTGGTGGTCACCGCCGGCGGCTGGGAGTCGCACTACGCCGCGCGCGGTATCAACGGACCGATGGACGACCTGCTGTTCCCCATCCACCACGGCATCCTGCATTACCCCGGCTTCGAGGTATTGCCGCCGTTCGTCGTCTATCGCAGCGGCCGGATCGACGCGGAGCGTTTCGCCGCGCTGAGCGAGCAGTTGGGCCGACGCCTCGATGACCTGCAGCGCACTGCGCCGATCCCGTTCCGCCGGCAGAACGGCGGCGACTACCTGATCCCGGCGCTGACCCTGCGCGACGAACTCGCCCCGCAGCGGACCGGTTTCGCCATGCACCTGGCCGAATGACCTGGGGTCAGGCCTCCAGCGGCTGCGCCTGGGCGGCCCCCTGCGCGCCGCATGCGGCGAAGAGCTGGCTGCCGATGTGCAGGGCCTGGTCCAGATGCCGGACCGGATCGGCGGTCTCCGACTCCAGCAACAGTTCGGAACGGACCACCCGTGCGCCGCAGTAATCGAAGATGCCATGGTCGATCTGGGTGCGCATCGCCCCGGCGTAGCCGTGCCGCTCGAAGGTGCCGGCATCGGCGCCGCCGACACCGACCAGCACCACCCGCAGGCGCTGCAGCTTTTTCCGCAGGTCGCCGCCGATGCTGTAGTCGAAGGCCCAGCCATTGGAGAACACGCGATCGATCCAGCCCTTGAGCAGGGCCGGCATCGACCACCAGTAGATCGGGTAGACCAGCACCAGGGTATCGGCGCGATCGATGCGCGCCTGCTCGGCGAGGACGTCGGCGGGAGGCGACGCCTGGCCGCGATGCACGGCGTGGTCGGCCAGGCCGAAGCGCGGCTCGAAGCCTTCCGCCGCCAGATCGGCGGTTTCCGCGGAATGGCCGGCGCGGACTACGCCTTCGGCGATGTGGGCGGCGAGGGCATGTGTGAGAGAGCGGGGATGGTGATGGGCGACGACGATCAGGGCATGCATGGGCGAATTCCTCCGGCAATTGCGGGAATGGGGGCAAGTCGATAGTCTGGGTAAAACCTACCTTTTGTAGGTTACCTTCAGTAAGTTACTTTTAGTAGGTTATCTATGTCAACGCACTCCCCAGACGACCCGTCGCCACGCCGCCGCCTGTCCCGCGACGAGCGCCAGCGCCAGTTGCTCGAGGTGGCCTGGCGACTGGTCCGCGAAGAAGGTACCGAGGCGCTGACCCTCGGACGCCTGGCCGAGCAGGCCGGGGTGACCAAGCCGGTGGTCTATGACCACTTCGGCACCCGCGCCGGCCTGCTGGCGGCGCTCTACCAGGATTACGACCTGCGCCAGACGGCGCTGATGGATGCTGCCCTGGCAGCCAGCGAGGCGACCCTGGAGGGGCGCGCCGACGTCATCGCCCGCGCCTATGTCGACTGCGTGCTGCAACAAGGACGGGAGATTCCCGGGGTGGTCGCGGCCCTCGCCAGCTCGCCGGAGCTGGAGCGGATCAAGCGCGACTACGAGGCTCTCTTCATGGACAAGTGCCGCGCCGTGCTGGAGCCCTTCGCCGGCGGCGGACGGCTGACCGTCGCCGCTCTGCGCGCAATGATCGGCGCCGCCGAAGCGCTGTCGCACGCGGCCGCCACCGAAGAGATCGCCCCGCAGGAGGCGCGGCGGGAACTGTACGAGGCGATCGTGGCGATGGTCGCGCGGAGTCGCCGGTGAAGGAGCCGCGTGCCCTGGAGGAATATCGCCGGGCGATAGTGGCGGCCTGTCCGGAGCTGGCGGACGCCACTTTCGCCATCCTGGCCTCGGGCTGGCATTCCACGGCGGTGGAGGTCGGAGGGCGCTGGGTGTTCAAGTTTCCGCGCGGCGCGGAGGCCGAGGCGGCGCTGCTACGCGAGGCCGCCGTGCTACGCCTGGTGCGTCCGGCGGTGAGCCTGGCGGTGCCGGCGCCGCAGGTGTTTGCGGGACCGCCGCTGTTTTCCCGCCACGAAAAACTGCCTGGCGGTTACCTCCTGGGTGAGGACTACCGGCGCCTGGACGAGCCCGCACGGCAGGCGGTCGGCGATGCGCTGGGGCGCTTCTACGCCGAGCTGCATCGACTGCAACCGGCGCGCATGCGGGCGGTTGGAGCCTTGCCGGTGCGGCCCTGGGAGTCGCCCGCGGCGATGCGCAGGCGCGCCTTGCCGCTGCTGCCTGCGGCCTGGCGCGAACGGGCAGGGCGCCTGTTGCGGGAATACGCCAAGCTGCCTGCCGATCCGCTGGGTTCGATCTTCGGCTTCTTCGACGGCCATGGCTGGAACATGGCATTCGATAGCGAGGCCGGGCGGTTGAACGGTGTGTACGACTTCGCCGACGCGGGCATCGGTCCGCTGCATCAGGAATTCATCTATTCCGCGTTCATCGATGCCGATCTCTCCGAGCGCATCGTCGCCGCCTACGAGCGCTTCAGCGGCCGGCGCCTGGAGCGTCGGCGGATCGCCTTGCTGACGGCGGCGCATCGGCTGTCGGAGCTGGCCGAGCTGGCCGACGACCCGCGCCATCTGCCGGACATGCTCGCCGGCGCCCTCGACGGCCTGGCCCTGGCGGAGGCGCAGGGCTTGGCCTGATGAGGGGACGCGCGGTTGTGCTGGGCGGGACGGATATGACCGCGCGCGGACATCCGCCGCGAAGTACCGCTACCGCTCAGAGATAGGCTTGCGCGCGGCGCCGCGAGCGCGGCGTGCGGTTCTTCCCGGACAATTCGTTGAGACGCGCCTGCCAGGCCGCGCGGGCGGCATCGCGGTCCTGGCGCTGCGCGGCGGCGGGCCTGGACTCGGCTTTCGGCCGCGGCGCGGCCTTGTCGGTCACTGGCGCAGCGGCGGTGGGAGTGACAGGGGCACTGGCCGGAGCGGCGTTTTCCTGGGCCTGGGCGAAGGCGTTGGTGCGCCGGCAGGTCTTGCAACTGACCTGGCCGACATCGCTCGAGCCGTTCACGTTGCTGTCGCCGCGCCCGCAGGCTGCCTGGCCGGATTCGCTCAAGAAGTGCGTAACCATCTGATCCTCCTGGAGAAAAAAGGGCGGCATTATTCCCAGAAGTGCCTTCGAGTGCCAGCCTCGGGGGAGAACAGCTGACGAACTGCAAGACCTTTCCGTCGACCGCCGTTCAGTCGGCTGGCCGCCGCATGCTGTCGCGCACGTAGCGGGCCGGGGGGCTGCCGAGCGCCTTGCGGAACATGCCGATGAAGGAACTGACCGACTCGTAGCCGAGGATCTCGGCGGTGCGTTGCACCGAAACGCCGGCGGACAGTTGCTGCAGGGCGATGATGATCTGCAATTGCTGGCGCCACTGGCCGAAGGTCATGCCGGTCTCCCGGCGCACCATCCGCGCCAGGGACCGCTCGCTCATCGCCACTCGCCTGGCCCATTCGGCCATGCTGGCGCGGTCGCCGGGGGCGCGGGTCAGTTCGTCGGCGATGCGGCGCAGGCCGCGGTTGTCCGGCAGCGGCAGGTAGAGCTGTTCGGTCGGCGCCTGTTCCAGGAGTTCCAGCAGCACCCCGGCGAGACGCGCGAGCGGGCCGTCGTGCGGATAGTCCTGCGGTTGCGCGCTCAGGTGCAGGATCAGTTCGAGGACCAGCGGCGACAGGGCCAGGGTGCAGCAGTCGCTCGGCAGGCGTGCCGCCCCCGGCTCGACGAAGAGGAAGCAGACCTTGCCGTTGGCGGTGACCCGGTTGCTATGGGCGATGCCGCCGGGAATCCACACGCCGAACCCGGCCGGCACCATCCACAGGCCATCGGGCACCGTGCAGGTGATGCCGCCGCGGCAGGCCACCACCAGCTGGCCCTTGCGATGCCGGTGCACCGGCACCTCGGTGTCGTTGTGCCGGGCCTCCAGCTGCAGGGCCAGGGCCGGCTGGCCGAGCGCGTCGGGATCGAAGCGTTGGGCGAGGTAGGTCTGCGGTTCACGGCTCACGGCAGGTCCTGTGGGTTGTCCGAATTCGACTATTTTCTGGCTGAGTAGTCGATATTTGCAAATCGCCACGCCCCGTAGCCTGTGCTCGTCAACCCGACAGGAGCGGCCGACCGCTCCGCGCCCTCGATACCCTGGTGCCCTGCATGCTGAGCGAAGTCTCCGTTTCCGGCCTCTACGTGCCGCCATTGTTCCTCTACCTGTGCCTGGCGATGCCGCTCTACCTGCTGCTGGAGCGCCTCGCCTGGCGCTGGCTGGAATGCGCCTGGCATCCCGGCCTGCTGCGTTTCTTCCTGTCGTTCATCGTGCTGTCCGTGCTGGTGCTGAAGTTCTGAGCCGAGGTCCCCATGTCCATCGTTCGTCTTTCCAAGGTGGCTGCGACCTTCGCCTGCGGCCTGTTCGCCCTGTGCCTGGCGTTGCAGTTGTGGCAAGCCTACGTGCTGGCGCCCTGGACCCGCGACGGGCGGATCAGCGCGCAGGTGATCCGCATCGCGCCGGAAGTCTCCGGCAGCGTCGAGGCGGTGTTCGTCGCGGATAACCAGCGGGTGGCCCGCGGCGACCCGCTGTACCGCATCGATCCGCGCAGCTATCGCCTGGCCGTGCGCCAGCGCGAGGCGGAGCTGGAGCAGGCGCGGGAAACCCTGCGCCAACGTGACGAGCAATGGCGCCGACGCATGCAGTTGGCGGGCGCGGTTTCGCGCGAGGAGGTCGCCAACGCCGGTCGCGCCCTGCGTATCGCCCGCGCCCGCGCCGAGGCCGCCGGGGCGGCGCTCGACCAGGCGCGGCTGGACCTGCGGCGCAGCCAGTTGCGCTCGCCGGTGGACGGCTATGTGACGCAGTTGCGCGTGCAGCCCGGCGATTACGCGGCGGCGGGCCGGACCAACATCTTCATCGTCGATCGGCGAAGCTTCTGGGTCACCGGCTATTTCGAGGAAACCAAGCTGCGCAATGTGCGGGTCGGCGCGCCGGCGACGATCAAGCTGATGGGGTTCGATCCGCTGCTCGACGGCCATGTCGCGAGCATCGGTCGCGGTGTCGCCGACCTCAACGAAAGCCGTGCCGACAGTGGCCTGCCGCAGGTCAGCCCGAACTTCAGCTGGATACGCCTGGCGCAGCGCGTGCCGGTGCGCATCGAACTCGACCGGGTACCGGCGGGCGTGGTGCTTGCCGCCGGCATGACCGGCAGTGTCGAGGTGCTGCAGGCGGGGACCGCGCGGCACTGGCGGCTGACCCGCTGGTTGCAGGAGTACCTTTGATGGCGGCGTCGGCGTCCGGCGGGCGCGATTGGTACGCGGCGTTGCCGTTGCCCTGGCGGACCGACAGCCTGGGCTACGTACTGCGCAGCATCGGTGCTGCCGCCCTGGCGCTCGGCCTGGGGCTCTACCTGCAACTGGATTCGCCGTTTTCCGCGGCGTCCACTGTGCTGTTGCTGATCAATCCGGTGCAGGGGGCGGTGGTCGGCAAGGGCTGGTGGCGCGCCGTGGGTACCCTGGTCGGCACGCTCGCTGCCTTCGTCCTGACCGCGCTGTTCGCCCAGAAGATGCTGCTGTTCGTCGTCGCCCTGGGGTTCTGGCTGGGTCTCTGCGTCGGCGTCATGAGCCTGGTCCGGCACTTCTACGCCACCGCCGCGGTGGTCGCCGGCTACACCGTGTGCCTGGCGCTGGGACCGGCCATGGTCGAGCCCGAAGCAGCCTTCGAGCACATCGTCACCCGCGCCTCGGCGGTAATCGTCGGAGTCTGCTGCCTGAGCCTGGTGACCGTGGTCTTCAGCCGCAGGACCGTGTCCGGGCGGGTGCGCCAGCGTCTCGTCTCGCTCTGCGCGGCGACGCTGGTGCTGGTCGCTGCGCGGCATGCCGGTGCGGCTGACGGGGAACTGGAGCGCCGTCGCCGGACGCTGGCCGGCGAGGTCTACGCGGTAGACGACCTGCTGGGCGTCGGGCGCGCCGAGTCGCGGGCGCTGAGCGCTGCGCTCCCGGCGATCCGCGGTGGCCTGGCGGCGCTGTTTTCCACGCTGATGGAGTTCCGCTTCGCCGGCGAGACGCATTGGGCCCGGCGCTTGGCGGAGCGCGGACTGGCGCTGCCGATGGCCGACGACCTGCGTCTGCTGGGCGGCCAACTGGAGCGCGGCGAGCTCGACTTCGCCGGCGCCGCGCGACGGCTCGCGAGCTTGCGCGGTGGCCTGGCGGCGATTCGGCGCGGACTTCCGACAGACCAAGCGGATGCCTGTCGCGAAGGGCTGTTCATGGAGCGTCTCGACGAGCAACTGGATGACCTGCAGGCCGCCCTGCGGGGGTTCGCCCGGCTCGACGGCCGGGCCCGTGCCGACGTCCGCCCAGCGGCCTTCCATCGACATTACCGCGAGGCCTTGCGCAACGGCACGCGAGCCTGGCTGGCGATGCTGGTCGGCGGCGCCCTGTGGTTCCTCAGCGGCTGGGACCAGGGGCCGACCCTGCTGGCGGTGCTCGGCCCCTACTGCACGCTGCTGGCAGCCTCGCCCTTTCCCGCCGAGGGCACGCGCAATTTCATTCGCGGCACGCTCTACGCGATACCTGCCGCATTGCTCTGCAAATTCCTTCTGCTACCGCTGATCAACGGCTTTCCATTGCTGCTGCTGTGCCTCGCCTTCTTCTGGTCGTTCGGTATCCAGGCCACCACAGTGCCCAGGCGGGCGTTGCAGGGAATCGCCTACCTGATCGCCTTCAACACCCTGGTCGCCACCGGCAATCTCGCCCGCTTCGATTTCGGCGACTTCGCCAACCAGTCCTGCGCCTGGGTGCTGGCGCTCTGCATCAGCCTGCTGGTCTACCGCCTGCTGCCGAAGGACCTGGAACGGCATTCGGCGTCGCTGCTCGACCATCTGCGCCGCGAGACCCTCGCCTTGCTGCGTCGTCGCGCCGGTTTCGACGCGCATGCCTGGCAGGCCCGCCAGCAGCATCGCATCGCCCAGTTGGGCGCGCTGCATGGCATGGAACATCCGCGCAGCGCGCTGGCCCTGCGCCTGGGCTTCGTATCCCTGCAACTCGGCCGCGAGTCGCGGCGCCTGTGGCGCGCCCTGGCCGGGCTCGACCCGGCCGCCGCGGAGGCGCGGTGGATCGAGCGCGCACTGCGAGCCATCGCCGTCCGCCATCGCGATCCGCCGCTCGCCGCGCGGCACGCACGCCGTGCCGGCACCCGCCTGGCGGCCGCCGGCGAGTGGCGCCTGGCCGCGATCCTCACCGACCTCGCCTGGTTGCTCCGGGCCTATTCGCAAAGCGTCTCGTCCGACGAGGCGCAGCATGGAGAAAAGACCTCATGAAAACTTCGTTCCTGCTGGCCTTGCTGCTGTCCTGCTGGTCCCAGGTCCAGGCGGCGGACGACGACGGGAAAGAGTTGCCGCCGATCGAGCGCTACGACTACGGCATGCCGCTGGACTTCGAGCGGGTGCTTTCCGTCACGCCGGTGCCGGCCACCTGTGGCGTGGTGCCGCTGGTGATGCTCTACCGCGACAGCGCCGGACGCCTACATCGCTTGCAGTACCGCGGCCTTGGCGCGGGCTGTTCGCGGCACTGAGAAGCGGGCGCAGGCGCTGTCTCAGCGCGCCGCGCCTTCGATGATCGCCAGGACGTCGCCGATGGCGTGCTCCAGGTAGTCGCCCGCCTTGTACGCCGCAAGCGCCTGCGGACCGCCGTCGAGCACCGCCTGCGGCCGTTCGACGAAGTGTCCGAGCAGGTTGAACTCCTCGTCCAGCACCAGTACCAGCGGAATCGGGATTCGCTCCAGCGCCAGGCGCTGGCGCAGGTCGTCCTCGGCGCGGCCCTTGGAAATGATCGCCAGCTCGATGTTCGGTTGCAGGCGCTGCGCGAAGTCCAGCGCGGCCAGGTTGATCTGGCAGTCCGGGCACCACATTTCCCCGGCGGCCAGCAGGCGGTAGCGCCGTTCGATGCGTTGCAGGCGTTCCGTCAGCGCGCTCGGCAGCCCGTCGCTTTCCAGCTTCTGCCGGAACCGCGCGACCGCGCCCTGTTCCGTGGCCAGGCCATGGCCGACGAAGGCGGCGAAGCCTTCTCCGATATCGAACAGTTCCGCGTAAGAGGCCATGCTGGTTTCGCTCCTGTGCTTGGGGAGGGATGGCGCGGCGGATACGCCAGGCAGTCGCGCCACGCCGGGGCGGCCAGGGTAGCGCGCTCGCCGCGTCGCGGCGAGCGCCGGCGTGCTTCGCCGGGACTGGTCGTTAGCATGGCGCGGCTGGTAAAAAGACAGCGCCCCCACTGCCCGCCAAGGCCCGCCCGATGCTGATCGACCTGCCTTCCACCCGTCCGGTCTTCGCCTATGCCCAGGATTATCTCCACGGCGAGCGCGTCGAGCTGCACCGGCATTCGCGCGCGCAATTGATCCATGCGCTCAGCGGGGTGGTCACGGTCGGCACCGCCGAGGGCACCTGGGTGGTGCCGCCGGGACGCGGTGTCTGGTTGCCGGCCGGTATCGAGCATGCCCTGCGTTTCGCCGGCCAGGTGCGCATGCGCACCTTGTTCATCGCCCCGCAGGCGCGCCACGACCTGCCGCAGGACTGCCGGGTGGTGGACGTGCCGCCTTTGCTGCGGCAATTGATCGTCGCGGCGATGCGGATCGACCCGGACTACCCGCCGGGCGGCCGCGACGAGCGGGTGATGGAGCTGATCCTCGATGAACTGCGGGTACTGCCGATCCTCGCCCTGCACGTCCCACAGCCGGTCGATCCGCAACTGGCGGCGCTGTGCCGCAGCCTGCGCGCCGAGCCGGCCGCCGACTGGAGCCTGGGCGATGCCGCGCGTCGCCTGGGCGTCAGCCCGCGGACCCTGACCCGCGCCTTCCAGCGCGAAACCGGTCTCAGCTTCGTCCAGTGGCTGCGGCGCATGCGCCTGCTCGCCAGCCTCGATGCGCTGGCGGCAGGGCACTCGATCCTCGAGGTCGCACTGGACCTCGGCTACGACAGCCAGAGCGCCTTCAGCGCCATGTTTCGCCGGACCCTGGGCGTTTCGCCGAGCCTCTATTTCGGCCGCGGCGCCGCCTACGGGGTGGCCGAGGGCGACTGAGTTCAGTCCTTCTGGCGCAGCATCAGCGAGGCCAGGGCGCAGGCCAGGAGCGCCACGCAGGAAAGGTAGAAGGCGTCGGAGTAGGCCATCAGGTAGGCCTGCTGGCGCACCCCGTGGTCTAGCAGGGCCAGCGCCTGCTGCTGCTCCGGCAGTTGTATCCGCACCTGGCCGCCGCCCAGGCGCTGCTGCAGGGCGCCGTCGAAGATCGTCAGGGTCTCGCCGATCCGCTCGGAGTGGAAGCGCTCGCGCAGCGAAACCAGTTGCGTCAGCAGCGCGGTGCCGATCGCGCCGCCGAGGTTGCGCAGCATCGAGATCAGCGCCGAGGCCGAGCCGGCCTGGGCCTTGTCGAGGCCCTTCACCGCCAGTACCGAGAGCGCGACCATGATCAGCGGCTGGCCGATGCCGCGCACGACGATGGAGGGGATGATCACGTTGCGTCCCGCGTCGGCGTTCAGGTGCGCGCCCATCCAGCAGCCCAGGGCCATGATCGCGAAGCCGCCGGCCACCAGCAGCTTGGGGTTCAGCCAGCGCATCAGGCGCGGCAGCAGCGGCGCCAGGAGCAGTTGCACGAGGCCGTAGAGGATCAGGCTGTCGCCGATCTGCCGGGCGTTGAAACCCTGCAACTGGGACAGGTAGTTGGGCACCAGGAACACCAGGCCGAAGGTCGCCGCGCCGAACACCGCCATCGCCAGGCTGGACACGCCGAAGTTGTAGCTGCCCAGCAGGCGCAGGTTGATGAACGGCCGCGCGCCCCACAGCTGGCGCTGTACGAAGAGCAGCAGGGCGAGCACGGCGAGGACGGCGAAGGTGCGGATGAAGCCGGACTCGAACCAGTCGCGGCGGCCACCTTCCTCCAGCACGATCTGCAGCGCGCCGAGGCCGGCGACCATCGCGCCGATGCCGAGCCAGTCGGCCTGGCGCAGGCGTTCGCGGTCGCCGTCGCGGGGGCGGATCGACCAGGCCACCGCGGCCAGCAGGGCGACCCCCGGCAACAGTTGCAGGAGAAAGATCCAGCGCCAGGAATAGGCATCCGCCAGCCAGCCGCCGATCGACGGGCCGGCGGCCTGGGCCACACTGTTGGAAAGGCTGAACAGCGCCATGCCGAGGGGTATCCGGCTGGACGGCAGCTCGGTGAGGATCAGTTGCATCGACAGCGGGATCAGCACCGCTCCCGAAGCCCCCTGGATCACCCGGATCAGGATCAGCGTCGACAGGTTCGGCGCCAGCGCGCAGCTCAGCGAACTGAGCAGGAACACCAGCGAGCCGAGGAGCATCACCCGGCGCAAGGAGAACACTTCCACCAGCCAGGCGGTAAGCGGGATCATGCTGATTTCCGCGACCAGATAGGCGGTGGAGATCCACGAGCCCTCCTCGAAGGTGGCTCCCAGCGCGCCTTCTATCTCCGGCAGCGCCGCGCTGGTGACGTGCACGTTCATGCCGGCCATGAAGCAGCCGAACAGGCCGCCGGTGACGGCGACCCAGGCACGCAGCGATACCTTGTCGTCAGCGCTCATCGGCGGAGGCTCCGTCCGGTTCGCGAGTGTCCACGGTGGCGATCACCGACATCCCCGGCAGCAGCCGGCCCCGCTCGGCGGCGTCGGCGTCCAGGCGGATACGCACCGGGAAGCGCTGGACGATCTTGGTGAAGTTGCCGGTGGCGTTGTCCGGCGGTAGCAGCGCGAATACCGCGCCGGAGGCCGGCGCCACGCTGTCGACGCGGCCGCGCCAGCGGCGGCCGAACGTGTCCACTTCCAGTTCCACCGGTTGCCCGGGGCGGATGCGTTCGAGCTGGGTCTCCTTGTAGTTGGCCACCACGTAGGCCTGCTCCAGCGGCACCACCGCCAGCAGCGGCAGCCCCGGCGTGACGTACTGGCGCAGGCGCACCTTGCGCTGGCCGACGCGGCCGGCGAATGGGGCGCGGATCTCGGTATCGTCCAGGGCGTGGCGCGCCAGTTCGCGCGCCGCCGCGGCTTCCTGCAGCTCCGCCTGGCGCTGGGCGAGCGCCGCCTCCGCCTCGCGCCGCCGGCTCTTCAGCACCTCGCTGGCGGCGCGCTGGCGGCCTTCCTCGGCGCTTGCCCGTTGCGCCGCCGCCCGCGCTCGCTGGTGCGCCGCGCCGGCGTTCTCCAGGCGCTGGCGACTGGTGGCATGCTCGTCGGCCAGTTGCCGATAGCGTCGCCAGTCGGTCTCGGCGCGGCGCCATTCGGCTCGCGCCGCTTCGCCATCGGCGCGGGCGCGGCTGATCGCCTGCGCCTGCTCCAGCAGTTGCCGATCGAGGGTCTCCAGCTTCGCGCGCTGGGCCTCCAGCGCCGCCTGCGCCGCCGCTTCGCGGGCCTCGGCGGCGCGCAGGCGCTGGCGGAAGTCGCGCGGGTCCAGGCGCAGCAGCAGGTCGCCGGCCTGGACGTCGGCGTCGTCGGCCACCAGCACCTCGGCGACGTAGCCGGAGACCTGCGCGCTGACCGCCACCCAGTCGGCGCGTACATAGGCATCGTCGGTGCCCTCCAGGAAGCGTCCGCTGCTCCACCACCAGGCCAGCAGGGCGGCGAGCGCGATGGCGCCGGCGAGGCCGCCCAGCAGCCAGGTTCGGCGCCGGCGCGTGGCGGCTGGCATGGTTTCGCCAGCGGTGTGTTCGATGGGTTCCCTGATTGCCTGGTTCATTGTCCGTTTTCCTGGTGGGAGGGATTGGGAGCGGCTTGCCAGCCGCCGCCGAGAGCCCGGAACAGTTCGACCTGGCGCTCGGCGACGCGCATCTCGGCGTCGACCAGGCGCGCCCGGTCGGCGACCAGGCTGCGTTGACTGTCGAGCAGCTCGAGGGCATCGAGGGCGCCGGCGCGATAGTTGCTGCGCGCCAACCGGTAGGCGTGGCGCTGCTCGTCGAGGGCACGCTGGAGGTCGGCACGGCGCTGGCGCTCGCCGGCATACAGCGCCAGGGCACGCTCGACCTCGCGCAGGGCGCCGAGCACCGCTCCGTCGAAGCGCGCCAGGGCGGCGTCGCGCTCTGCTGCGGCGCTGTCCAGGCGGCCTCGCGCGCTTTCCCGGTTGGGGAAGCGCCAGCTCAGCAGCGGGCCGGCCGCGTAGGCCAGCGCGCCGCTGCCGCCGAGGCCGGCGAGGGTCGCTGCGGAGGTTTCGGCGCCGACGGCGAAGCTGATGCGCGGGTACAGCTCGGCTTCGGCCAGCGCCCGCCGGGCGTCGGCGGCGGCGAGCCGGCGCTCGGCCGCGCGGATGTCCGGGCGGCGCGCCAGCAGGCTCCAGCCGTCACCGGTGGGCAGGGCACGGCGCAGTTGCGGTATGCCGGCGCAGGTCGCGGCAGGAGCGTCCAACTGGCGCGGCGAGCGCCCGCTGAGCAGCGCCAGTTCGTAGAGCGCCGCGCGCCGCCGCGCTTCGAGCATCGGCAGCGCGGCGCGGGTCCGCTCGCGCAAGGCCAGCAGCCGGCGTCGCTGCAGCTCGCTGGAAAGGCCAGCGGCGAGCTGGCGTTCGCTCAGCGCCAGGCTCGCGTCGAGCAGGCCGACCGATCGGCGTTGTACCTCTGCCCGTCGCGCCAGGGCGCAGGCGCGGACGTAGGCGAGGGTGGTCTGGCTGGCCACGCTGACCCTGAGCAGGTCGCGCGCCGCTTGCGCCGCTTCGGCATCCGCCTTCGCCGCGGCGATGCGGGCGCGGACTTCGCCCCACAGGTCCAGCTGGTAGGACAGGTCGAGGCGGGCGGTGTGTTTCCACTGGCTGTGCAGGTCCTCGTCGGTGGCTTCGGCGAGGGTCTGGTCGTCGCCATCGCGCCCATACTGGTAGCCATAGCCGACCTCGGTCCGTGGCCAGCGTTCGCCCTGTGCGCCGCGCAGATGGCCGAGGAGCGCGCGGGCATGGGCATCGGCCGCGGCCAGGTCGCGGTTGTGGCGCAGTGCGGCGGCCACCAGGCGGTTCAGCCCAGGGTCCTGGTAGAGCGTCCACCACTGGGCGGGCAGCGCGTCGCCGCGGGTTCCCGCCACCCTCGACAGGCCAGGGTCGAGGCTTTCCGCGCGTGGCGCGGGTTGATTGCGGTTCGCGCAGCCCAGCGCGGTGGAGATCCCCAGCGCCAGCGCCACGCAACGCAGATGACTGGCAAGCGGCATTGCCCTGCTCCCGTGTCTGAAAGAGCGGGGAACGGTAAGGCAGGCGCGGGCGGCCTGCGCCGGCAAAAGCGCCAGTCATCGTCGCGAAATGGACAGTCGGCGGATTTTTCAGCGTTGCCGCATCAGGTACGGGCCGCGGTCCAGGGCCAGCAGCCCGGCCGGGATGGCCAGCAGGGAGAGGCGGGCGATCTGCCGGGAGCAGCGGTTCACCCCGCCTTCGACGAGGCGCAGGCGCTGGAGCAACTGGCGGGCTAGCCTGCGCCTTGGTGTGGCCGGGGCCCGCCTTCAACCTGAACGAAGCGTTTCGCCAGGCGGTCGGAACAACAGGTCCCCGTTACGGAAGCCGAGTCCATGCCGCTGCGCCGTGCCGTTTCCGCCATTCTTTTCGCGTCCCTGGCCAGTCCCTTGGCCGCCGCCGAAACACCCCTGCGCCTGGAGCGCCTGGAGCGTTGCGGCGATCTCCTGGCCAGCGAGCGGCAGGAGTGGTGCCTGCGCGTGCGCGGCCTGGGCGCCGGCCTGCCGCGCCTGTTGCTGGACGGCCGCGAACTGCCAGCCACCGCCCTGCGGCGCGAGGGTGACGGCCTGCGGCTCCGCCTGGACCGCCGTGGCCACGCCAGCGGTCCGCTCTGGCTGGAGCAGGGCGGGCGCAGCAGCAATCCGGTATGGCTGACCCTGAACGGCAGCCATGTGCTCGCCGCCGGTCCCGACGAGGTGGCGAAGAACATGGATGGCCTGACCACCTACGTCGACCTGGTCAGCCTGTTGATCGAGGAGAACCACGACGGTCGCCGGGAGGCCGAACGCCTGGCCGATAAATATGGCGCGCGGGTGGTCGGCGCGATCCCGCCGTTGAACCTCTACCAGTTGCGCCTGCCGGCGCGCGACCTCGTCCAGCGCGACGCGCTGGTCCTCCGCATCGGCAGCGAGACCAGCGTGGACGCCGTGGTGGTGGAGGAGTCCGCGCCGGAGAAGGGCGAGGAAACCGAGGCGGTGCGCCGCTCCGTGGACAAGCCGGACAGCGACTCCGACGAGTGGGCGGCCAATCGTTTCATGGACGCGGTGAACTATTACCAGCGTCGGGTCCGCGCCCGCCAGGCGCCGCTGGAGACCCGCCCGGTACGCATCGGGGTGATCGAGCGCGACGTCGACTTCGACGCCCCCGACTTCGCCGACTACCTCGGCCCCTGCAAGGCGCCCGCGCCGCGTACCTGCCTCTACGCGCGCGACGCCGAACGTCCCGACAACCACGGTTCGACGGTCGCCGGCATCCTCGCCGCGCGCTGGGACCAGGGCGGCAACAGTGGCTTCCTGCGTGGGCTGGACCGCACCAGCCAGGGTTTCGAAGTGATCGTCGAGCGCAATTCGGACGCTGGCATCACGGCCAACGTCGCCGCCTCGGTGAACCTGGTGGAGGATGGCGTGCGGGTGCTCAACTGGAGCTGGGGCATCCACCGCGTCGGTGCTCGCGACGTCGATGGCGACGAGGTGGATTCGCTGGTGCGCTCGGGGATCGCCATGAGCGGCTACGAGGAGTTGCTCGAGGAGTTCTTCCTCTGGCTGCGCAAGGAGCATCCGGACGTGCTGGTGGTCAACTCCGCCGGCAACGGCTCGTCCTACTCCGGTACCGACGAATACCGCCTGCCGTCCTCCTTCGTCACCGAGCAGTTGCTGGTGGTGGGCGGGCACCAGCGCAGCGAGCGCCAAGGCCTGGCGGTGGACGACCCGGCCTATGCGGTCAAGCGCAGCACCTCGAATGTCGACATGCGGGTGGATGTCACCGCCGCCGCCTGTACCCATGCCTCGACCCTGGAGCGGGACGCGCGGGGCGAGGTGCACTGCGGCACGTCCTATGCCACGCCGATGGTCGCCGGCACGGTCGCCGCCATGCTTTCCCTCAACCCGCGGCTACAACCCGAGGAGATCCGCATGCTGCTCCGGCGCAGCGCCATGACCATCGGCGGCGACTACGATTTCGAGCCGGCCGATGCCGAGGACCTCACCGCACCGATCCTGCCCTCGGAGCGCGGCTACCGCCTGGATCACCGCGACGTCGGTCGCTCGGCGCGGCTGGACATGCAGAAAGCCCTGGACCTGGCGGTGAAGAGCCGCGAGCGGGTGCGCTGAGGCGTTCCGCCGGCCCAGAGCCTCAAGGCGAGGCTTCCAGCAGCCGGGCGAGGCGTTCGGCGAGTTCGTTGTGGCGGAACGGCTTGGTCAACACCTCGAAGCCGTTGAGTTGCTCGGGCCTGAGGTTGGCGTAGCCGGTGATGACCAACACCGGCAATTGCGGGAAGCGCTGGCGCAGTTCCTCGGCAAGCTGCACGCCGGTCTTGTCGGCCATGAGATGGTCGGTGACCAGCAGGTCGGGCGCCAGGCCGCGCTCGACCTCGCCCAGGGCTTCCTCCGCCGACGCCGCCTCGCTGACCTGGTAGCCGAGATCGCCGAGCAGCAGCGCGGTGGTGTAGCGCACCATCCTGTCGTCGTCGACCAGCAGCACCTGGGTCGGTCGCGACGCCTCGGGTGCGTCCGGGCAGCTTTCCGCGACGGATTGCGTCTGCTCCGCGGTGATCGGCAGCCAGATGCTCACCCGGGTCCCCTTGCCTATCTCCGAATGGATGCCCAGGCCGCCGCCGGACTGGGCGACCAGGCCCTGGACCATCGACAGGCCGAGGCCGGTGCCCTTGCCCACGCCCTTGGTGGAAAAGAACGGCTCCATGCAGCGGGCCAGCACCTCGGCGGGCATGCCTCCGCCGTTGTCGGCGACTTCCAGGCACACGTAGCGGCCGGCGCCGAGACCGTCCACCGCGCCGTCGATCACCTGGTCGGTCCGTGCGCCTATTTCCAGGTGGCCGCCTTCGCCCATGGCGTCGCGGGCATTCACCGCGAGGTTGAGGATGGCCAGTTCGAACTGGTGCGGATCCACCACCACCGCAGGCAGGCGTTCCGGGATCTCGATGCGGACCTCGATGGTCGGGCCGAGCGAGCGCTCGATCAGGTCGCGCATGCCCTCGACCAGTTCGCGCAGGGCCACCGCCTGCGGCTTGAGGGTTTGCCGGCGGGCGAAGGTGAGCAGGCGACCGACGAGGTTCCGCGCCCGTTCGGCGGACTGTAGCGCGCCGTCGATGAGGTCGGCGGAGCGGGCGTCGTCGAGCCGCCGGCGGATCAGTTCCAGCGAGGCCATGATCGGCGTCAGCAGGTTGTTGAAGTCATGGGCGATGCCGCCGGTCAACTGGCCGACCATCTCCATCTTGCGTGCCTCGTGAAGCTGTGCCAGGGCGCTTTCGCGCTGGGCGAGCATGGTCGCGACGCGTTCCTCCAGGCTTTCGTTGAGCTCGCGCAGCTCGTTCTCGGCGCGTACCCGCGCGCTGATGTCCATGCACACGCAGAGCAGGCCGCTGGCGGCATGCTGCTCGTCCACCAGCGGCGTGACCTGGTTCTGCACCCACACCGTATCGCCGTCGGGACGAACGTAGCGGCCGCTCATCTCGAACGCCGCGCCGGCCGCTCCGCCTGGCGCCGCGGGGAGGGCGAAGTCGGCGGGGTCGAGGATGTCCTGCATGCGCAGGCCGAGCAGGGTCTCGCGCGAACGGCCGGCGATCTCGCAGTAGCGATCGTTGACCCGGGTGAAGCGCCAGTTCCGGTCGCACACCGCGATGCCCGCGCTGGCCTGGTCGAACATCGCCGCCAGTTGTGCCGAACTGGTACGCAGCGCCAGCTCCGCGCGGGCATGGGTGAGCGAGGTCCAGGCCAGCTTGGCGGCTTCCTCCGCCAGGCGCCGCGGATCTTCGCCGAGCGCCCGCGGATGGGCGAAGTGGATCGCCAGCAGCGCCTCCAGCCGGCCGTGGCGCAGCACCGGGACATGCAGCGTGGCGCCCAGCCCCAGGCGCGCGCGGCTCGCCGCTTCGTCGAGACTCATGCCGCGCTCCCCGGCGAGGTCCTCCCGCGCCACGCTGCGTCCGGCACGCAGTTCGCCGGACAGGGTGGCGCCGAACGCCAGGTAGCGATGCCGACCGACCGCCGAACGGCCGTCGTGGAGATAGTCGCGATGGACCTGGAAGGTCATGCCGTCGCCGTTGTCCTCGCCGAAGAATATCCGCGACGCGCCCAGCTCCTCGCCGAGCCGGCGCAGGGCGGTGGCTTCGATTTCCAGGGGGTCGGCCAGGGACGGCAGGGTCTGGCCCAGTTCCAGGAGGAACGCCTGACGGCGTTCGAAACGCACCCGCTCGGTGGTCTCGGTGACGATGCACAGTACGCCGCCGACGGAACCGTCGGTTTCCCGCACCGCCGAATAGAACACGTCGAAATAGACCGTTTCGCCGCGCCCGTGGCGTTCGATGTAGAAGGGCCGATCCTTTGCCGCGAAGGTCTCGCCGGTCTCGTACACCCCGCGCAGCAGCGGTTCCAGGTCATCCCACAGCTCCCGCCAGTTCTCTATCGCCGGCCGGCCGAGGGCGCGCGGATGCTTGTCGCCGATGCTCGGCGCGTAGGCATCGTTGTACAGGGCGACGAATTCCGCGCCCCAGAACAGCACGATCTGCGCCTTGGCCGGCAGCAGCGTGGCCATCGTCGTCTTCAGGCTCGCCGACCAGGCGTCCGGCGGGCCGAGGGGCGAACTGGCCGCGTCGAGGCTGAGCAACAGTTTCCCGACCGCTCCTCCGTTGGCCAGGAAGGCCGGTGGATGGTCGAGGGTGTTCGGGTCCGGTTCGATGGTGAAAGGCTGTGCCATGTCTGCGGAGTCTTGCTCGGTTCCGGGTGAGGTGGTGGGTCGCATGGAATATAGGAGGGCGGTGGGTGCGCTTGCGTTCAATCCGACTGGGCGGGATGGCGCAGCGGGGCGCTCGACCGTTGCCGCGAGGCGGAGCCCGGCGACGATTTCGTACGCGGTGCCCGAGACCGCGATGAAGACCTGACGTCGGGGCGAACGACGCCACCGGCGTCATTCGCCATGGCCGGGTCAACCGGAACGTCGATCGGCTACCAGGCGCTGCTGCAGGCGCGTCAGGAAGGCCACTTCGAAGGCGGTCTTCTGCATCGGTGTGGGCAGGCTGTCGCGGCCGAAGGCGAAGGCGGTCCAGAGCTGGCCTTCGATCTGGTCGGCAAGCCAGTTCTCGGCCTGGCGGACACCCTTGTCGATGGCGGGTTGGGCGGGAACCGGCCAGAGCAGGGAGAGGCCGGGTTGGCGGTCGGCGGGGGGAATCTCGACCATCAGGTCCTTGTAGCGTTCGATGATTGCGTCGACGTGGGTCTTTTCCTTTTCATCCTTCGTCATGCTGGGTACTCCGTTTCTGAGAGTCACATGACCTGCCGCCTTCGCTGTCAATCGATGGAGGCAGGATCGCGCAGGGTTGACAGACCGGGAAACGGAACCGGCAGACCACGAGGGTCTCCCCACGCGATCCGCCATGAAGGCCCGCAGTTGGAAAACTGCGGTCGAGCCGATGCCTGCAAAAGCATTCGCTGCTTTCGCATGCACCGCTCGGCGCATCGCGCCGTCTCTTCGGGCTGTCAAACCCGGTCACGGATTTGGCCGTGACGGGCGCAGGATAGGGGCAGGCAAGGCGGGGAGCAAGGGCGGGAACGGGTGACGGCAGAGGCTATCGGCCGGCAAGGCGTTGGCTGAAGCGATTCATGGAAATAACCCGGCGTTGGAGCGCGCCGTTAATTATCGATGCGCTGCCGTTTGCCAGGAGGAAACAATTCGCCTGGTTTGTTCGATTCAATATTTTGTGATGCGCTTCACGTAATAAGGGTGTGCCCCATGAGCTACGCAAAAGTGTCATTCGCTTCTTCGAAGAGGGCGCTGCCGAAGTTGCACGCGAGTTGGATAGGCCGCGAGGGCGGCTCGGCGTTGTAGCGCATAAGGATATAACCGTTTCTCCATTTCTGATTTTCGTCAAAGTTGCTGCCGGCGCGACCGCCCGTCATTCGATATTAATTAAAAGCGTCAATAATCCGTTTAGGAATCAGGGGCTTGGAAATCCACCTGGCAGAACTGACAGGTCGGTATGCCCAACCAAAGTATTGAACTGATTTAAGTGGTGGTACAAATTTGCCTTTCCCATGTTAGTCCTACTTAACAGGCGAAGCGGTGGAGAGCGCTCTGTTGCGGGCTGCTCGGGATTAAATGGGTTTCGCCCTCGGGGGCTCCTGTCTTCCAATAAAAACAAGTTGTCGCCAGGCCTGATGAACTTTCAGGTACCCGCGTTCCGTTTTCTCGCGGAACTCACTGACTGCGCTTAACCGCGTGACCGGTTCGGTCGGTAAACAGCGACCCGCGCCGGAAACGCGATAACCGAGACAACTCAATCGAGGAACAGAAGATGGGATTATTCAATGCAGCCGCGAACCTGTTCGGCCAGGTCTACGAGCGCGCGACGCAGGTGGCCGCCACCGCCGTCACGGCGGTGGCGGACGTGGCCAGGACATTGGTGGGGTCCAGCGTCGACGCCGTGGAGCAGCAGGTGCACGAAGCGCTGACATCGGTGCATGACGCCGTTGCCAGCGTGGAGCAGGCGGTGGAGGGTACGGTCGGCGCGGTGGCCGGCACGCTCGGCGAGATCGCCGGCGACGCCCTCGACACCCTAGGCTCCGCGGTCGGCACGCTGGGCGGGCTGGCCGGCAACTCGCTGGCGATCGCCGACGACCTGTTGCACGGGCGCGTCGAGCCGGAGGATTACCTGAAGCTGGTCGGTGACCTGGGGCAGGGCGTCGGTGCCACCGTCGGCCATGCCTGGGAATTCGGCAGCGACAGCCTGAAGGCCGCCAACGATCTCTACCACGCCGCCTACCAGGGCGGCTCGCTAAGCCTCGGCAATAGCGACGGCCTGCTCGGGGTCAATGTGATCGGCTCGCTGCTCGGCGGCAATCACGACCAGGGCGTGATTCCCGATAGCCGCGGCATCCTCGGCCCGCTGCCGATCAACGTCTCCTTCACCGAGCAAGGCCTGACCTTCGGCGGCGAGACGCCGCTGACTCCGTTGGTCACCGCAGCCCTGGCGCTGAATCCGATCACCGCGCCGCTGGTACCGGTGCTGGCGCCGCTCAATCTCGGCGGCCTGGGGGTGGTCGGCTCGGTCGACAAGGAAGGCTTCAGCGCCAAGTTCTACGGTATCGCCGGACCCAGCTACAACCTCGGCGTGGCCAATCTCGGCGGTACCCTGGAGCTGGGCAGCTACAACGAGGTCAAGCTGCTGAGCTGGAACGAGGTGACCCTCAAGGACCTGCCCATCGTCGGCGGCATCCTCGGCTACGTGCCGGTGGTCAAGGACATCGGTGTCTCGCTGCCGACGCTGGACCTGCACTTCGACAGCAAGCTGTATGCGCAAACGATTGCCGGCGTCGATGTCGCCGGGGTCGGGCCGAAGGGCCAGATCGAGCTGGTGCATGACCTCGACAACGACCTGTCGATCGTCGCCGGTATCGCCGGGGATACCGCGCACAGCGCCCTGGACGGTGCCGGCAAGGTGCTCGCGGCGCTGCTCGGTCACGGCGGCGAAGCGGCGCCGCCGACAATCCAGCTGATCGGCGCCGACCCGGCGCCGGAGCATCAGGCCCTGGCCGCCTGACGGCGAGGGAACGCCCGGCACAGGGAGGTGCCATCCGGGCTCATTCGGGATTCCAGCGGCAGTCGTGGCAGAAGTGAGCGCGCTCGATGGCAAGGCTCGGTTCCAGCGTTACCAACGAAATCAAACAGGCCCTGGCGGCCAGTCGCGGCGCATTGCGCAGCGTGGCGGCCTTCTCCGGGGTGATCAACCTGCTGATGCTGGTGCCCTCGTTGTACATGCTGCAGGTGTACGACCGCGTGCTGTCCTCGGCCAACGAAGTCACCCTGTTGATGCTGACCCTGATGGCGCTCGGCGTGTTCGTCTTCATGGGCGCGCTGGAGGCGCTGCGCAGCTTCGTCCTGGTACGGGTCAGCGAACGCTTCGACGGCCAGTTGCACGGGAGGGTCTACGCCGCCGCCTTCGAACGCAACCTGCGCGCCGGCGGCCAGGAGGCCAGCCAGGCGCTGCACGACCTGACCACCCTGCGCCAGTTCATCACCGGCCAGGCGCTGTTCGCCTTCTTCGACGCGCCCTGGTTCCCGGTCTACCTGCTGGTGATCTTCCTCTTCGACCCCTGGCTCGGCCTGCTCTCGCTGGCCGGCGCGCTGGCCCTGGTGGCCCTGGCCTGGTTCAACGAACGCGCCACCCGTGCGCCGCTGGCCAAGGCCGGCGAGTTGTCGATCAAGTCCGGCCAACTGGCCAGCAACAACCTGCGCAACGCCGAGGTGATCGAGGCGATGGGCATGCTCGGCAGCATGCGCGGGCGCTGGGAACGGCTGCACCAGGCGTTCCTCGACCAGCAGAGCCTGGCCAGCGAGCGCGCGGCGCGGATCAACGCGCTGAGCAAGTACCTGCGCATCGCCCTGCAATCCCTGGTGCTCGGCCTCGGCGCCTGGCTGGCGGTGG